>JAWWBX010000186.1:0-8659 GCA_033720735.1 Saprospiraceae bacterium
CCCTTGATCAGGATCAGGTTCTGTTCGGGAAAGATCTTCACGACTTCGAGGTTGGTCACCTTGACCCGGCGGTTGCCTGTCTGACCACCCATGCGCATCCCTTTGAAGACACGCGAAGGGTCGGAAGACATCCCGATCGAGCCAGGTGCCCGCATCCGGTTGTGCTGGCCGTGCGTGGCATCGCCGACACCCGCAAACCCGTGCCGTTTGACGACTCCCTGAAAGCCCTTACCTTTGGAGGTCCCCACTGCACTGACGTAGTCGCCCTCTGCAAACACTTCATCCACGGTGATCAAGTCGCCACGTGACTTCTCAATGTTGAAGTCGCGAAACTCCACCAGTTTTTTCTTGGGGCCGGTCCCCGCTTTCTCGAAGTGACCCATCAACGGCTTTGAGGTACGCTTGGCCTTGGCTTCGCCATAACCCAGCTGCAGGGCATTATAGCCATCCGCCTCTTCGGTCTTCACCTGGGTTACGACATTGGGTGCAGCCTGCACCACCGTACACGCTACATTGCGCCCAGCGGCATCGTAGACGCTGGTCATTCCGATTTTTTTACCTATCAATCCGTTCACAACATTGCATTTGCCCCGCCGCTGGCGGGGAAGTGAATGAATCTCGTCGTCCCCGGACCTGCCGGAAACGCTATTCGTGATCTCAAATCATGCACCGCACAAGGCGGCGTCTTCTAAGTAAGCTTGACCTGGATGTCTACGCCGCTCGGCAACTCCAGTTTGGAGAGAGCGTCCACCGTCTTCTGGGTAGGCGTGTAAATCTCGATCAAGCGCTTGTGCGTACGCAACTGAAACTGCTCGCGAGATTTCTTATTTACATGCGGTGAACGCAGTACTGTAAATATTTCCTTCTCAGTCGGCAGCGGAATCGGTCCCGTCACTACAGCGCCGCTGTTGCGTACAGTCTTCACGATTTTCTCCGTTGACTTATCGACCAGGTTGTGGTCGTAAGACCGGAGCTTAATCCTGATTTTTTGATTCATAACCTTCGTTAAAAACTATCTGTAATCGGCCTTCGGGCCTTAAACTTTAACTTCTCCACGGGCCTTCTCGATCACCTCATCGGCGATATTCTTCGGCACCGGATCATAGTGTGAAAACTCCATCGTCGAGCTTGCGCGACCACTGGTGATCGTCCGCAACGCAGTGACATAGCCAAACATTTCTGACAACGGCACTTCGGCCTGGATCGCAACGGCGCCACCAGTGCGCACTTCCTGATCCTTGGGCACTCCACGGCGACGGTTGAGGTCACCGATCACATTTCCGACGAACTCCTCGGGGGTTACGACCTCCAGTTTCATGATCGGCTCGAGCAACACCGGTTTAGCCGATCTGGCAGCCGCCTTGAAACCCTCTTTCGCACACAGCTCAAACGCGATCGGCTTTGAGTCGACCGGGTGTGTCGCACCGTCGTACACGCGTACCTTCATACTGTCGATCGCATATCCAGCCAGGATCCCGCTGTCCATCATCGAGGTGAATCCCTTGATCACCGGCGGGATCAGTTCCCTCGGGATCGAACCACCACGGATATCGTTGACAAACTGCAGTTTCACACGGCCCGACTTGAATTCATCGCTCTGCAAAAACTCCTCGTCTGCAGGGCCCAGTTCAAACTGCATCTGGGCAAAGAGACCAGATCCACCGGTCTGCTTCTTGAGGCGCTCGGTATGGTCGACTGTCTCCGTCAGTGCTTCCTTATAATTGACCTGTGGTGCGCCCTGGTTGCACTCTACCTTGAATTCACGCCGCAAGCGATCCAGGATAATATCGAGGTGCAACTCACCCATCCCGGAGATCACGGTCTGGTTTGTCTCTTCGTCATAGCGCACGCGGAAGGTTGGATCCTCCTCAGCCAGTTTGGCCAGTGCCATGCCGAGTTTGTCAAGATCTTTCTGCGACTTGGGCTCGACAGCCACTCCGATCACCGGATCGGGGAAGGTCATACTCTCCAGCACGATGGGCTTGTCGACGGCACAGAGGGTGTCTCCCGTGCGCAGGTCCTTGAAGCCAACGCCCGCTGCAATATCTCCTGCCTCGACACGGTCGATCGGATTCTGCTTGTTGGCGTGCATCTGATAGATCCGGGAGATGCGCTCCTTGTTGCCAGACCGTGTATTCAGCACGTACGAACCGGCATCGAGCGCTCCGGAGTACACCCGGAAGAACGCCAGGCGTCCCACATACGGATCGGTGGCGATCTTGAAGGCCAGTGCTGCAAACGGATCGTCGACGGACGGTTTGCGCGTGACCATTTCCTCGGTGCGCGGGTCGATCCCCTCGATGCTCTCTTTGTCGAGCGGTGAGGGCAGGAATGCGCAGGCTGCATCGAGCAAGGCCTGGACGCCCTTGTTCTTGAACGCGCTGCCACACATCATGGGCACAATGCTCATGTCAATGACAGCGGCACGGATCGCTGCACGAATCTCATCGGGCGAGATTGATTCGGGGTCCTCAAAATATTTCTCCATGAGGCTTTCGTCGTACTCGGCGACTGCCTCAAGCAGTTTTTCCTTGTTCTCATCGACGACGCTCTGCAGGTCTTCCGGGATCGGAATGACCTCAAACGTCATCCCCATGTCATCTTCCTTCCAAACGATCGCCTGGTTGGTAATGAGGTCGACGATGCCTGTGAAAGTTTCTTCGGCACCGATCGGCACCTGGATAGGGATGGCATTGGCGCCGAGTTTCTCACGGACATCCTCCACCACGTTGAAGAAGTCTGCACCGGAGCGGTCCATCTTGTTGACAAAGCCGATACGCGGTACGCGGTAGCGGTCTGCCTGGCGCCAGACGGTCTCGGATTGTGGTTCCACGCCAGAAACGGCACAGAACAGGGCCACGGTCCCGTCAAGGACGCGCAGCGAGCGCTCCACCTCCACGGTAAAGTCAACGTGACCCGGGGTATCAATGATGTTGATCGAGTAGGGATTGTCCTTCCAGGTCCAAGCTACCTTGGTCGCAGCTGAGGTGATCGTGATGCCACGCTCCTGCTCCTGCTCCATCCAGTCCATGGTGGCCGAACCATCATGCACTTCCCCGATCTTGTGAGAGATACCTGTATAATATAATATACGCTCAGTCGTCGTTGTCTTGCCGGCGTCGATGTGCGCGGCAATGCCAATATTCCTTGTGTATTTGAGATCTCTAGCCATGATCTTATCTGCGCATTCTAAAGTGAGCAAAGGCCTTGTTGGCCTCAGCCATTCTGTGGGTGTCTTCCTTGCGTTTGACCGCTGCGCCTTCTCCTTTTGAAGCTGCGATCAACTCGTTTGCCAGCTTTTCGGCAATCCCTTTACCCGAACGTTCCCGCGAGAAGCGGATCAACCACTTCATCCCGATCGAAACACGGCGGTTGCCGGGGATATCGGTCGGGATCTGGAACGTGGCACCGCCTACCCGGCGGCTGCGCACCTCGACCTGAGGCGTGGCATTGGACAGGGCCGTTTTCCAGATCTCGTACTCATTCTCGCCTGTTCTTTCCTTGATCAGGTCCATGGCCTCGTAGAACAGTTTGTAGGCTGCGGACTTCTTGCCCCGCAGCATGAGGTTGTTGACAAAGCGCGTCACCTGAGGATCCCCGTAACGCGGATCGGGTGCCAGTGTTCGAACTTTAGGTTTCCTTTTTCTCATTTCTGCCGGCTGACTTAAGCAGGATTATTTCTTGGGACGTTTCGTTCCGTATTTTGACCTTGACTGCAGGCGGTCGGTGACACCGGCCGTATCCAGAGCGCCACGAACGATGGTATAGCGCACCCCGGGCAGGTCTTTCACCCGGCCTCCGCGGATGAGTACGATCGAGTGTTCCTGCAGGTTATGCCCTTCTCCAGGGATATAGGCGATCACTTCGACGCCATTGGTCAGGCGCACCTTGGCCACCTTGCGCAGGGCGGAGTTTGGCTTCTTGGGTGTCGTGGTATACACCCTGGTGCACACACCGCGCTTTTGCGGGCTTCCCTCGAGAGCGCGGGTCTTGCTCTTGGTGATGATCCGCTTGCGTCCCTTGGTTACGAGCTGGTTAATGGTTGGCATACCTGCTGTTAGACGTTGTATTTATTCAATAAATTCAAGGGTCTCCAGGGACCCTTTTAAAAAAGCGATTGCAAAGGTATGACAATTTTCGCGATTAGCCATAGCCGAATTTCTAATTTCCTGAGGCCCAAATCCACTCCATCATGAGCACGGATTGCGTAGTGCGTCCCGCGACCATTTCGGACATGGCCGAGGTGCTCAAACTGGTCCGCGAACTCGCGGAATACGAACGTGCGCCCGCGGCCGTCACTGCCACCCTTGAGACGTACCAGACCTGTTTCCGTGATGGGGTGTTTGCGTCGCTGGTGGCTGAATCAGCAGAAGGCATTGTCGGCACCGCTATCTATTACCAGACCTTCTCGACCTGGAAAGGGCCGATGATGTATCTGGAGGACTTCGTGGTCAGCGAGGCCTATCGGGGTCAGGGCATCGGCATGCAGTTGTTCGATGCGTTTATCACGGAGGCCAGGGCGGCCGGTGCAGTCATGTGCAAGTGGCAGGTGTTGCATTGGAACGCACCCGCTATTCGTTTCTACAAGCGCCTGCCGGTGGTGTTTGACGAGGAGTGGATTGACGTAAAATACTATTTCTGACCTGGTCAGAGCTTGCGGTCGAGCAGGTGACCAACATAGTCCGAGAGCACGGTACGGCCGACCACAGAGCCCTGTGCCGCATCGATCCGCGCAAGGCCTTCCCGATACAGCGACATGCACAGTGCCTCCGAGTTTGCGCGCATATCGTGGTCCTCAAACCAGCGGAGCACCTGCTGGATCTTCACCTCGGGATTGGCAGCACGCTCCTTGTACAATTCGATAAAGGTCTGTGCGCGGGCGGGTGACAAGGCGCCCAGCAATGAGGTGTACAGAATGGTTTTCTTGGCATTCACGATATCACCGCCGCGCCGCTTGCCGGTCACAGCCTCGTCACCATAGGCGTCAAGAACATCATCCTGGATCTGAAAGGCCTTGCCCAGGTACAGGCCGGCGTTGTATAAATGATCCGCTTCCTCGGCCGGCGCACCAGCGAGGAGTGCACCGATCTTCATCGCTGCCCCCAGCAAGACTGCTGTCTTCAATGTGATCATCTCCAGGTACTCCTCCTGGGTGACCTTGTCTCTGGATTCAAAATCCAGGTCCAGTTGCTGCCCTTCACAAATCCGCATACTCACTTCTGTCATCGTTTCCATGACTTCGATGACATTGTCGCGATGGCAACTCTGAAGCAGGAGGTCGAACGATCGGATCAGCATGACGTCCCCACTGAGGATCGCACTATTGGTACCATACTTCTGGTGCACGGTCGGCTTGCCCCGGCGCATTTGGGCAGCGTCCATCATGTCGTCGTGTACCAGCGTGAAGTTGTGAAAGACTTCGATGGCCAATGCCGCCGGAAGCGCCTCATCGACAGGCTCATGCCACATCCCGTAGGCCAGGAGCAGCAGGACAGGGCGCATGCGCTTCCCCCCGAGCGACATGATATATGATGCCGGGTCATACAATGTCTGCGGTGACAGCCCGACAGGATGATCCCGCACATACTGTTCGAACCGCTCACGCAAGGCATCTGGCGACGTCATGCCACTAAGAAACGAAAAAGCGCGCGTTCGCTGCCCCTGGGGTCCGCGCGACGACTCACTCCTCCAGGGTACAAGTGCCACGCAGGATCAATGATCCTGTGCTCCGAAGCAAAACGTTGTCGTTCTGGACTTGCGTATGACGCAGGAGCGCCACGTCATGCAACGTCAGAACGCCGGCATTCTGGATCCCTTGCGGGTCACCATCCGTTCCCCCGATCAGGTCCAGCCCGCGCAGCGCAACCTGCTTTCCGGAGGCTACCTCGAACAGGCGCGCAATATCCGCTTTGATGATAACCGCTGGTACGTGCTGCGCATAGATGGTGATATCCTTGTCCAGCATGAGAATGTTGGAGGTCAGGACGATGGTCTGTCCGGCCAGCGGGCTGTCAAACCATACTGTATCACCGGGTGCAGCACATTCGATCATGAACCGAAGCGACCCCGGCCCGGCGTCATTGGTATTGACGACGAGCTGGTTGCAGAGGGCATCCTCAAAATTGTTCCCGGTATCTGACTCACCCGGGAATAGTGAAACCGGGATGATATCGTCGGTCTGGACAGTGTTGGCCACATCGTCGGCATCCTCGGTGGCGTCGACATCACGCACACTACCGTAGCCGGCAGGCTGCTCTTCGACCAGCACAAAGTTACCGGTGTCAAGTGCCGTCAGGGCGTAAGTGCCGTCGTTGATCGTCCACGTGGAGTCGACAGCCGGTCCGGCATCGGGCTGACCGTCGTTGTTGGCATCCGCATAGAGCCGGATCATGACACCTTCGAGGCCTTCGCCCGGATCGATCTGATCGTCGAGGTCCAGGTCTTCAAACACAGTACCCGTGATATTGGCGAGTTCCAGGGTCTCAATGAAGTGATTCCCCGCGTCCGTAATGAGTGGTTCGACGGTGACCTGGATCAGGTCATCGAACGCAGACAGGTTTGGTACGGAATCGAAGTCCTCGCTCACGTCGATATCGTACAATGAGGTAAACCCGCTCGGCTGAATCTCCTGAACAACGTAACTGCCCGGGTTGAGCAGCGTGAAGGCATACTGGCCATTGACCGTCGTAAAGGTCACCGCCACAACGCTATCGGGATCCGGCAGTCCATCCTTGTTTTCATCGGGATACAAAATGATGAGCACGTTGGGGATGGGAGGACCGTTCGAAGTATCTGAATACACACCACCGCTGATATTCCCCAGGCACTGTACGACCTCGAATGACAGTGAATCGGAGGAAATGCAGGTCGCGTCACCGTAGTTCGGGTCAATCGTGAGCTGCACTGTCTTGGCACCCAGCGAGCTGTATTCAACCTGGTGCGGACCGTACCCGGTGGCCGTTTGCGGCGTGGCCTCGGCTCCGAAGTCCCAGTTGTAGATCGCGCCCGGTATCTCTGGTGCAGCGGGCTGAAACGATCTGGGCCCGTACCAACAGAGATCGGCCGTTGAGCCGCTGATCGTGGCATCAGCGTACGCCCTGACATAGACGGTCGAGACCCAGGCGCCGACAGGATCACAGCCCGGTTTGGCGACCACCAGGGCCACGTTTGCTCCGGATGTGCTGTTCGTTGGCGTCCAGTCGTACTGCACGGTATGCGGTCCGACGCCCGTGGTGGTTTGTGGGGTGGCGCCTTCACCAAAGTCCCAGTAGTACTCTTCCGACCCCAGGGCCTGTGATTGTGCGGTAAATACAAGTTGGCCTCCGTCACAGACTGCCATGATCGAATCGCCGGTGATCTGCGGCACATCCGGGCAAGCGATATCAATGAAGTCATTGCCCTGATCGGTTTCGCCAGGCGTCAGGGTGACCGGCACATCGTTGTCCGTTCCCTCGGCCCGATCATCTCCATCGGTATCGAGGCTGTCCATCAACCGGTCGTAGTCCTCCAACTCACCATAGTTCAATGGCTGCACTTCTTCCACGACATAGTCTCCGGGCTGCAGGTCGCTGAAGCAATAGCCGCCCGAGTCGCTGTCGCTTAACACGGAATCCAGCACCGCACCATCGGCATTGCCATCGCCGTCTGTATCGGCATACAGGCGCACCTGCACGAGAGAGATCGGATTGCCAAGGTCATCTTCAACGACCCCGCAGATATCTCCCGGGCGGCCGTTGATGAAGTTGTTGTCAGTATCTGACTCCCCGGCACCCAGAATGACCGGGATGTTGTTGTCCGCATCTTCTGCTGAGTCATCCCCGTCGGGATCGGGGGTCGCGTCGAAATCGCTAATACTGCTGTAGGGTGCCGGGTGATTTTCGACCAAAACAAAGGGGCCAGGGTCCAGGCCGGTAAAGGCATAGGATCCATTGGCTGCGGTAATCTGAAACCCGAGAGGGTTGACCGTGTCCGGTTCGCCATTATAGTCCAGATCGGGGTACAGGAATACGACGATCCCAACCATCGGGGTGTCAATGTCGTTGAGGACGTACCCACTGATGGTCCCCGGATGCGGATCTTCGATGAAATCATTCCCGCCATCAGATTCACCAGGCACCAGGGTCACTGGTATCTCATTGTCAGGCATGTCCAGGCTGTCGTTGCCATCCGGATCGAAGGCACCCGTGGTCAGGTCATAGTCAAACAGATCGTCATAGAACGCCGGTTGGATCTGTACGACCACATAGTCAGCGGGAAACAGATTCTCAAAGCAGTAGTTGCCGCTCGTAGAATCCGACATGATCGTTTGCAGGATGGGTCCGTCGGGCATTTCATCTCCATTCGCATCTCCATACAAGTGCAATACCACCTGACCGATCGGCACACCGCGATCATCGCGCACGTTCCCGCAAATGGTCCCCGGACGTCCGTTGACAAACACGTTGTCCGTGTCGTCTTCACCCGGCCCGACGATGACCGGAATATTATCATCTGCCCCTTCAGCATTGTCGTTGCCATCCGGATCGGGAGTCTGGTCAAAGTCGCTGATACTGCTGTAATTGGCCGGTTGCGTTTCCTCGAGAACATATGCCCCGGGCTCCACTCCGGTAAAGGCGAAGTCTCCGGAAAGGTTGGATACCGTACTGTCGATCGCCGGCCC
>JAWWBX010000187.1:0-8567 GCA_033720735.1 Saprospiraceae bacterium
CATAGAGCATATTGATCGTGACCAGCGGGGTGGAGGCATCCTCCATCACCAGCAGCCGCAGCCCGTTGTCCAGTGTAAAACGATCGTACAGGATCATGGCGTGCAAAGATGAGTTAACCGCCTGAAACGGCCAATTCGAAATCGACAGAATATGGCAGACCCTGTTGCAACCCACCAAAACCGAGCGTCCGACGCATCCTTTCATTAAAAGCCATGAAACGCCTCGACAAACTCCGTCCTGTGTTCTTCAGGATCAGCCTGATCCTCGTTCTGACCCTGGTGATCCTGGTGTTTAATCTGACGGTCCACTCTCCGGATCTCATATATACCAGCGTCCTGGAGGCCGCACCCCCGGCCCTCGAAGTGATCCGCACGCAACACCCTGATGTAAAAAAACGTGTGCCTCCGCCAGCCGTGGTCACTGTGACCCGGATGATCGATTCGACAGAGTTTGTCGAAACGAAGCCGAAGGTGCCCGAGCCGCCATCCCTGCCCGGCCCTGGACTACCCGAACTGCCGGTTTCCGCTCCCCCGGCCCCAATGCCACCGGTGCCCGCCCCATCACCACCGCCCCCAGCGCCTCCAGACGATACGCCGCTTCTGTTTGCTGACAAGATGCCGAGCTTTGGAGATTGCCGGAGCAGCGATCCGGAGGAGCAACAGCAATGTTCTGACCGGGCATTGCTGGCATACATCCAAAGCAAATTGCGCTATCCGGCCCTGGCCCGCGAAAACGGGATCGAAGGCATGGTCGTTGTCGAATTCGTGGTGGAGAAAGACGGGAGCGTGAGTCAGATAAAGCTGCTGCATGACATCGGCATGGGGTGCGGGAAGGAGTCTGTCCGGGTCGTGCGCGGGATGCCCGGGTGGTCGCCTGGTATTCACCACGGCCGCCCGGTACCTGTGCTCTTTCGTTTGCCGGTGCGGTTCCGATTGGAATAGTTCCGGCGGACGACTCCGGTCGATCCCGGAAGTGGATTTGGTTAAATTGCGTGCATGTCGTGGCAAGATCAACTCCGGGAGCACCAGCTGAAGTACGACTGGTCCGGAATGAAAGAACGAGCGAGCGCGTATAATGGCTTTGTGTCCGGATTTCCGCCCTATCTGCGCGGCCCATACAGTACCATGTATGTCGGCCGTCCGTGGACCATCCGGCAATACGCAGGCTTTTCCACCGCTGAGGAGAGCAATGCCTTCTACCGCCGCAACCTGGCCGCCGGACAACGCGGCCTGTCGGTGGCCTTTGACCTGCCTACACACCGCGGCTACGACTCAGACCACGAGCGGGTGCAGGGTGATGTCGGAAAAGCCGGTGTCGCCATCGACACCGTCGAGGATATGATCCTTTTGTTCGACGGGATACCGCTCGATCGAATGTCGGTCTCCATGACGATGAACGGAGCGGTCATCCCCATCGTGGCCTTCTTTATTGTCGCAGCGGAAGAGCAGGGAGTGCGGCCGGAGCAACTGTCGGGGACGATCCAGAACGATATCCTCAAGGAGTTCATGGTGCGCAACACCTATATCTATCCGCCGGAACCTTCGATGCGCATCATCCGCGACATCTTTGCCTACTTGTCGCAACACATGCCCCGCTTTAATTCAGTCAGTATCAGCGGTTACCACATGCATGAGGCCGGCGCGACCGCCGAGTTGGAACTGGCGTACACGCTGGCGGACGGACTGGAGTACATCCGGGCAGGCCTGGACGCGGGTCTGACCATCGATCAGTTTGCGCCGCGGCTGTCGTTTTTCTGGGGCATTGGCATGCAGCATTTTACCGAGATCGCCAAGATGCGGGCCGGTCGCTTGCTCTGGGCAAAGATTGTGAAGCAGTTTGACCCGCAAAATCCGAAGTCGATGGCCCTGCGCACGCACTGCCAGACGTCAGGGTGGAGCCTGACAGCACAGGACCCGTACAACAAAAACACCCGTACCAGCACAGAGGCGATGGCGGCAGAAATGGGCGGGACGCAAACCCTGCATACCAACGCCCTCGATGAGGCCATCGCCCTCCCGTCGGACTACTCAGCCAAACTTGCGCGTGACACGCAGTTGTATCTGCAACGCGAAACCGGGGTCGTCAATGCGGTCGACCCGTGGGGTGGGTCGTATGAAGTGGAGCGCATGACCCAGGAACTGGCGGAGAAGGCCTGGGCCTACATCCAGGAAGTGGAGGAACTGGGCGGCATGGCCAAAGCGATCGAACAGGGGTTGCCCAAGATGCGCATCGAGCAGGATGCGGCGGCCAAGCAGGCACGCATCGATACCGGCAAGGACAAGATCGTCGGGCTCAACATTTTCAAGATAGCAGAGGCGCCTCCACTCGAGACACTGAGGGTGGACAACCTGGCCGTACTGCGGCAGCAAAAGGAAAAACTGGATCGCACCAGGCAAGCGCGCGATCCGCGGCGCGTGGAAGGAGCACTCATCGGGATTCGCAAGGCAGCACAGGGCACAGAGCACAACCTGCTGGCAGCGGCAATCGAAGCAGCCCGGGTCCGTGCCACACTCGGTGAGATCAGCCTGGCGATGGAAGATGTATTTGGCAGGTACCGCGCCCAGCCGCGCACGATCTCGGGTGTATATTTGCGCGAAAGCCAGATGGAGGAGACCGTACAGCAAGCCCGCCAGCGTGCCGACGCCTTTGCCGAAGCCGCCGGGAGACGCCCGCGGATCATGGTGGCCAAACTCGGGCAGGATGGTCATGACCGCGGTGCCAAGGTGATCGCCACGAGCTTTGCCGACCTCGGCTTCGATGTGGATGTGGGCCCGTTGTTTCAGACACCTGCCGAGGCTGCGCTGCAGGCTGCCGAGAACGACGTGCATATCCTGGGCATTTCCAGCCTGGCAGGCGGACACAGCACACTGGTGCCGGCCGCCATCGCCGAGCTTGAACGTCTGGGCCGGCCGGACATCCTGGTGGTGGTCGGCGGGATCGTTCCCCCTGAAGATGAGAAGGCACTGCTGGACGCTGGTGTCACCGCGATTTTCGGTCCTGGCACCGTCATCGCCGAAGCAGCGATCCAGTTGATCGGGACACTCCAGGCATCACTCGAAGCATAGCACGTTGCGTTCCATCCTGACAACTCTCCGCCCGTACTGGCCCTACCTGCTCTTGTGGTTCGGGCTCAACATCCTCCAGTCCCTCACGACCGAATTGCTGCATGACGAAGCCTACTACTGGGTCTATGCCAACCATCTCGACTGGGGCTATTTTGACCACCCGCCAGCCGTGGCGGTCCTCATCAGGGCAGGGCTCTGGCTCCCGGGAGAACTGGGAGTCCGCCTGACCACTGTGCTCGTGAGCACCGGGGTCCTTGCTTTTCTGTTCGCCTGGATCAAGCCGCGGCGACCAGGGCTGTTCTTCCTCTTCGTCGCGTCTATGATGCTCTTCCACATCGGAGGTTTCGTGGCCGTACCCGATATCCCCTTGCTGGCGCTGACGTGCGGATTTTTGTACCTGTTCCAGCGATATCTGCGTGAAGACAGTCTTGGCACTGCTTTGCTACTGGCATTGATTTGTGCTCTGCTGATGTACAGCAAGTATCACGCGGCGATCTTGCTGGTTTTCGCGATCGTGCCGAATCTCGGTGCGCTGATGCGGAGGCGCACCTTCTGGCTCATCCCACTGGTGGCGCTGGTCCTCTTTGCCCCGCACTTGTGGTGGCAGTGGCAGCACGACTTCGTCACGTTCAGGTTTCATCTGTTCGAGCGGGGGAGCCGTGGTTTTCGCTGGGATTACCCGCTCAACTACGTGCTCGGCCAGCTGCTCGTATACGGCCCGTTAATGGGATTTCTGGTCCTGGCATCGATCCGCCATTGGCAGATCAGGGACCGGTTTGCCCGCACACTCGCATGGGTGGTAATGGGCGTATTTGGCCTATTCTTGCTTATGAGTCTGCGTGGCCGCATCGAGGCCAATTGGACGGCACTCGCTTTTCCCGCCCTGGTCTGGCTGTCTTACCCGGTGATCGAGGGGCAGGACCGGTTGCTGCGCTGGCTGAAGATCCTCGCAATCCCGTCAGTTGTGCTCATCGTGATCGTCCGCATTTTGTTTGCCGTCGAAGTCGTTACCGACAGCAAGTTTCGCGAAACACACGGCTGGAAAGCCTGGGCTGCCAGCATCCAGGATGCCGCTGACGGAAGCACTGCCATCTTTCGCAACTCGTATCAGCAGGCCGCGAAGTATATGTTCTATTCCGGGGAGCCTTCCTTCTCCATGAACGGACCCAATTATCGCGGTAACCAGTTTGACCTGCTGCCGGACCTGGAGGTCGTGCTCCAGGGTGCGCCAGTGACGGTGTTCACCTCATCCTTCCACGACAGTCTGGCGGTGCGTTTTGGGGATGCCTTGGACACCGGGATCGAGACGTACCACCGGCAACGGTTTGATGCCTTCAACAGTTTCAATCAGCTCGAGATCAGGTTGGTGCAAGTACCCGAAACGGTGCGCATGGGAACGACTTCGAGTTGGCGACTGGAGGTCCTGAACCCACTTGATCTCCCGGTCGTAGTCCCGGATCAAGACGTGACCAGGATCATGTTGTGGATGCGCCACACCGGCGAACGGTCCGAGAGCTGGCAGGATCTTGGGCCGCCCGGCTTCGAGAGGTTGGAGCCCGGTGCATCACATCAGCGGGAAGTGCAAGTGGTGGCACCGGATCCGCCTGGCACCTACGCATTCAGGCTTGGCGTGATGTGGAATCTGACCGGAGGAAAGAACACCTTTCTTCACCATATTGAAGTGGTCAGGTAGCCCGGTCAGTCCGTGACGAAACACTCGGATGCAATGTGATCGGCCAGGCATCTCCCGTCCCGGGTCAGCGTGAAATGCGAACCGGTTTGGACCACCAGGCCACGCTCCACGAATGGTTCGATCGCCTGGACAAAATGCGTCGCGAAAGATGCGTCGAGGGCGGCGAGTTCCGTCAGCTCAAGGCCGTCGCTCAGCCGGAGACGGGTCATCACCGTTTCGTTGAAGATGTCGGTGTCCGAGAGCGTTTCACTCGCATCGATCGCCAGGCCGTCAGACATCATTTTGATATAGCGCGGATTGCTGGCGATGTTCCACTGGCGGGTCCGCCCGGTGAGTGAATGTGCCGACGGGCCGAGCCCGAGGTATTCGGTCCGGTTCCAGTAGTTGCTGTTGTGGATCGCGCGGTGACCAGGCCGGGCAAGGTTGGAGATCTCGTAATGTTCATACCCGTGGTCCGTACTCCATGCCATTAACATCCGGAATTGGTGGATGACGTCTTCGTCTGGCATCATCGGCTGTTTGCCCTGGCGAACCCGGGCGGCAAGTGCGGTGCGCGGCTCCACGGTGAGCTGATAGGCCGAAAGATGCGGAATGTCGTAGGCGGCGATCAGATCCAGGTTAGCTTGCCAGGCGTCGTGTGAAAGGGTCGGGCTCCCGTAGATCAGATCGACCGTTACCCGGTCCCACCCCGAAGTCCGGATCAGGTCCAGTACGCCGCGCGCCTGGGTGGCGTTGTGCGCCCGGTTCATGAATCCCAGGTCGCTGGCATGAAATGACTGGATCCCGATACTGAGCCGGTTGACCGGCGTGTCGCCCAGCTGATCGAGGGTGTCTGCCGTGAGGTCGTCGGGATTGGCCTCGAGCGTCACTTCGGCATCCGCCTCGATCGTCAGATGACGGGCAAGGCGGGTCCAGATGGCATTGATCTCGGCTGATGTCAGCAAAGAGGGGGTACCGCCGCCAAAATAGACGGAACGGACCGTCTGGCCGTTCAACTCGCCGGCCCGCCTGGCGATCTCGTCGTGCAGTGCATTGAGCAGTGCATCCTTGAGCCGCAGTGAGGTCGAGAAATGGAAGTTGCAGTAGGAGCACGCCTGCTTGCAAAACGGGATATGGAGATACACCCCGGCCATCATCCACGTTTCCTGACAAGTGTCATGCCATCGCGCAGCGGCACCATCACGGCCATTACCCGATCGTCGTTACGCAACATCTCATTGAACGCTCGCATCAGCGTGGTATCAGGGTCGTTGTCACCCGTTACAACTTTACCACCCCAGAGAACATTGTCGAAGATCAGGATGCCTGAAACCGGGAGTTTTGGAAGCAACAGCTCGTAGTAGCGGGCATAATCCCGCTTGCCGGCATCGACAAAAATGAGGTCGTAGGTATCTGTGAATGAGGGGATCAGGTCGAAAGCATCTCCGACATGGAGAGTGACGCGTTCGTCAATGTCCGCCAGCTTGAGGTATTTACGGATCATCGTCGCGCGCTCCGGGTCGACCTCGATGGTGTCGAGGTGCCCGCCCGCTGCCAGACCGCGTGCCAGGCAAATGCTGGCGTAGCCCGAGAACGTCCCGATCTCGAGAATCCGCCGTGGAGCTGTCAGTTGGCTGAGCATTTGGAGCAGCATTCCCTGGTGCGGCCCCGCACTCATCTGCGGTGCGATCGTGGTCAGATGCGTCTCGCGGTCCAGCGCATGCAAGATTTCGTCCGCATCGCTGGAATGCTGCGCACAATAGGATTGGACATCAAGGTATTTCAACTTCCTCATAGGCGGTTCGTCGGTTTGCATCCCGGCGGCTAAGGAACGGATTGATCAGGACGATCGCAAGGATGACAGCAGCGCCAGCGTAGAAACCGCCGGTCAGCTCGCGGTGCTCGCCGAGGATCAGCCAGGCCAGGACGATCCCGTACACCGGCTCCAGGTTAGCCACCAGGTTGGATGAAAACGCGGACAAATGGCGGAGTGCCCTCAGGACCAGCAGCCAGCCCAGTGTCGTGCAGAGGAGCACCAAAATGGCCAGGTACAGCCAATCCATTCCAGACGGGAGCAATGGGCCATTGATCGCACCCACATGTAGGAATGGCAACAGGAACGTGATGAAGATCGCGGCACTGCTGAGTTCGATAAAGGTGATCTGCAGGGGTGTTGCCCCGCCGATCAGCCGTTTGTTGAAACAGGTGAACAGGGCGATGAGTAACGCCGATGCCAGGCCCACCCAGATCCCGGCGTGCATGCCCGTCGGTACTTCATTGACGATCAACAGCATGGCCGGTACCACGAGCACACCAAGCACCAGCTCGTATGGGCGCACGGGGCGTCGCAGGATCGCCGGCTCAAGCACGGCAGTAAAACACGACTGGGTGGCGAGGGCCACCAGGGCAATGCTCGCATTGGCGAGCTTGATCGAGAGGAAGAAGGTGATCCAGTGCAGTGCCACCAGGCACCCGATCAGTGCGTAGCGGACGACCAGCCGGCGTGGGACCTGCTGGAACAACCGCCCGACGTGCACCAGGAACAGCAAGCTGATGCTGGTCAGCAGGACGCGCCACCACACCAGCGGAATGGCGGCCAGGCTGATGACCTTGCCCAGGATGGCCGTTACGCCGTACAGGAGAACAGCCAGGTGCATTTCGAGGTAGGCCCGCCGCATGTCGTGAAGTGTGTGCGCAGTATGCCGGTTAAGATAGGTAATTGACTGATTGGGTATATTGGTGCACCGCTCCGGCGGTCCAAATCATCACTGCATGGCCATCAAGGTTGGTGACAAGGCACCTGAATTCCAGCTCTACGCCTCGGACAAACAGGAGGTGAGCCTGAGTGACTTCAAAGGGCAGCACGTGTTGCTGTTGTTCTTCCCCCTGGCGTTTTCCAGCACCTGCACTCAAGAAATGTGCCTGGTACGGGACGAACTGACCACCTATCACAACATGGAGTGCCAGGTGCTGGGTATCTCCGTCGACAGCTTGTACGCGCTGGCCCGGTTCAAGGCGGAGCTGGAGCTCAACTACCCGGTCTTGTCCGACTTCAACAAAGAGGTGTCACGGGCATATGGCGCATTGTACGAGGTGTGGGGCTATGGGATGCGGGGTGTGGGGAAGCGCGCGGCTTTCCTCGTCAACCGGGTTGGCGTCGTCAAGTATGCCGAAGTACTCGAAGACGCTTCGCTAATCCCCGACTTTGCCTCGATTGCCGGGGCGCTCTCTCGCCTAAAATAGTTACCTTGCACGCTGAATCTCGAGGACATATGCCATTTGAATTTGAGTACGATACGGTAGAGGAAATCCTGGTCGAAACCACGGTTGATAGCGGTGATATCGCTGAGTTGATCGTGTACAACGATGACTTCAACACCTTCGACTGGGTGATCCAGTGCTTCGTGGAGATCCTGCAGCACGACGACGTGCAGGCAGAGCAGTTGTCGCTGATCATTCACTATGCCGGAAAAGCGACCGTCAAGACAGCGCCCATGCCGGTGCTGCGCCCCCTCAAGGATGCCCTGGTCGATCGCGGCCTGAGTGCAGTCATCGAGACCGTGAGCAAGGTCTGACCGGCACCCATGCCTGTCTACAGGTTGCCGGAGCATCTGCATGTCTTTCCATCTCCTTTGCTGACTGAACCTCCCGGGGTGCTCGCTGTCGGAGGCGACCTCAGTGTGGACCGCCTGGTGCTGGCCTATGCACACGGCATCTTTCCCTGGTATGGCGACGACGAGCCGATCATGTGGTGGTTTCCTGACCCGCGCTGTGTGCTTTTACCAGAACGCATCAAGATCTCACGCAGCCTGCGTCAAACCCTGCGGCG
>JAWWBX010000188.1:0-8566 GCA_033720735.1 Saprospiraceae bacterium
CAAACTCGATCCCCGCTGTGATATTGCCCCATTGATCTGATCCGCCCATCTGCAATGTGCAATCCTGCTGCCGGAACAGGCAAAGAAAGTCGTATGCCTGCAACACCTGGTAGCTGAACTCGGTGTAGGAGAGACCGCTCTCCAGTCGTTTTTTGACCGACTCCTTCGAGAGCATGTAGTTGATCGTGAGATGCTTTCCGGCCTCCCTGAGAAAGTCGAGGACGTTCATCTCCCGGTAGAAGTCGAGATTGTCGAGCATCATTGCTCTGTTCTCTCCGTCCTGAAAGTTGAGCAAGCGTTCAAACTGTTGTTGTTGCCGTTGCACATTTTCATCCAGGACGTCGTAGGAGAGGAGGTCGCGTTCGGCATCCTTCCCTGACGGATCACCGATCCGTCCGGTGGCGCCGCCCATGAGAACGATGGGCTGGTGACCGGCACGCTGGAAAAGATCGAGGATCATGATCTGCACGTAGTTGCCGATCGTCAGCGACCGTGCGGTCGGGTCAAATCCAATGTATCCCCGGCGCATGCCACCAGCCAGGTGTTCGACGACACCCGGGGTGCTGTCGTGCAGCATTCCCCGCCATTGCAATTCGTCAATAAACCCAGATGTCGCCATGATCACGCCGCTCGGTGTGCCGGCAAAAATGACACTTTGACTAAAATTTTAATACTTTCAGCCCGAATATTTCGCTTCCCGTCTGTGCGCGTTTCCCGATTCATTGCGGCTCGCCTGGCTGGTTCCCGCCAGAAGACCTTCACCCGCACCATCATCCGGTTGGCGACGGCGGCCGTGGCGATCAGCCTGGCGGTGATGATCGTGACGGTAGCCCTGGTACGGGGGTTCAAAAAGGAGATCAGCGAGAAGGTGTTCGGGTTTTGGGGCCACATCAATATCACCGATATCCGGGCCGATGCCTCCTATGAAGCACTGCCGATCTACCGCGATACAGCGCTGATGGCCTCGATCCTGGATGTCGCGCAGGTGGAATTGACGACAGGCTTGCGCCATCAGATCCGGCTCAGCTCACGCGGAGGTGTCAGCCACGTTCAGGCCGTAGCCCAGATCCCGGCCATCATCAAGACCGGTGAGCAGATGGAAGGGATTGTGCTTAAAGGTGTCGGTAGCGATTACGCATGGGAAACCATGCAACGCTTTCTGGTCGCGGGCACGGTGTTCGATCCGGCCGTCCCGGCCGACCAGTCAGGGATACTGATCTCCCAGTACACCGCCGACCGGCTCGAAGTGGCGCCGGGAGACCGCTTTATTCTCCACTTCCTGCGGGAAGACCGGCAGGTTCAACGCAGATTTGAAGTACGCGGCATCTATCGTACCGGCCTCGAGGAGTATGATCAAAAGTTTGCCTTTACCCCGCTGCCCCAGGTGCAGGCATTGCTCGGCTGGGAAGAAGACCAGATAGCCGCCTATGAGGTCTTCGTGGAGCATGTGGATGACGCGGGGATCATCAATGAATACATCTATGTCGAGGAACTGCCCTCCGAACTCTACTCGGAGACGATCCGCCAGAAGTTCCCGAATATCTTCGAATGGCTCGATCTCCAGGACGTCAATCAAATGGTGATCGTAGGACTCACCCTGATCGTGGCAGTGATCAATATGATCTCGGTCCTGCTCATTCTTATCCTGGAGCGCACCCGCATGATCGGCGTACTCAAGGCTCTCGGTGGCACCTCCTGGATGATCCAGAAGATCTTTCTCGCCCATGCCGGGCGGATCATCCTGATCGGTTTGCTGATCGGCAACCTGATCGGGTTGGGACTCTGCGCGATCCAGGATTCCTTCAGGGTGATCACACTCAACGAGGCCGATTACTACCTGTCGTATGCCCCGGTCGACATCGGGGTATGGCATATACTGGCCCTCAATAGTGGTACCATCATCATCACGCTGCTCTTTCTCCTGGTGCCTTCACTGCTGATCACGCGGATCACACCGGTGCGCACGCTCAGGTTTGCGTAGCAACTTTGATTTTCGGTAAAAGACACGATATTTGTCACGCCCTCACGGGGACAAACCAACGACAACATTGATGGAATCTGGCAATAATGATCCGATATTATATCAAGGAAGACGGTCAGTTGATCGAACTGGATGCACGTCGTCCCGGATGCTGGATCAATGTGTCCCCGCCGGTCGTCAATACTGAACTTGCAGAACTCGCAGAATATCTCCAGGTCCCTCTGGATTTCCTCACCGATTCCCTGGATATCGATGAGCGATCGCGCTATGAGCGTGAGGAGGAAGGCAGGCTCATTCTGGTCAACACGCCGATCCTCAACGAGATCGACAAGGAAAGCGAAGCGATCTACATCACATCACCCATCGGCATCATCCTGACAGAGGACCATGTGACCACCATCAGCGGGGTGGACAATCCGATCATTCAAAAGTTTCTGGAGGGCAGGGTGCGGTATTTTCATCCCGACGACGAGCAGCTCTTTGTGTTGCAGATCTTCGAGCAGAACGTGGTCCGGTTTCTCGAGTGTATCAAAAAGCTCAACCTCAAGCGCAACCTGATCGAGCAAGAACTCTACAACAGCAGCCGCAATTCAGAACTGAAACACCTGTTGCGGATCGAGAAAAGCCTGGTGTACTTTGTCAACTCGCTCAGCGCCAATGAGCTGCTCAAGATGAAGATGAAGCGGACCGATTTTCTACGGATCCGCGATGATGAAGAAAAGGCAGACCTGTTTGAGGACATTATCATCGACAACTCGCAAGCGCTGGAGATGTCCAACGTCTATACCAACATCCTCAGCGGGACGATGGAAGCCTACGCCTCCATCATTTCCAACAATCTCAACGTGTTTATTCAGCGGCTAACCATTGTCACGATCGTTTTGATGGTTCCGACGCTGGTTGCCTCCTTTTACGGGATGAACGTGAAGCTGCCCTTCGAAGAGGCCGGTGGAGCCTTCTATCTGATCCTGGTCATTTCGGTGCTCGGGAGCCTCGGGTTGGTGTGGTTTTTCCGCCGCAAAAAGTTGTTTTAGACCACTGCCGCAGACCAGATCGACCACAGCCCGGAAAAGGGCCGTTTTTGGTAAAAATAGGAGGCAAAACGGGCGTCTGTCGCGTGAATGGTATGCATGGCCGTTTTTTCTAATGTGTTGCGTTCTGAGTGGTGCAATATTGTGGAAAAAACGGCCGTCAAAGGTCAGTTTTCCACAGGTTTTACACATAGTTTACACGTATTTGTATGCCTAACGCGCTCTTTTTCAATGTGATGTACCACTTTTCCACAGCCTGTGGATAAGTTTTTCACATATTAGGAAATTTATTCATTTATATTAGTCACATCAATTGAGGATAATCTTTAATACAACGTATTAAATCTTCACTTCCTCAGTATTGATCAAACAAGTTCGTTCTCCATTTCGACTCGTAGAAAAATTCAATGTTGAAGTTTTCTATGGGATTTTTCTCGCTCTGCTCATCGGGTATGCGAGCCGGAATTGGTGACGGACAATGCGACAGATTATGCATTCATGAACAAACTAAAAATACACTGGTAAGATGACGCAAGTGAACGAGCCCATTTTGAGAGAGAACCCAAACCGATTCGTACTCTTCCCGATAGAACACGACGACATCTGGAAATTTTACAAACACGCAGAAGCCTGCTTCTGGACCTCCAGCGAGATCGACCTGCACCAGGATCTCGACGACTGGAACAACAAACTCACAGACGACGAAAAACACTTCATTAAACACGTCCTGGCCTTCTTTGCCGCCAGCGACGGGATCGTCAATGAGAATCTGGCCGAAAACTTCGTCTCGGAAGTCCAGTACACCGAGGCCAAGTTCTTCTACGGATTCCAGATCATGATGGAGAACATCCACTCAGAGACCTACTCCTTGCTGATCGATACATATATCAATGATCCCAAGGAGAAGAACTTCCTGTTCAATGCCATCGAAAACCTGGAATGCGTCAAGAAAAAAGCGGACTGGGCGCTGCGCTGGATCGAGAACGGCTCCTTTGCGGAGCGTCTGATCGCCTTCGCTGCGGTAGAAGGGATCTTCTTCAGCGGGTCATTTTGCTCGATCTTCTGGCTCAAGAAGCGCGGTCTCATGCCGGGTCTGTCTTTTTCCAATGAGCTGATCTCCCGCGATGAAGGCATGCACTGTGACTTCGCCTGCCTCCTGTACAATAAACACGTCGTCAACAAGCTCCCCAAAGCGACGATCGAGGAGGTCATCATGGACGCCGTCAATATCGAGAAGGAATTCGTGTCAGATGCGATCCCCGTCGCCCTGATCGGCATGAATGCCGAGCTGATGTGCCAGTACATCGAGTTTTGTGCCGACCGTCTGCTGGTGGCCCTGGGCAACGACAAGGTGTACAATGTGGAGAATCCCTTCCCGTGGATGGACCTCATCTCCCTGCAGGGCAAGACCAACTTCTTCGAGCGCCGTGTGGGCGATTACCAGAAAGCTGGTGTCATGGCCAAGCGCGAAGACCAGGTATTCTCTCTTGACGAAGACTTCTAGAACCACCCTTTTATTTACGTATCAAATCCCTTTAGCAAATGCAAGTAGTCAAACGCAGTGGCAAGCGCGAGGATGTGAGCTTTGACAAGATCACCGCACGCATCAAGAAGCTTTGCTACGGACTCGACCTCAACTACGTAAAACCCATCGAGATCAGTATGAAGGTCGTCCAGGGTATCTACGACGGAGTGTCTACCTCCGAACTGGACAACCTGGCTGCGGAAACGGCCGCTACCATGGCCACGAAGCACCCTGACTATGCACTCCTGGCCGCGCGCATCGCCATTTCGAACCTCCACAAGAAAACGAACAAGTCGTTCTCGCGGACCATGAAGGCATTGTATAATTATATCGACCCGATCAGTGGCGAGAAAGCCGGCCTGATCGGTGACGAGACAATGCAGGTGATCCGCAAACACGCCGACCGGATCGACTCAGCCATCATCTTTGATCGCGACTATTCCTTCGACTATTTCGGATTCAAAACCCTCGAGCGCTCCTATCTCCTCAAGATGGACGGAGATGTCGTCGAACGCCCGCAGCACATGATGATGCGTGCAGCGATCGGCATCCATGGGGAGGACATTGATGCTGCGATCGAGACCTACAACCTGATGTCGGAAAAGTGGTTTATCCACGCCACGCCGACCCTGTTCAATGCCGGAACCCCCAAGCCGCAGTTGTCATCATGCTTCCTGTTGTCCATGACCGACGACAGCATCTCGGGCATCTTCGAGACACTCTCGCGTTGCGCCAAGATCTCACAGTCGGCCGGTGGGATCGGTCTCAGCATCCACAACATCAGGGCCAAGGGCAGCTATATCAAAGGCACTGGCGGGACCTCCAACGGGATCATCCCGATGCTGCGCGTGTATAACGATACGGCGCGCTACGTGGACCAGGGCGGAGGCAAGCGCAAGGGCGCCTTCGCGATCTACATCGAGCCGTGGCATGCTGATATCTTTGACTTCCTCGAACTGAAAAAGAACCACGGTAAGGAAGAATTACGGGCACGCGATCTCTTTTACGCCATGTGGATCCCCGATCTGTTTATGCAAAGGGTCAAGGAAGACGGCGAGTGGTCGCTCTTCTGCCCGAATGAGGCACCCGGATTGCACGATACCTATGGCGGTGAATTTGAGGCGCTCTACCACAAGTACGAGCAGGAAGGACGGGCGCGCAAGACGATCAAGGCGCAGGAGTTGTGGTTTGCCATCCTGGAAAGCCAGATCGAAACGGGTACGCCGTACATGCTGTACAAGGATGCCTGCAACAAAAAATCGAACCAGAAGAATCTCGGCACCATCAAGTCTTCCAACCTCTGTACCGAGGTGGTGGAGTATACCGCGCCAGACGAAGTTGCGGTTTGCAATCTTGCTTCAATCTCATTGGCCAAATTCGTTGAGAATAAGCAGTTTGATCACCAGAAACTGTTTGACGTGACGCGGGTGATCACGCGCAACCTCAACAAAGTGATCGACCTCAACTACTACCCGATACCGGAGGCGCGCAACAGCAATCTGCGGCACCGTCCGATCGGAATCGGAGTACAGGGGCTGGCCGATGCCTTCATTATGATGCGCTATCCGTTTGATAGCCCCGAAGCGAGAAAGCTCAACCGGGAGATCTTCGAAACGATCTACTTTGCTGCCCTCACCGAATCCTGCGCCCTGGCAGCCCGTGACGGACACTATGAGACCTACCCCGGCTCACCGGCCAGCAAAGGCATTCTGCAGTACGACATGTGGGGTGTCGAACCGTCGGACCGCTGGGATTGGGCCGGGCTGAAGGAACAAATCGCGGAACATGGCATCCGCAACAGCCTGCTGCTCGCACCCATGCCGACCGCATCGACATCGCAGATCCTCGGCAACAACGAATGTATCGAGCCATACACTGCTAACATCTATACACGGCGGACGCTTTCGGGTGAACATATTATTGTGAACAAGCACTTGTTGAAAGACCTGATCGGTCTGGGTCTGTGGAATGAGGATATGAAGGAGCAGCTGATGGTATCCAACGGTAGCGTGCAGGAGATCGACGAGATCCCGCAAGAGCTCAAGGACTTGTACAAGACCGTTTGGGAAATCAGCCAGAAGACCATTATCGACATGGCCGCTGATCGCGGTGCGTTTATCTGCCAAAGCCAGAGTCTCAACCTGTTCATTGAGAATCCCAACTACAAGAAGCTGACATCCATGCACTTCTATGCATGGCAGCAGGGTCTCAAAACAGGGATGTACTACCTGAGGTCGAAGGCGGCGGTCGATCCGATCAAGTTTACGCTAAGTGAGAAGCACCAAAGGAAATTCGTCAGCGCCAACGGCGATCAGGTCAACGGCGAAGACGGAGTGGAAACGGAATCCGGGCAAACGGACGGCCAGGAGCCTGAACAGTTTGCCGATGGCACTGTTTGCACCATGGAAGACGGCTGCCTCATGTGTGGCAGCTAAAGAGCCTTGTTCACTTGGCAGGGACGAAGTTTACTCTCTCAAAGGAGCCTCGCCGTTGGCGGGGCTTTTTTTGTTGGAGAAGTGTTGAATGTCAAACACTGCATATCAGATATCGAATGAGGCGATGCTGATCTTCAAATCATGAGGGTGACATCGCTGGCAATGCGTGATTGAAGGAATTACTGGAAAGAAGCGCTATGAAGATATGAGACGTTAAAGAAATGTATTATCTTTTTACGGCGATTACCAGGCCTCCGACCGTGGTTGATCCGCGGTGACCTACTCTCAAACACTGTCAGGAACTAGTGAGAACTCCTATGGACTTAAAATGGGAAATAGCAGCTTATTAAATCACAAATACAAATCTTATGAGACCAGTTCTACTCAGGTTTGCGTTCATGGCGTTGATCATGAGCGCAGCCACGTGGCTCGGCGCCCAGTTCACGGTGTCCGGCACCGTTCTCGATGATCAGGGGGAGCCCCTGATCGGCGCCAATGTTCTAATCAAAGGTGCTGCGGAGGGTACCGTCACTGACTTCGACGGAAAATTCTCCTTGCAGATCTCTGGGGACGAGGCCACCTTGATCTTCTCCTATACCGGATTTAATCCGAAAGAAATTGTGGTCAACCGCAGTACCACAACTCTTACAGTGACGTTGTCGACATCTGCGACGACACTGGAGGAAGTCGTTGTGGTTGGCTACGGGACACAGCGCAAAGAGGCGCTGACCGGTTCGGTCACCAGCTTGAGTTCTGAGGACATTGAGCAGGTACCGTTTGCCTCGGCCGAACAAGCCTTGCAGGGCGGCGTCGCCGGTCTGCAAGCCAATATGGGCAACGGTCAGCCGGGCTCCCAAGTCGAAGTGCGTATCCGCGGTCAGGGTTCGATCTCGGCATCCAGTGACCCACTGTACGTAGTTGACGGGATCCCGATCTTCAACCCGGGTGACGCTCTGACCAATCAATCAGAAACAGCCAATACCCTGGCCAATCTCAATCCGAACGATATTGAGACGCTGACCGTCCTGAAGGATGCTTCAGCCACCGCCATCTATGGCGCCCGGGCAGCGAACGGTGTCGTACTGATCACCACCAAGTCCGGACGTTCTGGCAAGCCCAAGGTCAACCTGAATGTGCAGTACGGCCTCAACGACTGGGCGATCGCGGATGACAACCAGTTTCGCGGACTGACCGCGCTCGAGTATGCCGACCTGTATATCGAGGGTGAATTGAACCGTGGGCGTTCCCTGGAGGATGCGATCGACCGGTTCAATGGACAATACCCCGATCCAATCACCGGACTGCCGGCAGTGGATATTATCGCCGATGGTTCGGGCGGCTACTCATTTGGCGAGGTCCGTGTTGATACCCGCTGGGTTGAAGAAATCACACGCACTGGCAACAATCAGAGTTACAACTTGTCTGTCAGTGGCGGTAACGAAAGCGTCAATTACTACGCCTCTGGCGGGTATTTCGACCAGGAGTCACCGATCATTGGTACGGGCTTTGACCGCTATTCCACGCGGATCAACGTGGGGGCGCAGGCCAATGACTGGTTGCATATCTCCAACAACATCAGCATTGCACGGACCCA
>JAWWBX010000189.1:0-8551 GCA_033720735.1 Saprospiraceae bacterium
ACTTCGTAGCCCCGCCAGGACTCGAACCTGGATCTAGAGTTTAGGAAACTCCTATTCTATCCCTTGAACTACGGGGCCTTTCCGTCAAAACCTGATTCCATTGACCAGGGCGGCAAAAATACGCGGTTTCCAGATCATTGGAAATTGTCGCCGTAAATTGGAACTTGGCGTACATCATGCACATCGAGGAATTTCACGCCTACTGTCTGGCCAAGCCTGGTACGGAAGAAACCTTCCCTTTCGACGAGCATACCCTCGTCTTCAAGGTCATGGGTAAAATGTATGCCATCACCGGTCTCAACCACATCCCGTTCCGGGTCAACCTCAAATGCGACCCGGAGTACGCACTGGAGCTGCGGGAGCAGCATCCCGGACAGATCATTCCCGGCTGGCATATGAATAAGCAACACTGGAATACCGTCTACTTCGAAGACGGTTTGTCTGACGCCCTCCTTTGCTCGCTGATCGACCACTCCTATGATCTGATCGTTGAGAGCCTGCCTGCCAGCAAGCGCGAGGCGCTCAAATTCCTCACAAGCAATGATTGATTGCCTCATTGTCGGACAAGGTCTGGCCGGGACCTGTCTGGCTGTTGATCTGATCGAGCGCGGCATGCAGTGCCTGGTCTACGACCCGGGTTCCTCCATCACCAGTTCGCGCATCGCAGCCGGTGTGATGAACCCGGTGACCGGACGGCGGCACGTCAAGACCTGGCAGGCGGAGGTGCTGTGGCAAAAAGCGTTGCAATTCTATCGCTGGCTGGCGGATTCCCTTGAAAGTGAAGATCTATGCGTCGACAGGACGATCTGGCAGGTCCTTCCGGACGCGGAAGCCGAAGAGCGCTGGCTGGTGCGCACAGGAGACCCTGATTACCACGATTACCTTGACGCGGATCTGCATGCTTTGTCACTCCCGGGACTGCGCGACATGACGTGCGGCAAGATCCTGAATGCCCGGCAGACCGACCTCCCGTACCTGGTGCATTGTGGCAGGCAATACCTTGACAAATACAACGCGCTACGTGCGGAGCAATTCCGCTACAGTCAACTCGAGATCAAACGTGATCACGTACAGTATGGCGATGTCGAGGCACGCAATCTGGTGTTTGCCGAGGGCCGCCAGGTCCTGGCCAACCCATATTTTAACTGGCTGCCGATGCGCGTGACGCGGGGCGAATTGCTGGTATGTCGCATTCCAGACCTGCACACGGATGCGGTGATCAAGGGGCCCGTCTCAATCGTGCCCATGGAAGGTGATCTCTATTGGGTGGGATCGACCTACGTGCGTGATCCTGAACACGCTTCGCCATCTGCTCAGGGTATGTCCGAACTGCGTCAGGGCTTGGAGCGCATGGTCGACGGCTCCTTTACCGTCGAACACCACCTGGCAGCGATCCGCCCCAATACCAGGGACCGCCGACCACTTGTCGGTGCACACCCGGAGTTGAGCAATCTGTTCGTCCTGAATGGCTTTGGGGCCAAAGGAGCCTCTTTGGCGCCTTACTGCACCCAATTGCTCAGTGCCCACCTGCGACAGAGGGATCCGATTCCAGCCGAAGTGGATATCTTGAGACATTGGCCGCGTTAAGATCGTGTTAAGGCGGCATACGGGTATGCAGTTCCCGATACCGCAAGCATCTTCCACGTAAAACGCACCGAATGACTATTCGCAAATACCCGATGTTCTGGCAGCTCGCCTTGATAGCGCTGGCTGGTTTCCTGGTGATGTGTAAAAGTCAACAGGTGCAGCCATCAAAAACGTCTATGACACCTTACAATTACATCGAAGCCTGGGAGCGGGTCGATTCACTGGAAAAACTGGAGCAGTACCGGTCGGCACTGTCGCTGGCAGAGGACATCCATGACGCGGCCGTTGATAGAAACAACAGCGTGCAGAAGATCAAGTCGCTTGTCTACCTCAGCAAGTACGCAGTGCGTCTCAATGAGGACGGCTTTGAGGACGCCCTCGGGCGCATGGAAGACGCCGTGCAGGTCGCAGAGGGAGCAGAGCGGGCATTGCTCTATTCACTGCTGGCAGAAATGTATAGCGGGTACCTGCAAATGCATGCGTGGAAACTCCGGGATCGGAGGCATTTACCGGGACCGGGCGAAGGGGATGTCCGCACCTGGAGTATCGAACAGTTGATAGAGCGCATCAATACATACTATGTGCGCTCCATGGATGAGCCCTTGATCAGGGAGGTGTCGGTCACGGCTTATGATGGCGTGCTTACAGATGGCAACGTGGATTCATTGCGGCCGACACTATATGACTTTCTTGCACACCGGGCCATCGACTACTTTCAGCTCGACTATGCGTTCGTCACAAAACCGTCATATGCGGCAGAGCTGAACAATCCGGACCTTTTGCTTCCATGGGACCGTTTTATCGCTGCAGACATCAAGATCTCCGATACATCTTCTGCCAAGGCCCAAGTGCTGGATATCTTCAGAGATCTGTTGACTTTTCATGCAACAGATGCTGACCCGGCGGCACTGATCGATGCCGATCTGAAGCGCCTGCAATTTGTTCATACTCAACTGGTGCACGAAGACAAGGACAGCCTCTATGAAGAGGCCTTGCAGAGCTTGTATACCCGCTACGGAGCACATCCGGCTGCTGCCGAGGTCGCATATCAGATCGCCCAGCATAATTACCAGGTCGGTGATGCAGGTTCGGGGGACCCCGCCAAACGGTGGTTGTTGCGGGATGCGCGGGATCTGTGCGATCGTACGATTGCCAGATGGCCGGGCACCTTTGGCGCCCAGAATTGCCGCAATTTGCTGAGGGCACTCAACGACCGCGTCCTGCAGGTGGAGACCGAAGAGGTCTGGTATCCTGATGAACATCACCTCGTGCATGTGCGCTACCGCAATGTGGCACGGGCTTTCGTTCGGGTGGTGCCATTGAGCCACAGTGACGCGGAACGGCTGACACAAGGCAATGAAAGGGCCCTCCAGTATCTCAGGCGATTGCCGGTGTTGCAGCAGAAGGCCATCGATCTGCCGGGAACAGACGACCTGCGCCAGCATACCACCGAGACGTTTCTCGATGCGCTTCCGCTGGGCGATTATGCAGTTCTGATTTCAGAGCATGAGCGGTTTGACCGCGACGCCCATGTATCCTACACCACGTTTCAGGTCTCCCGACTCGCATTCTGGCTGGAAGCAGACCACAATGTGGCGCGTGGACACTTTGTCGTCGTCGACCGGCGATCGGGAGCACCGCTGCCCGGCGTGAAGGTGGAATTCCTGACCCGTGTGTACGAGGCAACCACCCGGCGACATCAATTGGTGGAGATTGGAAGCACGACAACCTCGGCGGACGGTCTCGCACGCTTGCCCGATGTCAAGGATACGCGCAACATCGTACCCAGGCTTACCCTAGGCAACGACGTCTTGTTTCTGCGAGATCAGTTCAATCCATACTGGACAGCACAACGTCAGAAAAAACGTGATGTGGTTTTCCTGTTTACGGATCGCGCGATCTATCGCCCGGGGCAGACCATCCATTTCAAAGGATACTACATTGCCTATGATACTGACGGGATGCCGGTGATCGCATCAGCAGACTCCGTCGAGGTGGAATTGAAGGATGTCAGCAATCAAACCGTCTCCAAACAAACACTTCCGGTCAATACTTACGGCACGTTCTCAGGCACCTTCACCGCGCCCGACGACAGACTGCCCGGGCGCATGGCTCTGGTCTGTGGTGGATTGGGCCGGCGAGATGTGCGTGTTGAGGAATACAAGCGTCCGACGTTTGAAGTCACGTTTGATGAGCCCCGGGATGCCTTTCAGCTCGATGGTCCGGTCAGCGTGTCCGGAACTGCCATGACCTACGCCGGAGTCCCTGTGGACCGAGGAACAGTGACGTACCGGGTCATGCGCCGCAAGTACTATCCTTTCCTGCCATGGTGGCGCAGGTCGGGGTGGTTCCCGCAGCAAAGCGAAATGGTGATCGCCCATGGTCAGACGCAAACCAACGAGCGGGGTGCATACACCCTGGAATTTATAGCCCGCAGCGACAACCGGCATAACAGGGAAAGACCTGAGTACGAGTTTGCTGTGCAGGTCGATGTCACTGATATCACCGGCGAGACGCGTTCCGCAGTCAAACGCATTGTGCTGGGAACGGTGGGCTTCCGGGCCCAGGTGGCTCTCGGCGAAAACGAGGATCTTTCGGGTCTTGAAGCTGTACCGATCACGGCGACCAACCTCAATGGAGAGCCCATGCGTGTCTCAGGTGAATTCCTGGTAGAAAAACTGGCCACACCCTCGCGGAGCTACCGGGATCGCCTGTGGTCGTCCCCCGATCAACTGCTGATGAGTGAGGCACAGTACCGGACGTTGCTTCCCGATTACGCCGTTCCCGGGAAGGAAGAGATCCAGGATTGGGCCATCAGCGAGGACCGGGGTGGGGGCCAGGTCAGTTTTGAGGGCAAAGACACCCTCGATTTACGCACCAGCATATCAGAGCCCGGTGCATACAAGGTGACCTTTCGGTTGCGGACCTCGCCAGAAGACACGCTCACCTTGGTGTACTATGCGCATTGTGCAGATCTCCGGGCAGGACGGTTGCCGACGTACCGGATGATGTACGCCGAAGCACTGACAGCAACTGCCCAGCCGGGCGACACCACCGTATTCCGGCTTGCTAGCCAGGTGCCTGTGAACGCCCGGTTTACCGTGGACCGACCTGGCGGATCAGATGTTGAATGGCTGAAATGGGAAGGCTCGGCAGAGGAAAAGGTCGTGATCAATGAGCCAGACCGGGGCGGAGTTTTTATGGAGCTGGCATACGTTTTCAACGGTAGATTCCACCAGCAGATTGAGGCGATCAGGGTGCCCTGGACCAACAAGGAGCTGAAGATCGCATATCTGTCGGTGCGTGACAAAACTGAGCCCGGAGCCGAAGAAGAGTGGGAACTGCGCGTGACCGGATCCCGCTCCGAAGGCGTGTTGAGTGAAATGCTGGCATCAATGTATGATGCATCCCTGGATGTTTTTGCGGACCATGACTGGCGGATGCAACTGTATCCCGGTCACCAGCGGACGGCATACGTGCGCGTGACGGGATTTCAGGTCGCGCATCCCAGAGTCCATGCTCCGCGTCGTGCCACTGATAGTGAGCGTTCGATCCAAAAGGTGTACCGGAGCTTCGATTGGTTCGGATTTCCGCTCTCTGGCATCGCCATGCGCGAACGCTCAGGTGTGATGTTGGAGTCAGCCATGGCACCGGCGGCAATGCCTGATCAGCAAAAAGATACCCAAGTCGTCTACGACCCCGATACTTACGAAGAGTCGATGGTCCCCTCAGACGAGGTCGGTCAGCAAGAGCAAACTGATGATTTAGCGCCACCACCCCTCCAGATCCGGAGGGATCTCGAAGAAACAGCCTTTTTCTTTCCGCATGTGGTGACCGGGAAGGACGGCACGATCGTACTACGCTTCAAAATGAAAGAAGCTTTGACACGCTGGAAGTTCATGGCTCTGGCACACACAGCCGATCTGGCATACGGCTTTTCTGAAATGGAAGTCGTCACGCAAAAGGAGATCATGGTCTTCCCGCATATGCCGCGCTTTGTGCGGCAGAATGACGACGTCTGGGTGACTGCCAAAGTGCACAACATATCGGATCAGGCGGTCACCGTCAGCGTGGATCTCGAGCTTGACGATCCGCAGAACGACACCTCACTGCTCAATGCTTTTGGCGTGCAGCCGGGCGTGCGACATCAGCTCAACATCCCGGCGTCATCATCGGAGAGTGTCCGCTGGCAATTGAGCGTTCCGGACCAACACGTGCATCCCGTGCGTTACCGGATCATTGCCATGGCAGGAAACAAGGGGGACGGAGAGGAGGGCATGCTGCCGGTCCTCACCGATCGGGTCTTCGTCACAGAAAGTATGGCGATGCACGTGCCATCCGGGTCGACCCGTGTCTTCTCATTCGACCGCCTGGAGTTGTCAACATCCGAGACCCTCAGGCATCACCAGTACACTGTCGAATTTACCAGCAATCCAGCATGGTACGCCGTTCAGGCGCTGCCATACCTGCAGGAGTATCCGCACGCTTGCGCAGAACAGATGTTCAACCGTCTGTATGCCAACTTGCTTGGCGGGCACATTGTGCGTCAGTTCCCGGCTATCCAGCGGGTATTTGATCAATGGCGCAGTGGAGATGCCGAAGCCTTGCTGAGCAATCTTAGCCGCAACCAGGAACTCAAATCCGCTCTGCTCGCGGAGACACCCTGGGTCCTCGATGCGCTGAGTGAGGAGGAGCAAAAGCGCAACGTTGCACTGCTCTTCGATCTGCATCAACTGGACGGCGAAACGTTCAGGACTTTGCGCACTCTGAAAGAGATGCAGTTGAGCAACGGAGGGTTTCCCTGGTTTGCCGGCGGTCGCGACAGCTGGTATATCACCCAGTATCTTGTGGAAAGTGCCGGTCATCTCGGCAAACTGGGTGCCATCAACGATGCTGTCAGACCTGAGCTGGAGGCAATCGTCAGACCGGCTTTGCGCTACATCGATGATCGTCTGTTGGAGCATTACAGGGACCTGGAGGAGCAGGTAAGGGAAGGCAAAGCAAAATGGGAGGACAATCACCTCAACGCCATCGCAGTCCACTATCTGTACGCCCGGTCATTCTTCATGGACATCCAGCAATCCGAGGCCGTTCGCAATGCAACAGCATACTATCTGCAACAGGCTGAGCAGTACTGGACCGGTCGCCCGTTGTACACCGAGGCGCTCATTGCCCTGTCACTGAAGCGCTGGACCGCCAGCGGGACAGTCGGGGTGATGCGCAAGTCATTTGAAGAACGCACGCTCTTCAAGGAAGAACTCGGTCGATACTGGAACGCATCAGACGGGTATTTCTGGTACGAAATGCCGATCGAGCGGCAAGCCTTGATGATCGAGTTCTTTGAGGAAGTCGGCGCGGAGAAGGAGTGGCTCGATGAGTTGCGCCTCTGGCTGCTGACCAACAAACAAACCAACCGATGGAAAACCACAAAAGCCACGGCTGCCGCAATCTATGCGCTACTCATACATCCTGACAACTGGCTCGAGGGTGTGCCTGCGACAGTACACGTGGGGCAGGAGCCTCTGTCGATGGAAGATCCGGAAGCGGGTACGCTGTACACCAAACAGTCGTGGACTGCCGGGGAGGTAACCAGTGAATTGGGCTCGATCTCAGTAAACAATCCAAATACCCATGCGGCATGGGGTGGCGCATACTGGCAGTACTTCGAGGACATCGATGCAGTGTCGGGCTCCACGGCAACGCCGCTCAAACTTCAGAAAGAGGTGTACAAGGAAGTGATGACGGATGGCGGTCCGGTACTTCAGACCCTGACAGATGGCGCCGGTGTTGCGGTGGGAGACAAGCTCATCGTGCGGCTTGTTCTCGAGGTAGACCGGCCGATGGAGTTCATACATCTGAAGGATATGCGCGGCAGCGGCCTGGAGCCTCTGAATGTCCTGAGTCAGTACAAATGGCAGGGTGGATTGGGCTATTACGAGAGTACTGCGGATCTGGCGACCCATTTCTTTTTTGATATGCTGCCACGCGGTAAATGGGTGTTCGAGTATCCGCTGCGTGTCGCACATGCGGGGACGTATTCCAATGGGATTGCGACCATTCAGAGTATGTACGCACCGGAGTTTAGCAGTCACTCTGCGAGCGTGCGCCTGACCGTCAGGTAACACGGATTCATCTGCCGGAAGAAGCGCCAGATCGATGTGGACGGGCTGCTCCTCTAACAAGCTTGTTGAGTGACCACAATTCACGTCTCTTTGCAGAAAGTGGAATTTTTCTTGCAGTAAATCACTTAACACAAGTAAATACACCGAAACATGGCAGTCAATACCGAACGAGAGAAGCACGCCGATACGATTATTCGCAACCACATGGTGTGGTCCATGGGCGCCGGGCTGATCCCCGTCCCGATCGCGGATTTCTTTGCTGTCAGCGCCATCCAGCTCGACATGGTGCGCCAGCTTTGCAAGCTCTACGACGTCGATTTCAAGGAAAACGAGATGAAAGCGATCGTCACCGCCCTCACCAGCAGCGGTCTGGCCAAGGCCGGGGCCAGGGCGGCGATCAAGTTCATTCCCGGGCTCGGTTCGGTCGTTGGCGGCGTCACCATGGCGGTACTGTCCGGTGGATCTTCCTATGCGCTCGGCGAAGTCTTTAAGAAGCATTTTGAAACCGGAGGAACCATCCTTGACTTTGATCTCGAGCGGCTGAAGAAAGTATACAATGAGAAGTTTGAAAAAGGCAAAAAGGTCGCACAGGAGATCAAAAATGAACAGGATCGCCAGAAGCAATCTTTCAAGGTCAAGGACAATGGTGCGTCGGACCCGGTCGAGAAATTGAAAGAGCTTGCTCAGCTTAAAAAGGACGGCATCATCAGCGACGAGGAGTTTGAAGCGATGAAAAAGAAGATCATTGATGGTTGACATGTGTTCACGTGTTCATGTGTTCGAGTGTTCATGTGTTCGAGTGTTCATGTGTTCGAGTGTTCATGTGTTCGAGTGTTCACGTG
>JAWWBX010000190.1:0-8509 GCA_033720735.1 Saprospiraceae bacterium
GCATCCTGATCACCATCTGGATCGGGATCGGCACCTGGGATCTCAACCGGACCATTGGCTGGGGCTGGGACATCACCAACTTCGTCTGGTGGATCGGGATTGGTCACGCGGGTACGCTGATCTCGGCCATCCTTCTCTTGTTCCGTCAGAAATGGCGGACGGGGGTCAACCGTGCGGCAGAGGCGATGACTATTTTTGCCGTGATCTGTGCGGCCTTGTTCCCCGGCATCCACGTCGGCCGCATCTGGGTTGTCTTCTTTTTCTTCCCGTATCCGAATACACGCGGCCCTCTGTGGCCCAACTTCAACTCACCACTGCTGTGGGACCTGTTTGCGATCAGCACCTACTTTACGGTATCGCTGCTGTTTTGGTACACGGGGCTGGTGCCTGACTTTGCGACGGTGCGCGACCGGGCCAAGGGATTCAGGAAGAAATTGTACAGTTTCCTCTCGTTTGGCTGGACAGGCGCAGCCAAGCACTGGCAGCGTCATGAAGCGCTTTCACTGGTCCTTGCCGGTCTGGCCACACCACTGGTCCTTTCTGTGCATACCATCGTGAGCTTCGACTTTGCCACCTCGGTGATCCCGGGATGGCACACGACCATTTTCCCGCCCTACTTTGTTGCGGGGGCCATCTTCTCCGGGTTTGCCATGGTACAAACGCTGATGGTCATTACCCGGAAAGTGCTCAACCTGCAGGACTATATTACCATCGGCCATATCGAATCGATGAACAAGGTGATCCTGGTGACCGGGACGATCGTCGGGGTGGCATACCTCACCGAGTTGTTTATCGCCTGGTATTCAGGATATATCTACGAGCAATTCGCATTCTTCAACCGGGCCCTCGGACCCTACTGGTGGGCGTATCTCAGCATGATGCTGTGCAACGTGCTGTCGCCCCAGGTCTTCTGGTGGAAGAAGATCCGGCGCAGTGTCTTCTGGACCTTCGTGATGTCGATCTTCGTCAACATCGGGATGTGGTTTGAACGTTTCGTGATCATTGCGACGACGCTCGCCCGTGATTATCTGCCCTCGAGCTGGAGCCTGTACACGCCGACCGTGATCGAGGTCGGCATCTTCATCGGGACGCTGGGGATCTTCTTCACGTTCTATCTGATCTTCGTCAGGGTTGCTCCTGTGGTGGCCATTGCCGAGGTCAAGCATATCTTGAAATCTTCCGGAGACCAGTTTGTCGGGAAGGCGCGCAAGCACCACACCGAGGTCGTCGAGGAGGTCATGCAAAAAGTAGAAGGTAGCCATGAGAGTACTGAATAAGCACATCACATACGGCCTGTATGACGATGAGACCCAGCTGCTTGCTGCGGTCAAGGAAGCGAACGCAGATCACCTGGAGATCTACGACGTGTTTACCCCATTCCCGGTACACGGACTCGACCCGCTGCTGGGACTGTCCGAATCACGTCTGCACATCGGCGGCTTTGTGTATGGCCTGCTGGGTACCCTTACGGCATTCCTCGGGATGACCTGGATCTTTACGCGCGACTGGCCAAATATTTTTGGCGGCAAACCCTACTGGTCGGTGCCGGCATTTATTCCCATCACCTTCGAGCTGACGGTTCTGTTTGCCGCCATCGGGATGGTGGTCACGTTCTACATCATCAACGGACAGGGACCCGGGATCAATAATCCGATCCTCGATCCGCGTATTACGGACGACAAGTTTTGCATTGCATTTGATTCGACGGATGCCGGCAACGAGCAGTTTCGCTCGTTCCTGGAGCGCACCGGTGCGTCGGTCATCAACGAGAAGTCGATTTAATCACAAGGCATGAGAGCAAGCATCTATATTCTAGCAGCGACAGCCCTGATCCTCGGTCAGGCCTGTAGCCCGGCCGGTGGAGAGAAGCGCGGCCATGAGTTCATGCCCGACATGGTCCATTCGACAGCGTACGAGGCCAATTTGTACAACTATTACTACTACAACACGTGGGGCTCGAAGGAAGCGTACAAGGAGTTTGTGGAGCCCCGGGAGCCGGTAGCCGGTACGATCCCGCGTGGGCACAGTGGCGTGCATTATGCCGGTGATGTTGCAAGCCGCGTGGCAGCCCTGGAAGGATTTGACGGCAAGCAGTCGCTGACCAGCATGGCCGTGCCGCCCAACGGTGCAGTGCCCTATCACTACGGGAATACGGAGGAAGAACGGACGCGGGCGATGGAAGAGATCATCGACAATCCCTTCCCGATCACTACCGCTGGCCTGGAACGCGGGAAGGAACTCTATACGATCTATTGTGGCATCTGCCACGGAGAAAAGGGCGATGGCCTGGGCTATCTGGTAAGAGAAGCCAACCCGGCGCGGGGTATTACCGGTGGCGTGTATCCGGCGGCCCCTGCCAACATGCTGCAGCAGGAGTTTTATGATGCCACCAATGGCCGCTATTACCATTCGATCATGTATGGCCGGAATTTGATGGGCAGTTATGCCGACAAGCTCTCGTACGAAGAGCGCTGGCAGGTGATCCACTACATCAGATCGCTGCAGGCCAAAGAACTGGGACTGGAGTACAACGAGGACGTCAACACCTTCAACAATGATGTGCCCGGCGGGCCGATCCTCGCCCAACTGGCGGCCGAGAAGGCGGCGCGCGAAGCCGCACAACAGGGAGAAGGCGGCGGACATGACAATGACGAAGGGCACGGCGACGATACAGGACATGGTGGTGAGAACGATCACGATGATGATCATGACCACAACGGAGGACATTAAACGGTATAAACAGAAGAATCGAGCAGGATGAACCAGTTTACACTAGATCGGGGATTGCGCAACACGCTTCTCATTATGATCGGCATCGGGATCATCAGCATGGTGATCACCTACATCGGTGACGATGAGATGCATTCGCGCTTCTGGTCGAATATTTTGCACAACGCGGTCTTTTTCACCGGGTTGGGGATGCTCGCCTTGTTCATCACTGGCGTCAACATTACGGCATGGGCGGGATGGCACACACTCTTCAAGCGGGTGTGGGAAGCATTCTCGCTGTTCCTGATCCCGGGACTGATCCTGATGTTGATCATTGCGATCGGGATCTGGGGCGGATGGCATCACCTGTATCATTGGGCCGATCCGCAGTCGGTTGCCAATGACGAGATCCTGCAGCACAAGAGCTCATTCCTGAACAAGGGTTGGTATACCTTTGGGACCCTCGTCATTGGGGGGATCTGGGTGTTGATCGCCATGCGGATCCGGAAGCTTTCGCTGGATGAAGACAAGAACGGCGACCTCTCATTCTGGCACACCCGGCGCATGCGCATTTGGGGTGCGGCCGCGCTGCCACTGATCGGCTTTGGCTCGGCCGCGCTGATCTGGCTGTGGGTGATGTCGGTCGACGCGCACTGGTACAGTACGCTGTTTGCCTGGTACAACGGCGCCAGCATGTTTGTGGCGATGATGGCTCTGACCACGCTGGTGCTCTACTTCCTCAAGTCGCGCGGCTATTACAAGCAAGTCTCGGTCGAACATATCCATGACCTGGGTAAATGGATCTTCGCCTTCACCATCTTCTGGACGTACCTCTGGTTTTCGCAGTACATGCTGATCTGGTATGGCAACATTGGGGAGGAGACGATCTATTACAAGACCCGGCTCGATGAATATCCGGTCCTCTTTTACGCCAATCTGGTCGTCAATTTTGCATTACCGTTCCTCATCCTGTTGCGAAATGACACGAAGCGTAAACTCGGATCGATGGTCTTTGTTTGTATTGTAGTATTTCTCGGGCACTGGATGGACTTTTTCCTGATGATCAAGCCCGGTGTGTTGCACACAACGCATGAGATCACTGCTGCCGGTGGCCATGCCGCCGAGCATGCGCACGGAGCGACGGCCGGATTTACGATCCCCGGGTTCCTGGAGTTCGGGACCATGATCGGATTTCTGGGATTCTTCCTGTTGTTCATGTTCAGCCGCTTGTCCAAGGCAGCGCTGATCCCGAGAAACGATCCCTATCTCGCTGAAAGCGTTCATCACCACACGTAAAAGAAGCTAAGAAGCATGACAGCATTCGTCATCATCGTCATCATCATCCTTCTCGCCATTGTCGTCGTACAGATCGGCAAGGTGACCGAGCTTTCGGCCCGGATCCGGGGAGAGGAGGAGGTCGAAATGCGCAACAACCGGCTGCAGGGAAGGTGGCTCATGGTCTTTATGGTCGCTTTCCTGGTCTTGTGCTTTCTCTCCGCAGGCTGGTTCAAAAACTGGATGCTGGGGTATGGCCCGCACGAAGCCGCCTCGGAGCACGGGAAAACGCTCGACAGCCTGTTCAACCTGACCTTGTTCTTTACCGGCATCGTTTTCGTGCTGACGCATGTCGCGTTGTTCTATTTTTCATGGAAATACCACGGCCGGAAGAATCGCAAGGCATCATTTATCGCGCACAACAATACGCTTGAGATCGTGTGGTCGGCCATTCCCGCCGTCGTCATGACGCTGCTGGTGGTGAAGGGACTGATCGCCTGGAACGAAGTGATGGCCGACGTCGGCCCCGACGAAGAGCACATCGAGATCGAAGCAACCGGATACCAGTTTGCGTGGCACCTGCGCTATCCCGGTCCGGATGGTGCTCTGGGCACACGGGACTTTCGCAAGATCACCGGCCTCAACCCGCTGGGTCAGGACTGGACCGATCCCAAGAACCTCGACGACTTCCATCCGGATGAGATCGTCCTGCCCGTTGGCACCAAGGTGCGGGTGCGCATCACGGCCCGCGACGTGCTGCACAACTTTTACCTGCCGCACTTCCGGGTCAAGATGGATGCCGTGCCCGGCATCCCGACCTACTTTGTGTTTACACCCACCAAAACGACGGAGGAGTATCGCGAGGAGTTGAGCCAGTATCCGGAATACCAGGTGCCGGCCGACCCCACGGACCCGGAGAGCCCCATGCTTTGGGAAATCTACAACTATGAGCTGGCTTGCGCAGAGTTGTGCGGAGCAAGCCATTTCTCCATGCGCCGCATTGTGCGGATCGTTTCTGAGGGCGAGTACCAGAACTGGCTGGCCACCCAGCAATCCTACTATATGAATAATATCCGGGGCACGGATGCCGATCCGCTGCGGGAGCAGGTTCTCGATGTGGAGATTGCAGAGCGCCGCGAGGATTTCAATACGCGCGTGGAAAGTGCGCTGGCTTCCGACAACCCGGATGACAAAGTGATCCAGCTTGACCACCTGTTCTTTGAGAGCGGCTCGGCAAATCTGACCGATGCTTCACAGTACGAGCTGGACAACATCGTACAGATCTTGAATCGCTACCCTGACATGCAAATTGAAATTGGCGGCCACACTGACAATACGGGTGATGCCGAGAGCAATCTGACGCTCTCCCGGGCCCGCGCCGCGGCCGACATGCCGCGACGGGTGTCTGCCGGGATCGCCGAAGACCGTCTGACCGCCGTTGGGTATGGTCAGACACGGCCGGTGGCCGACAATGACACCGAGGATGGGCGTGCGGCAAACCGGCGCACAGAACTTAAAATTACAGCACAGTAAAACCTAGCAGAGCATGGCACACGGGCATGTTATTGAAGAAGATGTTCTGATCCGTGAACAGGGTTACGACGATCACTTTCATGAGCATCATGAGGGCGACAAGTATCGCTCCAACTTCATCACGACCTACATCTTCAGCCAGGATCACAAGATCATTGCGCGTCAGTTTCTGATCACCGGGATCTTCTGGGCGATCGTAGGTGCCGCGATGTCGATCATCTTCCGGATGCAGCTTGGATTTCCGGAAGAGAGCATTGCGTGGCTCAAGCCACTGCTCGGCAAATGGATCACCATCGATAACGGCGTCGGTACGCTCAACCCGGAGTTCTATTACGCGCTGGTGACGATGCACGGGACCATCCTGGTATTCTTCGTCCTGACGGCAGGCTTGAGCGGGACGTTCAGTAATCTTCTGATCCCTTTGCAGGTCGGCGCACGAGACATGGCGTCACCATTTCTCAACATGCTGTCATACTGGTTCTTTTTCCTTGCCAGTGTGGTCATGTTTATCTCATTGTTTCTCAATACCGGCCCATTCTCCGGTGGGTGGACGGCCTATCCACCCCTGAGTGCCCTGCCTGAAGCCTCGAGTGGTTCGGGGGCGGGCATGACGTTGTGGCTGGTCAGCCTCACGCTGTTTGTCGTCTCGGTGCTGCTGGGCGGGATCAACTACATTACCACGGTCCTCAACCTGCGGACCAAGGGGATGAGCATGTGGCGCATGCCACTGACCATCTGGGCCTTCTTTGTCACCGCGGTTCTCGGGCTGTTGTCATTCCCGGTTTTGGTTTCCGGCTTCCTGTTGCTCATGTTCGACCGGGGATTGGGCACGAGTTTTTATCTGAGCGAGATCTTTATCAACGGGCAGGCGCTCGACGTGGTCGGCGGCAGCCCTATTTTATACCAGCACCTGTTCTGGTTCCTCGGTCACCCCGAGGTCTATATTATCATTCTGCCCGCCATGGGTATCGTGTCCGAGGTGATCTCGGTGCACGCGCGCAAGCCGATCTTCGGCTACCGGGCCATGGTATATTCGCTCCTGGCGATCGGCTTCCTTTCCTTTATCGTCTGGGCGCACCACATGTTCATGTCGGGCGTCAATCCATTCCTGTCCAACTTCTTCGTGGTCTTCACGCTGATCATTGCGGTACCCTCAGCGGTCAAGGTGTTCAACTGGATCTCCACGCTGTACAAGGGGAATCTCCGATTAAATACCCCCATGCTTTTCGGCATCGGGTTCGTTTCGATGTTCATCTCCGGTGGTCTGACCGGGATCTTCCTGGGCAACTCAGCCATTGACATTCAGCTGCACGATACATACTTCGTTGTGGCACACTTCCATATCGTAATGGGTATCGCAGCCTTCTTCGGCATGTTTGCCGGGGTGTATCACTGGTTTCCCAAGATGTTCTCCCGCTTTATGAATGGCACGATGGGCAAGATCCATTTCTGGATCACGTTGACCGGTGCCTACGCGATCTTCTGGCCGATGCACTACCTGGGGATGGCCGGGATCCCGCGGCGCTACTACCGCTATGATATGTTCGATACGTTTGGCCAGTTTGCCGAGCTCAACAAGTTTATCACGATCGCTGCCATCGTCGTGTTCGCCGCACAGATCCTCTTTGTGATCAATTTCTTCTACAGCATCTGGTATGGCAAGAAGATGACGAAGAAGAATCCGTATGGTGCCACGACGCTCGAATGGACCACGCCGATCACTGCGGGTCACGGCAACTGGCCGGGCAAATTGCCGGTGGTGCATCGCTGGGCGTACGATTACAGCAAGAACGGAGCGGACGAAGACTTCATTCCACAACACGTGCCCCTGAAAGAGGGTGAAGAACCCGGAGATCATTAATGGCGAGGTCGACAACATACACGGCCCGGCGTTCGGTCGGGCAATGGATTGCCGATGTGGCAACGCTGGTCAAGTTCCGCTTGACCCTGCTGGTCGTCTTTTCATCGGTGATGGCATTTGCCGTTGCTGCGGGAACGATCGCCCAGTGGTGGGGGATGCTCATTCTGGCCATCGGTGGCTTCCTGGTGGCCGGAGCATCGAATGCGATCAACCAGATCCTTGAGCGTGACTATGATATCCTGATGGAACGCACGGCCGATCGTCCGGTAGCCAGTGGACGCATGCAGGTCTCGGAGGCCATTGCGATCGCCGGCTTCATGCTGCTCTTTGGCATCGTCGCATTGGCGTTATTCAATCCACTGACGGCTTTTCTCGGTACGCTTTCGTTCATTTTGTACGCATTTATCTACACCCCGCTCAAGCGCTACAGCACGATTGCTGTGGCGGTAGGAGCGATTCCGGGGGCCATGCCGGCACTGATTGGCTGTGTGGCCTTTGAAGGAACGGTGACCTGGCTCGCGATCGTGTTGTTCTGTCTGCAGTTTCTGTGGCAGTTTCCGCACTTCTGGTCGATCGGCTGGCTCTCATTCGATCAATACCGCAATGCAGGCTTCAAGCTGGTACCCGCACGCAACGGGGAGGTCGATCCTGCTCTAGGCAAGAATACCTTGCTTTACGGCATCCTCTTGCTGCCGGTATGTGTCATGTCCTATCTGGTCGGGACCACCGGGCTGATCGTCACCCTGTTGTTGGCGATGGCCTCGCTTTGGTATACCTACAACGCGTATCTGTTTTACAAAGACTTTGACCGTGCTGCTGCACGGCGATTGATGTTCAGTTCATTTGCCTATTTGCCGCTGATCTTGCTGATCGTTTTAATCGGCGCGCTCGTATGATGGAAGAGACTGCAGTCAAATATCCACGTCGCAGCCGGTTGCACCCGGCCAAATTTGCGTTGTACGCCGCGATGGCGAGCATCATCATGATGTTTGCGTCGTTTACCAGTGCGTATCTCGTGCGCCAGGCGGCCGGCAACTGGCAGGAGTACATCGTTCCGGACATTTTCTACCACAGTACCGCAATCCTGCTGGTGAGCAGCGTGACGTTGCACTATGCCTACACCATGTTCAA
>JAWWBX010000191.1:0-8504 GCA_033720735.1 Saprospiraceae bacterium
ACTGCATGTTGTCAGGGTACCCCGCAGCGAACACAAAGAACTGTCCGCGCTGGTCTTCCATCCGCTTGAGGATGGTCTGGATGACTTCGTTGCCATAATCGGCGCCGTGCGGGCTCCCTGCCGTGAGGGCATACGCTTCGTCGATGAAGAGCACGCCACCCATGGCTTCATCGATCTTCTCGGCGGTCTTGATGGCGGTCTGTCCGATATATCCGGCGACCAGACCCTGCCGGTCGGTTTCCACCATGTGGCCGCGCTCGAGGATGCCCAGCGCCTTGTAGATCTTGGTGAGGATGCGGGCGACGGTGGTCTTCCCCGTGCCGGGATTGCCAATGAAGACCGTGTGCAGATAGAATTTGTTGAGCACGCTGCGGTCGGTCTCCCGGTAGAAGCGTACCAGCGCCACCAATTCGTGGATCTGTTTTTTGATCTGCTCCATTCCGATGAGCGCGTCGAGCTCCTCGAGCGACTCGTTGAGCAGCTTGCGGTCGATCGGGATGCGCGGCAGGTCGGGCAGTTGGGCCACGCCGATCTGCTCTACGTCCTTGAGGCCGATCAAGGAGAGGTCCTCGTGTGACAGGTCCTGCGGTTGCCCTCCTGACATGATGCGAAGGGCCAGGTTGATCTTGGCTTTCTCGATGAGGTCGAAGACGTATCGCGCGTTGCCAAAGGTCCGGTCACGGTTGCGGAAGGCCTCGGTGATATGCTCGACAATGGCCGCCCGCGCCTCCGGTGTCATGGCCACCTCCTTCTCCAGTGCCGCATAGTCGGCGATCTCGGCCAGTTCCTGCGGCAGGTAGTCATCGAACTCGTAGTACAGTTTGAAGCGGGATTTGAGGCCGGGGTTGCTGTCGAGGAAGTAGCGCATTTCGCGCGGGTACCCGGCTACGATCACGGCCAGGTCGCCCGGCCCGTTCGACATTTCCTTGACCAGGATCTCGATCACCTCGCGACCAAAGTCCTTGCTGTCGTCGTTGGTCCGCGCCAGGCTGTACGCTTCATCGATAAAGAGCACGCCACCGCGGGCTTTTTCAATGGCCTCCTTCACTTTCGGGGCCGTCTGCCCGATGTACTCACCCACCAGATCGACGCGGTCAACATCGTGCACGTGCCCCTTCGACAAGAGCCCCATTTTCTTGTAGAGCTTGCCCATCATCCGGGCCACCGTGGTTTTGCCGGTCCCGGGATTGCCGATAAAGACGGAATGGATGTTGATCTCCTCGCGCTCTTCGAAGCCCTTCTCTTTGCGCAGCTGCAGAAACTTGATATACTGCGCATGCTCCCGCACCTGCCGCTTGATGTCCTTGAGGCCGATCAGTGCGTTGAGCTCGGCCATGACATCCTCGAAGCTCTGGTGCATCATATCGTCCTCATGCAGGAAGACCGGCGACTCCTGGTTGGGCAGCCTGACCGGCAGGATGCCTTCTTCAAACTCCTCACCCACCTCAAAGGAGATGCTGGCCAGCAAGCGGTCCATGAAGACCAGGTCGGCAGAGTAACGGCCTTCGCGCCAGCTGCCCTTCACATTCGATCCCCAGCCGGCCGTCATCTTGACCAGGTCCTCCCCTTTCTTGACAGTCTGCAACCGGATCACCTGCCCCTTCAGCTCCCGCGCCTCGTTGTAAAACTTGGTAAACAGCTCGCATTGCCACTTCTCGCCGGCATTGAAGTTCTTCAGCACGATCTCCGCATAGATGTAGCGTGTTTCTTCGGAGTTGAAGACCTTGTAGTACGTGCGGTCATCTTCGCCGACATCATCATACTGCCCCTCGTACAACCGGAAGGACTGCAGCTCCACATAGCGGCTGTGGCCCTCCTCGTCGGTAGCGGCGTGCTCGATATAGAAGTACTTGGTAGCGACCTTCTCGTTGTCGATGTAGGCCTCCCAGTAGTAGGTGCCCTTCTTCCAAAAGGCGCCTTCCTTCTTGTTGCCCCATCCCTCACGCACGTACACGACATGGTCGTTCTTCCGGACGGTGCGCCTGAACTGCAATGAGCACAGTTCCTTGTTGCGACGCAGTGAAAAACACTTGAGGGTAATGCTGACCTCCCAGGTCTCCCGGTCAAACATCTTGTTGATGAACGACAATTCGGCGTAGACGAAGGAGGTTTCGTAACGGTCATAGACCTGCCGGTACTTTTTCTTGTTGTCAGCGAGCCACTCGGTCGAACTGTAGATCTTCAGTTCCTTGAACCGATACTTCTTGAAATCCGGATAGTTCTTGCTTTCAGCCATGAGGCAGGACATGTCCCATTCGACCTTCAATATAAATGATTCTCCAAAACGTAGGTCGATGCAGTTGTTAACGATCGCGGTAAAAGGAAGTTACGCGTCTTCCTCAAGGATCTTTTTCATTTCGAGCAGCTTCATCATGCACTCGATCGGTGTCATGCGGTTGACATCCACGTCCAGCAGCAGTTCTTTGAGCTTACCGGCCGAAGGGTCCACGTGTTCGAAAATGCTGAGTTGCACCCGGTCCGGCGGCGGGATGCTGACAGCAGCCCGGGATCCGTCCTCATCACCGATCGCTTTGGCTTCAAGTTGGGCCAGGATAGCCTGCGCACGGGTGATGATCGCCCGCGGCATGCCGGCCATGCGCGCTACATGGATCCCGAAGGAATGTTCGGTCCCGCCCTCGACCAGCTTGCGCAGAAAGATCACCTTGTTGCCCACCTCGCGCGTCGAAATATGGAAGTTGCGGATGCGGTCGTGACTGTTGGCAAGGGCATTCAGCTCATGGTAATGCGTGGCGAAGAGGGTTTTGGGCCGGCCAAAGGGATTGTCGTGCAGGTACTCAGCCACCGACCAGGCGATCGAGATGCCGTCGTAGGTACTGGTGCCCCGCCCGATCTCATCCATCAGGATCAGGCTGCGGGAAGAGATGTTGTTCATGATGCTGGCCGTCTCATTCATCTCGACCATAAAGGTGGACTCACCCGACGAAATATTGTCGGAAGCACCCACCCGCGTAAACAACTTGTCGAGCAGGCCGATCCTGGCTGAGCTGGCGGGCACATACGACCCCATTTGCGCCATGATGGCGATCAGCGCAGTCTGTCGCAGCAGGGCCGATTTACCGGACATATTCGGCCCGGTGATCATCAGGATCTGCTGCCCATCTGAATCGAGAAGCACGTCGTTAGGCACGTATGATTCGCCGAGCGGCAACTGGCGCTCAATCACGGGGTGACGTCCCGACCGGATGTCGATCACAAACGATTCGTTGACCTCAGGACGCCGGTACCCGAACCTTGCAGCATTGCCGGCCAGCGCGATCAGGCAGTCGACCTGGGCGATGAGATGCGCATTGTGCTGGACCGGCGGAATGAAGCCGCTGGCTGTCTCCAGCAGTTCCCGATACAGGCGTTCTTCGATCACCGCCATCTTTTCCTCGGCCCCGAGGATCTTCTGCTCGAGCTTCTTGAGTTCTTCGGTGATATAGCGTTCGGCATTGGTGAGGGTCTGCTTCCGGATCCAGTTGTCCGGGACCAGCCCCTGGTCCTTGTATTTGTTGGTGACTTCCAGATAGTATCCAAAGACGTTGTTGAAGCCGATCTTGAGGCTGGCGATGCCGGTGCGTTCCGCTTCCGACTGCTGGATCTGCAGCAGGAGTTCCTTGCTGTTGCGCACAGTGTGGCGCAGGTCATCCAGCTCTTCATCATAGCCCTCCTTGATCACGTTGCCTTTGTTGAGTTGCACCGGTGCTTCTTCGTGGATCGCCCGTGCGATCTGATCACTCAGTTCTGTGCACGGGTTAAGCATACTGGCGATCTTCTCCAGTTGTTCCTGACCTGAGCGCCCCAGCACGTCGATCACCGGCTGGATGGCGGTGAGTGCCCGGTGCATCTGCAACATCTCGCGCGGATTGGCCTTGCCCATGGCGATCTTGGAGATGAGCCGTTCGAGGTCGCCGATCACCCGGATCTGCGCCAGCACTTGTTCGCGCTCCGTATCATGTCCCAGCCAGTAGCTGACCATCTCCAGGCGTCCCTCGATCTGGTGGATGGAGCGCAGCGGCAGCAACAGCCACTTGCGCACGAGCCGCGAGCCCATGGGTGAGGCGGTGGTGTCGATGACATCGATGAGCGCTTTGCCCGTCGGAAAGGCCGGATGCAGCAGCTCCAGATTGCGGATGGTAAAGCGATCCATCCACAAGTATTCTTCCGAGTGCAGCCGGTTGATCGTGCGCAGGTGTTTCAGCCCCTGGTGCTGTGTGTCGGCCAGGTATTGCAGGCAGGCCCCGGCCGCCGTTTGCCCGGCCTCCAGGTCTTCGATACCGAAACCCTTGAGCGATTGGACCTTAAAGTACTCCAGGAGTTTTTCGCGCCCGTACTCCGGGGTGAAGACCCATTCATCGAGGGTAAACGAGTAGTACGCATCGCCGAAGCGCCGTTCGAAGGCATCCCGGTGCGCCTTGGCGAAGATGACCTCGGCCGGCTGGAAGCTCTGGAAGAGTTTCTCGATCGCCTCGCCATTGCCTTCGCTCACGTAGAACTCTCCTGTCGAGATATCTAGCAGCGCCACCCCGAAATGGTCGCGCGGCGCAAAGTGCAGTGCGGCCAGGAAGTTGTTTTTGCGGTGGTCGAGCAGTTTCTCGTCCATGGCGATACCTGGCGTCACCATTTCGGTCACACCCCGCTTGACGATCTTTTTCTCTTTGGAGGGCTTTTCCAGCTGCTCGCAGATGGCCACCCGGTAGCCGGCCTGCACAATCTTGGGCAGATAGAGGTCGAGCGCGTGATGCGGAAATCCGGCCAGCGCGATGTCGCTGCCGCCATTGTTGCGGCTGGTAAGCACGATGCCCAGGATCTCGGAAGCTTTGACGGCGTCCTCGCCGAAGGTCTCGTAGAAGTCACCCACCCGGAAGAGCAGGATCGCGTCCGGGTGCTGGGACTTGATCCTGAAGTACTGCTTCATGAGTGGGGTGATCTTGCCACTCCCGCTCGTTTTCGGTGCTGTTTTTTTACTCAACCGGCTTGCTTCTCAGATGGGCTCCAAAGATAAACGCATCGCGTAAAATATATGAACCAGTACGATGTGTAATGATGTTGTAATAGATAGAAATAGCATTTGTATGTTACACGAATTTTCTGATCTTGCGCGCCAAACAAAGCAAAGTATGGATCCCATTTTTGAGAAGCTGAGCCCGACAGAATACCAGTCGCTGAAAGAGGCGATCCCGCTGATCACCATCCTGATAGCGGGTGCCGACGGGAACATCGATGAAAAGGAAACGAATTGGGCCCAAAAGGTCACCAATATCCGAGCATATTCCACCCCGGAGCATTACCAGAGCTACTATGAAGAGGTCGGCGACACGTTTGCCGAGCGCTTGTCCGCTTTGATCTCGGAGCTGCCTGCGGATGTGCAGGAGCGGTCGCAAGCGGTCTCCGATCGCCTGGCGGAGCTCAATACCATTCTTGAGAAGCTCTCTCCCAAGGTTGCTGCGGCGATGTATAAGGAGTTTCGCACGTTTGCCAATCACGTAGCGCGTGCGTCCGGCGGCTTTCTCAAATTCTGGTCGATCAGCGCGGCCGAGAAGAAGTGGGTGAGCCTGCCCATGCTGCGCAAGTTTGAGTGGGATGAGGAAGAAGAGGAATAGTACAGCGCAGGACCAGCCCGCGCGGGCTGGTCACTTCGATCTGATGATAGACTTGCGAAATCAGGTCAGCGGAGGGATCCGCAACACCTGGCCGGGATAGATCTGATCCGGATGCTTGAGCATCGGCTTGTTCGCTTCAAAGATCACGGGATACTTCATCGCGTCGCCGTAGTACTCCTTGGCGATCTTCGAGAGCGTGTCTCCTGATTTCACCTCATAAAACTTGGCTTCGGGGGCTGGTGCGACAACAGAAATGCGGTCATCGACGGCTGCAATCCCCTCCACATTACCCAGGGCCAATACGGCTTTTTCCTTTTCGGCCTGGGATTCTGCCTGCCCGTAGACGATCACAGTATCGTCGTGGAGCTCCAGCGAGAGGTTGTCAATGCGTAGTCCCAGATCGTCGATCACGCCGGTGAGCAGGCGAATCCGCTCGGCATTGAGTTCACGTGCCACGCGTTCGGCTTCCTTGCGCTTTTCCTCCTCCGACTTACCAAACAAATTGGTGCCTGCTTTCTTGAGGAATGAAAATAATCCCATGTCATGAAGGTTTATAAGATGAAAGAATGTGGTATTCGGGGGGACATCGCGACAACGCCGCTTCGTCGCTCAAACTTACCAAAAATATGACGCTGCCCGGGGCATTTGTCACAGAATGAGATGGCAAATATTAAGACAATGAGTAACGTAAAACCAGTATATTTGCGCAGTTTTTTCCAAACCGGTCGAAAATCACATCCATAGATGCAAGGAAAAGGTATTGTTAAGTTCTTCCTGGTGCTCCTGACGATCGTCACGCTTGTGCAGTTTCTGTACATGATCCCGACGATCAAGATCGAAAAGCAGGCGGACGCATATGGAGAGGAGGCCGCGGCCCAGGTCGCCGAAGATGACAAATATGCAGCTGCCAAGAACGCGCGCACTGCCTACCTCGACTCCATGTCGAGCGAGGTGGTGCTCAAGGTGCCGCTTCTCAAGTCATACACCTACGAAGAGCTCAAGAAAATGCAGCTGGCCCTGGGTCTCGACCTCAAGGGCGGAATGAGCGTAGTGCTCCAGGTCGACCTCAAGGACTTTCTCCTCCAGCTGGCCGACAACAGTCAGAATCCCATCTTCCGCCAGGCGCTTGACAGTGCCGAAATACAACTCAGGAATACACAAACCGACTTCGTAACCCTCTTCGGTCAGGAATGGGCGAAACTATCACAGGGTCAAAACCTCGCCGCCATCTTTTCCCGCAACCGAAGCCTCGTCGATGAGAAAGACCTGACCTTCGAAACGCCGGATGCCGAAGTGATCCGGATGCTGCGCGAAGAAGCGAATGAGACGGTCGGACTGACATTCAACCTGCTCAAGGACAGGATCGACAAATTTGGCGTGGCCCAGCCCAACATCTCACTGGACGCCAGCCGTGACCTCATCAATGTGGAGCTTCCAGGCGTTGACAACCCACAACGGGCGCGCAACTTCCTGCAATCGACTGCGAAACTCGAATTCTGGAATGTCTATCGGATCACGGACCCGGGCATCCTCCAGTCCTTCCTGGATGCCGATGACCGCTTGCGGCGCGAGGCCGCTGGTGACACCAGCACCACCGACGAACCGGAAATGCGCATGGACACTGTGGTCAGTGATGTCGTGGATTCACTGGGTAATGTCATGGGACAGGACACCCAGTATGTCGAGGTGCCGGTGGAGACCAATCCGCTGGACAATGTTGGCCCCCTGCTCTCAATGCTCAACCTGAACAGCGGCGCCACCACCCTCCAGTTTCCGCTGTCGGTCATGGGTGCGGCCGAGGCCAACAAGCGCAATGCCATCGACCAGCTGCTGCAGCGTGAGAATATCAAGAATATGTTTCCGCGGGACCTCGAGTTCCGTTGGGCCGCCAAACCGTATACGGATATCAATACCGGCGAGCCCACCAATATGCACTTCCTCTATGCGATCAAAAAAGAACGCGGTCGCGAAGAAGCGCCGTTGCAGGGCGACCACGTCGTATCAGCAACTTCTGAACCCGATCCCACCACCGGCGAAGTGCAGGTGACGCTGGTCATGAACAACCGCGGAGCCAAGATCTGGGCAGACATGACCACCAAAGCCGCTCAGGACAACGAGCGGGAGATTGCGATCGCCCTTGATGACGAGGTGGTCTCGGCACCCGGTGTGCGCGAACCCATCACGCAGGGTCGTTCGTCGATCAGTGGCGGCTTCACGGTCCAGGAAGGAAAAGACCTCGCCAACATCCTGGAAATCGGAAAACTCCCGGCAAAAACCCAGATCATCCAGGAATCCCTGGTGGGGCCTTCACTCGGGCAGGAAAATATCAACAAGAGTTTGCGATCTCTGCTCATCGGCCTGTCACTGGTCCTGCTGTTCATGATGTTCTACTACGGCACGGCCGGGATCGTTTCGATCGTGGCCCTGTTTGCCAATCTCTTTTTCATTTTCGGCGGGCTGGCCTCCTTCGGGACCGTGCTCACGATCCCGGGAATGGCAGGTATCGTCCTGACGATTGGTATGGCCGTCGACGCCAACGTGATCATTTTCGAACGTATCCGGGAAGAATTGCGGGAAGGCAAATCGTTGCGGTTGGCCATTGAAGATGGTTTCCGGCAATCCTATTCGGCGATCATCGATGCCAATGTGACGACCATTCTGGTCGCCATCGTACTGGCATATTTCGGTCTCGGGCCGATCAAGGGATTTGCCGTCGTACTGATCATCGGTGTACTGTCGTCCCTCTTTACAGCGGTCTTGCTCGGCCGCATGATGATCGACTGGTGGACGAGCAAGGAAGGACGCTCCATGAGTTTCTGGACGCCTTCAACCAAGAACGTGCTGGCCAACCTGAGCATCGACTGGCTGGGCAAGCGGCGCATCGGCTACGTGGTATCAAGC
>JAWWBX010000192.1:0-8434 GCA_033720735.1 Saprospiraceae bacterium
CAGTATTGGCCCGGATCTCGGCCAACCGTTCCGGCCACCCCTGCGCGGCCAGGAACGCACCAAGGACCTCAGGCACCTCCCCACTCAGATCATCCTCCTCATCCCATAATCGTGGAACCAGTTTTACCAGCCGCCGGACCGCCCGGTATACCTCCGGATGATGTGTAAGCACCGGTTCTCCCTGCTTGACTTGACCAATAGCCCGGCCCGTACCAAAGGGCACCCGGTCCGATACACGTGGTGAAGGATACACGGCACAATACGCACAGTCGGCAAACTGTCCGCGCTCGATCACCTTGTGGAGAAAATAAAAATCCTCACCGGCCTGTCTGGTGTTCATGCCCCCTACTGCTACATAGGTGCCAGCGCGCACGGCCATGCTGGAGCCCACCGTCTGATACGCAAACGGCAACCCCGCCCAACGCTGCCAGGAGATCATGCAACGCAGATGCAGTTCATAATCGACAATGGCATCTCGTTGCCAGAAATCCAGTCCATCCAGTGAGTGCTCAAAGTGAATGGCACATCCTTCGATATCGGTCCGCGCTGAAAAGAAGCCGTGGAGCCCGGTGAGGTAGTCCTTACTGACTTGACAATCAGCATCGAGACAGACAAGCGGCAGATCCGATCGTGACACACCAAAGGCACGGCGGGCAGCCTCGTCCATACCGATTTTCCTGGCCAATCCCACTCCAGCCTTGCGGGGAGGCAGGTCTGGCACGAACAGCAGAAAGCACTGCAGACCGGAATGCGGGTTTGCCTTCACCCACTGGTTCAGTCTCGTAACACATTGTGCGTTTACTGTTTTAACCCTGGCCGTAGCCGCGGCACCATGGTTGATCACCACAATGATCTCAACCGGTCTCTGTGGCATATCGCAAGCCTTCAGAGCCGTCAGCGTGTTGACCAGATCAGGCTCATCGCACGCCGGGATCACGATCGCCAGCGCGATGTCCCGCGTGGGCGGCTGGTCGATCAATGGTCCAGAAAATGTCAGCCGCTGGAAATAATTTGTCTCCTTCACAAGGTCCGGCTATGTTTGAACGCATGCAGCCTCCTGAGCAAAGTACGACATGTCTGATCGAGTTGCAGTTTTTGCCTAACGTGCAGTTTCTGTCCAAATTCTTGCTTTACGATCAGGTGGTCATTGAGGCGCACGAGCATTATCAAAAGCGGAGTTACCGCAACCGGTGCCGGATCCTGGGAGCCAATGGCGTGATGACGCTTTCGGTGCCGCTAGAGAAAGGCAAGCATCAGCAACAACCGATCCGGCAAGTCCGGATCAGTTATGACCAGCCATGGCACATGCGGATGTGGCAGACGATCCGGAGTGCATACGGGAGCGCGCCGTATTTCGCGCATTACGGTCCGCCCTTGGAAAACATCCTGATGGCACAGCACACATACCTGTTTGAATTGAACCTTGCGTGTCTGGATTTCCTGCTTGATGCCCTGGATCTGCCGGGATACACCCTTTCGCAGACATATGCGCCTGACCACCCTTATGACCTGCGTGAAAAGATGCATCCGGTATTGCCTGCTGCAGATCAGGACTTTCGACCCCCCGAATATGTCCAGGTGTTTGCCGATCGCCAGGATTTCGAGCCCAATCTTTCAGGCATCGATCTCTTGATGTGTTGCGGACCCGGCAGTCGTCCGCTGCTTGAAACAGCGGTCAGACGCCCGGACCAGGTGTGATCTGTGCGGGTTAATCGTCAAGGGTGAGCTGGTAATCGACCATTGGCGTGATTCCACTTCTGAAATGACCGGGCAAAGCCTATTTTTGCGGGCGCATATGCGAAAATTGCAATTCGTCGTCTGGTCATGGGCATTTCTGGCGGTGGGATGTTCTCCTGACGCCGGACGGCTGCAGACCAATCAGCACGACATCATGGATGTCCATAGTTTTGCCCGGCCGGATGCAGCGCGCACGATCCACCTGTCCCTTGATCTGGCACTGGATTTCGATCAGCGTGTTATCAATGGTGTTGCCCGGCACACCATCTCCACCAATAGTGCTGACTCGTTCAGAGTGGATACGCGTGATTTAGAGATCAACAAGGTGACGATCGACGGCGGGCAGGAGGTTGCTTTCTCCCTGCATGACGAACAACCACATCTTGGCCGGGGACTTGCCATACCCATCGAGCGCACTACGCGGGTGGTCACGATCCACTACCGCACCTCTCCGGATGCCGCCGCATTGGGCTGGCTTGATCCCATCCAAACTGCGGACGAATCGATGCCGTTTGTCTTTACCCAGGGTCAGGCTGTGCTTACGCGCACCTGGATCCCGCTACAGGACAGTCCTGGCATCCGTTTCACCTACGAGGCAACGGTGCGGGTGCCACCGGGCATGCTGGCCGTGATGAGCGCCGAGAATCCGCAGGAGAAATCATCCGATGGCGTCTACACCTTCACCATGGATCAGCCGATCCCGGGCTATCTGATCGCCCTGGCCGCAGGCGATATTTCGTTCGGAGCAATTGGTCCACGGACCGGAGTCTACGCCGAACCCTCGGTGCTCGCCGCCGCGGTGTATGAATTTGGCGAGATGGAGCAAATGCTTGAGATCGCCGAAGATCTGTACGGGCCGTATCTATGGGATCGCTACGATGTGATCGTCCTGCCGCCGAGTTTCCCATTTGGCGGCATGGAGAACCCCCGGCTGACGTTTGCCACGCCAACGATCCTGGCGGGTGACCGCTCGCTGGTGGCGCTGATCGCCCATGAGCTGGCCCATTCGTGGTCCGGCAATCTGGTCACCAATGCGACCTGGAATGACTTCTGGCTGAATGAAGGATTCACCGTTTACTTTGAGCGGCGCATCATGGAAGCCTTGAAAGGCGATGAGTATACACGCATGCTGACGCTACTCGGCAAGCAAGACCTCGAACACGAAGTGCAGGATCTCGGGATCGACCACAAGGACACGCATTTACACCTCGACCTGGCGGGCCGGGACCCGGACGACGGCATGACGCATATCGCCTATGAAAAGGGGGCGTTCTTTCTGATGCTTCTTGAGGAGAAAGCAGGGCGCGAAGTCTTCGACGACTTTCTTCGGAAGTACTTCGCAACGCACCAGTTTGAGAGCATGACCACCGAGGTATTTGTACAATACCTCCGTGCGCATTTGCTCCAACCACACCAGATCGATGTGGATATCGATGCCTGGATCTACGGACCAGGCCTCCCGAACGATATGCCGGAGATCGCATCCGACCGGTTTGAGCGGGTTGATGCTGTCGTGGCATCTTTCGTCGCCGGTCAGCCGGTTGATACCGGTCAAATCAGGGAGTGGACGACCCACGAGTGGCTGCATTTCATTCGACATTTGCCGAATGAGGTCGGGCCGGAGCGGCTGCGCGCTCTTGATGCACAATTCGCATTTGCCAGATCCGGCAATGCGGAAATCGCAGCAGCGTGGTACGAGGTATCCATTCGCCGCGGCTACGCCGATGAAATAATGGACGAGATCGCAGCGTTCTTGACCCGTGTGGGTCGCAGGAAATTCCTGATGCCCATCTACCGGGCCATGAAAGAGTCCGACCTGCTGGACACCGCCCGCGAGATTTACCGCAATGCCCGCCCCAACTACCACGCAGTATCGACACAATCCATTGATGCCTTACTTGAATTGTAAGAAGATAACTTATTGATCTTAAATCATTCATGATGAAAAAACTATTCTTTGCCCTGTGTGCGCTGATGACGCTTCAGGTCGCCACGGCCCAGGACCCCAGCCCGTTCGATTTCGGGAAGATGTGGACCTTTGAAAATCCACCGATCGAGTGGTTTGCCGACGAATACGACTTCGCCGCCGATGAGGCCTGGTTTGAGCATGTCCGCAAATCATCGCTGCGGTTCGCCACCTGGTGCTCCGCTTCGTTCGTCTCTCCCAACGGCCTGATCATGACCAATCATCACTGTTCGCGCAGTGTGATCGAACCGTTGCAAAAGGAGGGTGAGCACTTTGATACCCAGGGATTCGTTGCCAAGTCACTGGAAGATGAGCGTAGGGCCGACGGGTTGTTCGTCGAGCAACTCCTCATGATCGCGGACATCACCGACGAGGTGAAGGCGTACACGGAAATGGCAGAGAATGACGCGGATCGGCTCAACAAGGTACAACAGGCGTTCACCGAGATCCAGGCCAAGTATGGCGAGATGCCGGAATGGGCGGGTCTGCGCCTGCAGACGGTCACCTACTACTCCGGTGGCAAGTATTCGCTGTACGGCTACAAGCGTTATGATGATATCCGCCTGGTCTTTATACCGGAACTGGACCTCGGTTTCTACGGCGGCGACCCGGATAACTTTACCTACCCGCGCTACAACCTCGATGCGACGTTCTGGCGCGCTTATGACGAAAACGGGCAACCGGCGAATACCAGCGCACACTATTTCAAATTCAATCCGGACGGGATCCACGATGGCACGCCTGTCTTCGTGATCGGCAACCCGGGCAGCACCGAGCGCTATCGCACCGTGTCGCAGCTCGAGTATGACCGCGATTACCGCTACCCCGTCCAGGTGCAGTTCATGAAGAATCGCCTGGCCCTGATGGAGAAGCAGTATGAGGCCAATCCCAGCGACCAACTGATGAATACTATGTTCAGCTTCTCTAACTCCATCAAAGCGGTCGACGGGATCGTGGGCGGCCTGAAGGACGGAGAGTTGTTCGAGCGCAAGGTCAAAATGGAGCAAACCATCCGTGCCAAAGCGAGTACCCAGGAGTATTGGGACAAGCTCACCGACGCCTACAACATGCTCGGACCCAACCTCCCGGAACTGCAATTACTGAGCAACAACCCGCAGTTTACCGGGAATACAATTGCGCTGTTACATGCGGTACATCAATACGAGCAGGTTGCCGAGGAGGACCTCGACAGCGACCAGTTGGCACAGCTCAAGGACGCGATCATTTCGTACGCCTCGCAGTTGAGCACCCCCGAGGAGATGGAACTGCTGGCCGTGGTGTTGAGTGAGTTGAAGCAATTTGCCGATCCGGGAGACGCCTATATCGACGAGATCCTGGAGGGACGCAGCCCGGAAGTGGCTGCGCGTGAGATCCTCGAAGAGACCGTCTTCACGGATGAGAAAAAACTGAACAAGCTGTTTGACAAGCCGAAGAAGGTGATCAAGCACAAGGACGAGATCTTTGAGATGGCCGATGAGCTGATGCCGCGGTACTATGGTGCCGTCACATTGTTCCAGTCATCTTCGGCCGAACGGCGTGCTCTGGAGGAAAAAGTCGCGAATGAGGTGTTCAATGTCCTTGGTGACAATCTGCCGCCGGATGCCACCTTCACCCTGCGCATTTCGGACGGTCGCGTCAAGGGCTATCCGTACAACGGCACCGTGGCACCATACAAGACCACCTACTTCGGGATGTACGACCGGCATTACAGCAACAACAAGGAATTTCCCTGGTCGCTCCCGGAGAAATGGGCCAACCCGCCCATGGAGTTGCTGAAGTCGCCGATCAACTTCGTGTCGACCAACGACATCATCGGTGGGAACTCCGGTAGTGCGGTCATCAACCAGGACGGCGAAGCCGTCGGGCTGATCTTCGATGGCAATATCGAGTCACTCCCCGGCAACTTCATTTACGATACGGAAGTGAACCGATCGGTGTCTGTACACGCTGGTGGGATCACCGCTGCGCTGCGTTACATCTACAAAGCGGATCGCGTACTGGCCGAGCTGCTCGGTGAATAGCAGCTGAAGATTTAATACAGATGAAACTAAAAAGACCCTGTGCATTGGCATGGGGTCTTTTTACGACAGGTGTTCGAGCGATGTTCGCTCTCGTTGCCTACTCATCATACGTCACCCCAATGGTAAACCCGCCGGATTGCATGCGGATCGGCTCCCCGCCATCTTCAGCAAACAGTGTTGCATGCATCTGGCCGCGCAGCAGTTTGACCGGGAAGCCGTCCGGGGATATTCCGTAGTCACTCACCTCCTGCAATTCAAAGGCATGGGATTCCTGTTGCGGCCCCCAGGCGCTGCTGAAGATCTTACCCGAGGAATCTGTGTAGCGGACTTCCACCGTACTGAATTGCGCGAACGGAGGATCAGCAGTATCCACGGAAAAACCTGCAAGCACGCCTGCGCATAATTCCGGACGACCGTCTACCAACTGCATGGTCTGATGGATCACAGCGCTGCAGCCATTGGCGTCCTCGACCACGACGGAGACGCCGGTGGGATGATTGGATGAAATGGGCATCAAAATGAAGGGCGTAGTGGACCCGTTCATCCAGCGATACGTAAATGGCGGCGTACCGATCACATTGGTTTCAACCAGTGCATGATCGTTGACCATCCGTTCGACACTCAGCCAGGCAATGCAGGGAGTAGCAGGCCGCAAGTGAAAGCACATGGATGTCACGCACTGGGCAGTCGCACCTGCGAAAGCATGTGCCGCATGATAGCAGATATCGACCACGGTATCCTTCTGCGACGTAAGCGAAATACTGGAACCTTCGGCCAGCACCTGTCCCGAGCTGTTGGTCCAGACTGTTGCAACGCCGCCTGGTGCTGCTTCGTTAGCGGCAATCAGCAATTCCAGTTGGGAATCCATTTCGGCATCATAGTACGCCATGTCACCGGAGTCAAATGTCGCGTCCACCCCTCCCCCAGGCTGCCCGGACACTGCACTGTCCCAGAAGATAAATTCAATGGCAGGCCCGCACGTCGTACAGCTCGGCTGGATAAAGCGTGTCCGGTAACGCACCACACCATCATCGGTTGTCGTGTGCTCGGCTTCAAGCACGTAACCATCGACACCTGCCTGCATGGCTACCGATGTACCATCCAGGATGGCACTGCTCACAAAGACCGGATCCTCGGTAATCCCGGGCGGAATATCCTGCGGATCGCCGACACAACCAGCCAGTATGAGAAACGGGATAAGAAATCTGATCGTTTTCATAGTCAGTCATTAAAATGATAGTACAACCCGGCCTGCAGCCCGGTCCGGTAGGCACCACCCCGGTAGGCATACGTCTCCGTGGGGTTGGCTGCGATGACGTCTGTCACCGGTAAGCGCAGCCGTACGGCGAGGGACAAATGGTCAAACGCACGGTACCGGTAGCCGATCATCAGTTCGGTTGTCACCGTTGCCAGGCCATCCGTTGACACCCAAACATCTTTCAGCGTATTGGTGACGGGAGACTGACTGGTCTCATCAATCCGCCTTACCACATCGCCACGCGCCCCGTAGACATGATAAGCCGATACACCAGCATCGATCTGGTGTCTCGCCAGTTGCAGGGTCGCCATGGCTGCAGCATACCAGCTGTACATGGAGCGGATAGTCAGGGTATTCGCTTCACTGCGTTGTCCAAAACCGAAAGATGTCGTCACGGACTGTTTGTCGAAAGCAAACCCGCGCTCCAGGTACTGCCAACCTGCTTCCAACCCCAAATACCAGGGACCGGAGATCGGCAACGAGGCAAAGACCCCCAGGTGTCCTCCAAAGCCATCGGCACTGAGCCCGCCGGGCGCTGCCGAAGTAGTCATCCAATCGGCGAGGATCCCAAACCAGGCCGCCTTGTGCGGCAAAGCGGCGATTGCCTCAATATCAGGGAGGGCGCGCGCGCCTGTCGCCAGCACTGCCGGCACTATGCCATCGAGTTGGTCCATACCGGCCACGGTGGAGCGGGTGACCTGCGGCGTACTTTGAGGCGTCAGTTCAGGTGGTTCTCCCGCAACAACGACCTGCTGAAGGGAAGATGGCTCCTCAGCCACGATCACCTGGTCATATGGGGTGCCGGCTGCAGTAGCGGTCACGCCCTCTGTTCGAACTACCGGTTCCTCGCGTGCCAATTGTGCAGTTTGTGCTGTGGAGGCAGATGGCGGTCGACGCGTGGTGACAGCTTCCAGTTGTGATTCAGGCAAGGCGCGGTGATCCCGGCTAGCCTCAACCTGGTTTGCGTTCGGCGCTGCGGCCATGTGCTGCTCGGGCACTGGCTGGGCACTGTTCTGCTTCAGCAGACCAATGGCGGTACCTCCCAGGATCATCAGCCCGGCTCCTACCAGCAAGACCAATAGTCCACGGCGACGGCGCTTTTGTGCTTTAAGAAAGACTTCAAATTGCCGGACGTGTTCCGGGTCGACCGGCTGTCGCCAGTCCTGCATGGCCTCCCGCGCCTGCTCTTCAAATCGTTTCATGCCTTGACGTTTATTTGTTGTTTGGTGTAGGCTGCAAGTCGAGCCTGCAGCGTTTTACGCGCTTGTGCCAGATACCACCGGGAGGTGTTTTCCGACATCTCAAGCATTCCGGCGATCTCCTTGTGCGAATAGCTGTCGATTACGTACAGGTTGAAGACCCTGCGGGGCATTTCCGGCAGCTCAGCAATCATCTGGTGGATGTGCTCCGCATCGAGCCGCAGATCAGCCAGGTTGTAGTCGGCCCCGTGGG
>JAWWBX010000193.1:0-8430 GCA_033720735.1 Saprospiraceae bacterium
GACCCAGACCTCAAATGGAATGCAGAAACCGAACACTGGGAGATCGGCCCGATCGACTGGGAGGAGTTCTGGAACGTGGTCAAGGGCAACGGGCCTTGCAACACAGAGCGTTTGGAAGCCCGCCGCAAAGCCCATGAGGAGGGTGCCTGGGTGCGGGAAGCTGCGATGGCGCACGCTGAGAAACGCAAAATTCGGGAATCAGCGATTGCTGGGTAATGTTCGGCGTTTTGCGTTTCGCGTTCTGTGCTAGGTAGTAACCACTAAACATAAACCATATGAGCACTTGGAAGCATTTTGAAGAAATTGAATGCTGGCAACTCGCCAGAAAACTAGACCACATGATTTGGGAATTGATACACACCACTGCTCTGAAGCGAGACTTTGCCCTCCGGGATCAAATGGCAAAGGCAAGTGGAAAATGCATGGATAATATTGCAGAGGGCTACGAACGCGACGGCAACCGCGAGTTCATTCAATTCACAAGCATATCAAAAGGATCAGTCGGTGAACTGCGCTCGCAGCTTTATCGATGCCTCGATCGAGGTTATATCGATGAGCCTACAAGGAGCACATTGGATTCGTTCGCCTCGAAAGTAGGTTACAAACTCGGTGGCCTGATTCGGCATTTGAAAACCAGTGAATTTCGCGGACCAAAGTTTAAACCGCAGTAAACAAACGCAAAACACGGAACATAAAACGCTAAACGCATGAAAAATTGGCCCCTCTACGAAGTATTCATCCGCAGCAAAGCCGGATTGCACCACAAGCACGCCGGCAGCCTGCACGCGGCAGATCCGGAAATGGCGATTGAGAATGCACGCGACGTGTACTGCCGCAGAATGGAAGGCGTGAGCATCTGGGTGGTTGAATCATCGGAGATCACTGCCTCCAATCCGGAAGAGCAGGAAGCACTCTTTGATCCCGCCGAAGACAAGATCTACCGCCACCCTACCTTTTACGAAGTCCCGGAAGGGGTAAAACATCTCTAGATGTCAAAGCAGCATTTCATTCAATATCTGCTCCACCTGGCCGACAACGGTCTCATCCTCGGCCAGCGCCTCGGAGAATGGTGTGGACACGGTCCTGTCCTCGAACAGGATATTGCCCTGACCAACATCGCGCTCGACCTGATCGGCCAGGCTCGGCTGATGTATCAGTATGCCGCCGATCTGCAAGGGGACGGAGCAACAGAGGATACCCTGGCATATCTCAGAACAGAGCGGGCCTACCGCAACGTGCTGCTGGTAGAGCAACCCAACGGGAATTTTGGTGATACGATCATGCGTCAGTTCCTGTTCGATGTGTACAACTTCCTGAATTATGAGGCGCTGAAAGGTAGTGCCGACGAACGCCTGGCCGCGATTGCAACCAAGTCGCTCAAAGAGGTCCGCTACCATCTGCGTTTCAGCTCGGAGTGGGTCATCCGGCTTGGTGACGGGACCGAGGTCAGTCGTGACAAGATGCTGGCGGCCCGCGATACACTCTGGAGGTTTACGGGTGAGTTGTACACACCTTCGGAGATAGAGCGTGAGATGATTGGTCTGGGGATCGCGCCGGACTGGAGCAGCATGGCCGACACCTGGAAGGCCAGGGTCAAAGAGGTCTTCAGCGAAGCAACCATCCCGGTTCCGGAGGACGGCTGGATGCACACCGGCGGCAAGGACGGTCATCACACCGAACACCTGGGTTATCTTCTGACTGATCTGCAGTATCTGCAGCGCACTTATCCCGAAGCACAATGGTAAACGCCATCGGGACCAAGCAGGAAGTCATGGACATCCTCGAGACCGTGAAGGATCCCGAGATCCCCGTGGTCTCAGTAGTCGAACTGGGAATGATCCGGGACGTACGCATCGCCAATGGCGTCGTGGAGGTCGACGTGGCCCCGACCTACAGCGGATGCCCGGCGCTCGACGTCATTCCGATTCTGATCCGCGAGGCACTGGAAAAGGCAGGCCACCACCCGGTGGAGGTACGCAATGTCATCTCTCCCCCCTGGACTACGGACTGGATCACCGAGGCCGGTCACCGCAAGCTCAAGGCGTTTGGGATTGCACCACCTGTTGAGCGGACGACCGACGCCTCCTTTCTCAGCCAGGAAGACAAAGTTGTGCCTTGTCCGTTTTGCAACTCCGAACATACGCGGATGGTGAGTCGATTTGGCTCGACCCCGTGCAAGGCAGCCTATCAGTGCAATGCATGCCTCGAGCCGTTTGATTACTTCAAGTGCCATTGACCCGCCCGGGTAAATCTTCGACTTTTCATACCTTGACCCTCTGGCATCGACGCACACGCGTGTTTGCTGATGGGCTCATTTTTCTTGCGAAATACCATTTTGTCAGGGTGTCTGATCGCCGGCTTTGCCGTCGCCGGGCAGCCATCATCTGCGTCCCTCGAGGAAGTCGCTGCGCGGGCAGCTCAAATGTGGGATGAGCAGCGGCGCGACTCGACGCTGTATTATGCCAAACGTGGTCTCGAATTGCTGGAAGACCAACAGGGGCTGGGCTCCCGGCAGCGGGATGCCGTGGCCCTCGAGGCCGCCTTGAACACCTACGCAGGACAGGCCTGTTTGTGGAAGTTTGACAAGTTCAATGCCTTCCACCATTTCAGCAAAGCTCTTTCCCTGTGGGACCGGATCCGTGAACCCGACCCCAGGTTGCTGGGCTTCACGCAATGGGGGCTTGCTCTCAGCCATCACGAGTATGAATCGCAGCGGGCATTCTACCAAAATGCCATCGATCGCTTTGTGGCCATCGGTGACAGCCATGCCATCACCGGCGCATGTCTGGATGCCGGCATTCTCCAGTACCGCAATGGTGAGCTGGAACAAATGCGGGAAGCGCTCCAGCTGGGCGCGCAGTATATGGGGCCCAATACGAGACCTGCCCACCGCGTGCGGATCGATTTCCAGCTTGGCAGGTACTATGAGGCCATCGGTGATGACGAAAGTGCCCGCTTCTATTTTGAGTCTGCACACCGCCTGGCCATGGCTACCAATCCACGGGATCCGGTCTTGTTCAATATTGTCCGCGATCTCGGCGGCTTGCTTCTCCGCCATGCAGACTATGACGAAGCCATGGCTCTGCACCGCACCATGGTCAGCCCGGACACCGGGGATAAATCTGCACACCGGTACTTTGCGGAGGCCGACATCTGGTTTGAAATGGGCAGGGTGTGTACAGCCATGGGCGACTACACCGCTGCAGAATCACACCTCTCCAGGGCGAATGAAAACAACGCACGCGCCGGTTACGGACCCGGTCATATCTATACCTCCAACCCCAATTCGGCGTTGGCGCATCTTTACCTCGTTGCAGGGCAACCGGACAAAGCGGAGGAGAAACTGGTTGCCGTGGCGGAAGCTATGAATAACTCCGAGCCGTTCGAACACCCCGATTATGCGATCATCAACGAAACCGCCGCCCGGACGCACCTGGCGTTGGAAGACTTCCCGGGTGCGATCGAACGGATCAACAGTGGATTTACCGGCCTTGGGTACACGCTTGAAGATCCACACGACTTCGACCGGGTGTACCGGTATGACCTGCTGGCCAACCTGATCAACCTGCTGACCGAAGTGCGTGCCCGGCAGTATGCCCAGGCCCCACAGCCAGAGACCGCGGCAAGCCTTGACCAGCAGATCGCCTTGCACCTCAGTTTTCTTGACTCGATCGAGCAATTCGAGATCCAGCCAGCCATGCGTGCGACGATCCTGGCCAACAACTATCATGTGTTTGAACTGGCACTGCAGCGCTTGCACCAACAGTATCAACAGACAGGCGACAAGCAGTTTCTCAAACTGGCACTTGATATTTCCGAGCGGAGCCGGGATCAGCTACTGCGTGAGATCCAGCTCAACAATCGTCTCCGCGAGCAGATTGAGATCCCGCCGGCGTTACATCAGGAAGAGCTCCGTCTGCAGCAGGAGCTGATCGCGATCGAGCTGGAGCTGTTCCGTACACCGCCTGAAGATTCAGCGGCGATGCGCCGGTTGGAGGCCGAACGTCGGGCCTTGAATGTGCTGATTGCCGACGTCTCGCGCAAGATCAACCGGCCGGGATCGCAGCGAAACTTGCCACCCCTCAGGGACGCCTATGCAACGGCCCAGCAACAACTTGACGAGCGAACTGCCATGCTCGAATTTTTCGATGGGGAGGAAGAGGACTTTGTGTTTGCGATCTGGAGAGACGGCATCGCCTGTCTGGCGCTGAGTTCGGACGAAGCCGACCGGATCACTGACTCGTTGCGCACCGCGCTGATCAAGCCCGCCAGACCCTGGCGACCAGCGGCCTACAATGCATACCAGCTACTCAGCCCGCTGATGCGCCAGCTGCCAGCCTCGACCCAACATCTGATCATCGCACCGGCAGGCAACTGGTCGTATATCCCCTTTGAGGCACTGGCACTGGAAACAGACAACAACGCCGATCGGCTCTTGATCCATTCCTACAGTGTCAGCTACACGAACGCCATCCACACCCACGCGCGATTTGCCTTTCCGTCGCGAGATGCGCGCCGGCTGCTGGCCGCCTTTGCACCCCGTTACGAGGCCATGCAGGTCGCCCCTGAAGACACGGCAGGTTCCGAGGTCTTTGCCGCACTGGTACGCAGTGGCAACTACGACTTGCCGGGCGCTCAGGCCGAGGTCGCATCCATCGGCGAACTGATCGGTGGAGATATCTTCACCGAAGACAAGGCCTCGGAGGCATCGTTTCGCAAGCGTGCGCCCCATTACCGCATTCTTCACCTGTCGATGCATGCGCTGCTGGAAGAAGACAATCCGCGCTTCAGCCGGCTGGTATTTTCATCCAGCGATCGCCGAAATGAGGATGGCTACATCTTTGCCTCCGAGCTTTCCACCATGGACCTCAAGGCCAGGATGGCTGTACTCAGTGCCTGCAACACGGGTGCCGGCCGCGCCCTGCGCGGAGAAGGGGTCATGAGTCTTTCACGCGCATTCCAGTACGCAGGGGTACCCAGTATTATTCACAGCTTGTGGAAAGTGCCGGATGGCGCGACGGCCGATCTGATGGTCGGATTTTACCAGTATCTCAAGAATGGGGCCGACAAAGCCGGGGCTCTGCGCAATGCCAAACTGGACTACCTGGAAAACGTCATGGCGCCTGAACATACGCATCCCTACTACTGGGCTGGTTTTGTAGCCAATGGGCTCACCGAGCCGATCGATATGCAAACACCCCGTCGCCCAGCTGATCTCCTGATCTACGGCCTGCTGGCCCTGGCCGTAGCTGTTTTGGGATTCTTGCTCTCATCCCGTCTTAGAAGGCGTTCATCAGCTCCTCAGCCTTCCCGCTAAACGGCTCTCCTCCCAGCACGACGTAACGCAAGGTCGCCCGGGCTTCGTCAAGTCGTCCCAGGTTGATCTGTGCCAGGGCCAGGTACCACATGGCAGGCTTGAAGTAGGCATGGCCCTGATCAGCAGTGATGTGCTGCAAAGCGGTCATTGCCGCTTCATCATCCCCGGCCATCAGATGATTGATCGCGCGATAGAACTGTACCGAATGGTTGCGTTGATCGAGAGTGGCAAATATTTTCTCCGCGCGTGTGTAGCGTCCTGCCTCATACAGCTGGAACGCCTGTTCGAATTCGGACAATCCCTGATCGCCTTTCTCAATCGGCGCGACAACATTGGGGTACGGTTCGAGGTAAGCGGAAGCCACGCTGTCCGGGCGATCCTGGGGAAGGAGAAAATACACGCCGAGCAGCAGCACGATCACCGCTGCCGCCGCAACACCGATGCGCATGAGAGGTAAGCGGCGGGCAGCTCTGGTGCGATCCCACATCCGCAACATCTGGCGCAGTCCGTCACGCCCTTCAGCCGCTACGGCCGTTTGGATCTCTCGCATGGCGTCTACGTGTGCTGCGAATCCCGGGTCTTGCATCCTTTCATCAAACTCCGCACGTTCGGCTGTGGTGAGGCTGCTCCTCAGATATTTGTCGATCAGGATCTGATCGTGTTCGGAAATCGTGTTCATCGGCCAGGATTATTGTCTTGATTGTGCATCAACGCGCGCAACTTCTGCAGGCATCGCGATTTGTGCGCCTTCACCGTGTTCTCGTTCTTGTAGCCCATGCTGTGCATGATCGCCTCGATGCTGAAACCCCGGTAATAGAACAACGTCAGGACTTCCTGACAGCTCCGGCCAAGGCGACTCAGGCATCGCCGGATCATAACGGTCCGCTCGTTTGGTTCAGAGTTCGTCCACGGCGGCAGTTCAGTCCCGGTCAGTACTTCTTCGGTCTGAATCACCCGCCCCTGCTTACGCAATGCCCCAAACAGCAAATGTTTGGCAATGCTGAACGTGTAGGTCTTGAGGCTGCTGCTCAGGGTGGTCAATCGATCGTTGAGTACATTTTCGTACAGGACGATAAACGCATCATGCAATACATCGTGCGCCAGATCCTCATCATGTGTATACTTTGCCGCAAATCTGAGGAAATCAGGCTTGTATGCCAGGTAGTACTTCTGGAACGCGGTCATGTTCCCGGATTTCAGCTCTTGCTTCAGCGCTTCGAGCACCAATTGATTGTCAGTATCACCCATTGATCACCCGATCCTCTTGAAGGTTAACTGCGATAATAGAGAATTCCGGAAGCGTCGACCAGTCCCTAATCGTTGTTAGATTGTCCCTGGATCCGAAACTTGGCGCCGAAACCAACCTGGAACAACCGCAGACCAAAATCTTCAAACACATCATCTGCGTCCGTGTCGTTGAGCAACTCCGCGAAACTCACATCAAGGCCAAACTTGACCTTGCGTCCAAATTCAAGTCCCAGTGACCCGCCCAGATAATGTAACGCTCCGTCGCCAAAGGTGAATTGCGATGAGTAACGCGGGGTGAAGTAGAAGGCAAAACGCTCTGAGGGATGCACCGACATGTGGACCGGCAGATGCCCCTGAAAAATCCCGTTAGAGCCGACAAACGCGGTGATCCCGATGCCGGGACCCAAGGCAAGGCCAAAAGACGTGGTGCGATCTCCGACCACCTGGAACTTGGCGTCAAAGACGTACGACGAAAAACTGGAGATCTTCAGCCCGATATCCACCGTTTCACTCACTCCATACCTCCCCATCAGTTCCATCGTTCCCACGCCAGCATCAGCATCCTCTCCCAGCGGATCCGAGATGCCCAGCGCGCCAAACGCCACCAGGATCTCCCCGTTATGCTCGCCCACGGTTCTGGCCGTCTGCCAGGAACTCACCTGGATACAGCCGGGCAAGGCCAGCAAAGAAAGGACAGCGATCAATCCATTCAGACGATTCATACTCCAGACAACTTGTAAACTCAAGGTAGGCAGTGCAACCTAGTATTCCAACAGCGACCGGATGGCCGATGTGACTTTCTCAACTGAGGGGATCATCGTTTTTTCGAGCACTTCATTCAAGGGGATGGCCGGCAGGTCTTCAGCTCCGATGACCCGCACCGGAGCATCCAGAGATTCAAAGCAGGCTTCCTGGATGCGGGCCGCCAAGCTCTGCGCGAAGCTGTTTGACACGGGTTCTTCAGTGACGACCAGGGCGCGATGATGACGGCGCACGCAGTCGTACACCATATCCGTATCAAGCGGATACAAGGTGCGGAGGTCGACGATCTCCACCTGCCCGGGGAAGGCCAGTGCCGCGCCCAGGGCCCAGTGCACGCCCATGCCATAGGTGATCACGGCAAGCGACGGGGCGGTCTCTCCATCGGCGGCATGTGCGATGCGCGCCTTGCCAAATGGCAAGATGTAGTCCTCGGCGGGCTCTGTGGTCCGGGCCGACTCCGTGCCAGGCACCTTGGACCAGTAGAGCCCTTTGTGCTCAAACATCACAACGGGGTTGGGATCGTGATAGGCGGCCTTCATCAGGCCCTTCAGGTCCGCCCCGTTGCTCGGGTAGGCGATCTTGAGACCCCGGATATTGCACACCACCGATTCGACACTCGAGGAGTGATAAGGACCACCACTCCCGTAGGCACCGATCGGCACACGCAGGATCATGCTCACGGGCCATTTGCCGTTAGTCAGAAAACACGAGCGGCTGATCTCGGAAAACAGCTGATTGAGACCCGGCCAGATATAGTCGGCAAACTGCACTTCAACGATGGGCTTGAGCCCGACAGCAGACATGCCCGCCGTGCTGCCAATGATAAATGCCTCCTGGATCGGCGTGTTGAAAACGCGGTCATGTCCAAACGTATCAGCCAGCGTGGCGGCTTCTCGGAACACCCCGCCCAACCGATGCCCGACATCCTGACCATAGAGTAAGCAGGCCGGGTCCTTTTCCATGAGTTCCTTGATGGCAAACAAAGCGCAGTCGACCATGACCTTTTCTTCACCGTCATCAGGCACCCGCGTCCCTTGCTCCTTCGTGACCGGGGTCGGTGCAAAGTCGTGTGCAAACAGATCCTGCGGTTCCGGATCCGGCGC
>JAWWBX010000194.1:0-8424 GCA_033720735.1 Saprospiraceae bacterium
TCGCGCCTGGTCTGGCTGATGAGCGTCAGGGGCTTGTGGTAAGCGCAAAGCTGGGCACGTTACAGCAGCGCGGCGACTGGACGGTCCAGTTGCATTTCGCGCGCCTTGAACGGTACGCCGTCGTGGACTATTTCGCCCAAAATGACTGGGCCCGCTGGGACTATTCGTCCGACGGATCCCCCGCCGCCCGCCTGTCCAACATGCAGGGGTTTGAACTGCGGGTGGGCTATGCATTGGATCCTGGCGTCAATATTGTCGCGAAATGGTTTCAGGTTGAGCAACTCGTCCGAACGGGTCTGCGCAAAGAAACCGGCGCCCGTGCACGCGTCGACCTGAACGTTGCCTTCTGAGGCACAAAGACACCAGGCGACTCCGGTGATATGCCTACATTGTACATGTTATGTCCGAAGTGATCCGTATCGGCGGGGTGCCCGAGCATTTCAACTTACCCGTACATCTTGCCCAAGAGCAGGGGGCCTTCCGGCAAAGGGGTGTCGAGATCGAGTGGAAGACCTTTCCCGGCGGCACGGGTCAGATGACCGCAGCACTCCGGGACGATGAAACCGACCTGTGCATCGTTCTGACCGAGGGGATCATCACGGACCTGATCCACGGCAATCCCAGCAAGATCATCAGTGAGTACGTGATCACCCCGCTGACCTGGGGGATCCACACGGCGGCCGCGAATCCGCTGAGACATCACTTCGATATTTTCGACAAACGGTACGCGATCAGCCGGTTCGGTAGTGGTTCCCACCTGATGGCCATGATCGATGCCAATGACAAAGGACATACCCTGGACCGGGAGCAGTTTGAGGTGATCCGCAACCTTGATGGCGCCCTCGCTTCATTGCAGTCACTGAAGACGGATGTCTTTTACTGGGAGAAGTATACCACTTCACCTTATGTGGACAGTGGTCAACTGCGTCGCATCGGTGAGTATGCCGCACCCTGGCCCTGCTTTGTCATCGCTGCCACCGACAAGATCCTCAAGGAGCAGCCTGAAAATGTCATACGGGTCTTGCGCACCATCCACGATGCCACGGACAATTTCATGCGCAACCCTGACGCCTTTGCCATCGTGAGCAATCGCTACGGGATCAAGATCTCCGATGCCGAGCGCTGGTACCACAGCACCGAATGGGCGATCCATGGCTGGGTCAGTGACAAGATGCTCACCAGCGTGATCTATCATCTTGGTGTGGCCGGTATCATCGCGCCTGATGCCGACATTCCGGAATTGATCTGGAAACGCTGACGGAGCACACATTGCACTTTATCATATATTTCCAAATTATTTGTGAACCGTTGAGGAATGTTATGCACATCGATGGTCAGGCGCGCACTGATCGAGCGATATTTGCTGTAAGACATGAAATGTAATTTCACAATGGTTCGCCTTCGGCGTTGACTGGATCGTCGTGTCTAAAACGACACCTTGCGGACATCCCTCAGACAGCTTACACAGCAAAACGGTCCCTTCCAGACGATTACTCCTTCAACCAACACGCATACTCGGTCACACCCGGCACTCAGTTGATCGGCCTGTCTTTCCGCATTGATCGGCGATACATTGGGGCAGAACTCAATCAATATTGTGCCATGAAACGAACGCAAATCCTGAGCGGGGTCTGCCTCTTGCTGACCTCACTCCTTTACAGCCAGCACTCACAAAGCCCGTATTTCCACATCCAGTCCGAGGCCGGCCCCGGCAGCCTGCCATTGGTGTCCAACGAAGCGAAGGTCATCATCAACGGTCCGATCGCCGATGTGCGGATCAGCCAGACCTACCGCAATGACGGCCCGGAACCGATCGAGGCCATGTACATCTTTCCCGCCTCCACCCGGGCCGCCGTCTATCATATGGAGATGCGCATTGGCGAGCGAACCATCACGGCCGAGATCATGGAAAAGCATGCCGCCAGGGCAACCTATGAAACAGCCAGAGAAGAGGGAAAACGCGCCGGCTTGCTGGAGCAGCACCGGCCCAATGTGTTTCAAATGCAGGTGGCCAACATCCTGTCTGGCGATCAGGTCGAAGTGGTGCTCCGCTACACAGAATTCATCATCCCACAGGACCAGGTCTACACGTTTGTTTACCCGACCGTCGTAGGCCCGCGCTACACCGGCCAGATGGAAGAGCAGCCGCAGGCAGCTTTCGCAGCAATGCCTTACACGCCCGAGGGTCAGCTTCCAGCTTACCAATTCGGCCTTGAGGTCGACCTGCGCATGCCGGTGCCGGTTGCCAGCATCGCATGCACCAGCCACCTCACCCAGGTAGCACGCCACAGTGATCAGGATCTTTCTGTCCGTCTCGATCCGACCGAACACCAGGGCGGCAACCGCGATTTCATACTCAACTACCGCCTGTCGGGCGACGAGATCATCTCGGGGGTCATGACCTATTCCGATGGTGACGAACACTATTTTCTCTGCCAGGTCGAACCGCCACGGCTCGAAGCATCCCCGACCATTGTCCCACGTGAATACATCTTCATCCTGGACGTGTCCGGTTCGATGAGCGGGTTCCCGCTGGATGTGAGCAAGCGCCTGATGCGCAACCTGCTTTCCGATATCCGCCCGACCGACAAGTTCAATATCCTCTGCTTTGCCGGCAGTGCCTTCGTACTGCATGCACAACCCGTCTTTGCGACGCGTCAGAATATCAGCATGGCCCTGCAGCGACTGTCCAATGTACATGGAGGTGGCAGTACCGAACTCTTGCCCGCACTCAGGCACGCGCTGAGCATTCCCAGGAGCCCGGGATTCTCCCGTGCCTTCGTGATCGCAACGGACGGCTATGTGATCGTCGAGGAAGAAGCCTTCAAAGTCGTGCACCAAAAACTCAACGAAGCCAGCTTCTACGCGTTCGGTATCGGCAGCGGTGTCAACCGCCATCTGATCGAAGGCCTCGCACATGTTGGCCGGGGAGAACCATTCATCGTGACCGGCCTGGAGGAGGCTCACGATGTGGCCGACCGCCTGCAGGAATACATCGCCCATCCGGTGATGACAGACATCTCGGTGGCCGGACATCACATCGATCTGGACGGTGTCATCCCGGCACAGATCCCCGATCTCACAGCCGCCCGCCCGATCTACTGTTTCGGCAAATACACCCCTCATCAGGATGCTGCGCTCACGGTTTCCGGCAACATTTCGGGGAAGGCCTTCAAACAGATCTTCCGTCTACCGGAACCGTCGAATGACCACGCTGCCCTCCCCTACCTGTGGGCGCGTGAGACCATCCGGTTCCTCGACGATTTCAATGTGGTCAACACCACGCAAGCACGCATCGACGAGATCACCCGGCTGGGACTTCAGTACAATCTCCTCACGCAGTATACCTCGTTTGTCGCGGTCGATCATGAGCCGGTAACGGATGGTGCTCCACAACAGGTCAGGCAACCTCTGCCCCTGCCGCAGGGTGTCTCCAACCTGGCAGTCGGCTTCGAACTCGAACTGGACATCCTTGACACCGGAGCAACGACGCTGTCCGTCGATGTACAGTGCGCACAAAAAGATGTACGCGCCATCGTTGAGGTTGTGCTTGAGGAGATCATGCAGGCCTTGGTGCCGGCAGAGATGCAGGGCCTGTCCGGCCTGCAATGGACCTTCCGCCTGGGTGCCGATGGGAGGATCTGCACACTTTCAGCAAATGTTGCCCTGCCGCAGCAACTGGCGCGGGCCTTCACGGCCGCCCTGCAGTCCCTGGGACTTGACCTGGGCGGCGAGCACGTGGTCAGTATTGTGATCTCGTCGGCCAACGATATCATGAAATAAGGAGTGATGAAGGGAAAGACGATCATTGGAGTTGTGGGAAGTGTCGTAGTCCTGGTGGCGGGCTACGCGCTTCTCACCGTTACGGAGAGGGCAGATCAAACTGGATTGTTCGAATCTATCGACGGACGGCAGAGCATCACCTTCATCATGGGCGAAGACAAGACAGAACAGCCGTTCTATCGCTTGGCGTCCGAGCACTTTGCCTTGCATCCGGAGGAACGGACCGACCACGTCGTGCATGCTTGCCGGACACTGGATCATGTCATTCAGTATCTCAATACAAGTTCACAGCGCGGTGGCCAACCCTGGTCGGTGATCAATATTGTCGCCCACGGCAATCCGCAGACCGGACTGAATCTTTACATCAAGGAAGGCGGTCACAAGGCCACGCCCAAGCGCCTGGTCCAGGCGGCCCTGCGCAAAGACCTCCCGGCGCTACAAGCGGGTACCGTCGACTCCAGCACGCGTATCAACTTCTGGAGCTGCGGGATCGGCAAGAGCCCCCTGATCAATCTGGCACTCAAGCAACTGTTCCGGACAGACAACGGCGACTCGGCCCGGGTCTACTGTTCACCGCATTTCGTCATCTTCCACCCATCGCGGGAACAGGCGGCGCCGTATCGCCTCAAGGCCTCCTACTGGCCGTATTATTTCCGCCGGGGATACCGGCCCGGCAATCTCGAGATCGCCGCAGCCCTGCGCACCGACCATCCCGACGCCAATATCGATTGGCTGGATGCTCTGTCACGCGAGGAGCCGGACTCAGCAAACGCCGTCTATCATGGAGAATACCATATCCCGGTCAGCTACACGCGGATCTATCCGTCCAAAGGTGCACGCCCCGTGTTCGATGATGAGGGGGACAAGATCCGGTGGGCACTTTCACAGCCGGCCCTGACCTCGCAGATCGCGGAGACCGGTATTCCCGCCGATCAATTTCACTGGACGGTACACAAGATCATCCATCCGCTGGAGCACGGGACCCGGGTGCCGGCGGTCAAGGCCATCGGCATGGCCACGGTGCTGTACATACTGCGGGAGGATGGCACGCATGAACCGAAGGTTTTGCAATAAGTCACCTTTGTCTGAGAGCCGCTGAGGCAATTCAGGCCTTCATTCAATCGCTTCCATGCCGTTTTCTTCATTGAAAGCATCTATTGGATTAAGAAATGCTGTTCCAGGATCAATCTGACCTGAGGAGAAGTATCTTCCAACAACCGCTCCTTGTACGCATCGGTGTTGTCGTCAGGGTAGTACAACGCACTCCCGGCATCCAGCAGCATTTCCACCAGACGCACGTAGGCCGCCTGCCGCTCCTCGGCCGCCCCGGAGAAGCGCGATCCATGCACCGCCCAGTGCAGTGGTGAACTGTGGTGCATCGGATCAAAGATGTCGAGCGGCGCGCCAGCCAGGATCAACAGGCGCGCGTTGGCGGGCTGTCCAAACCATGCCGACTGATGCAGCGGGGTGCCTCCGTCCAACCCCGGCGCTTCGAGATCCGCTCCTGCATTAATGAGGAGGGCCACCGGCACCACCAGGTTACGACCGGCGATGTCGGCCAGCAGCCGGTCCTCCTCGGGATTGCCGGTGCGGACAGCTTCGGGGTGTTTCTGTATCAAGGCACGAGCCACTGCGTAGTCGTGACGGGTGATGGCCACAGCCAGTTCATCTGCCGGGTTAAGCGTTTGGTCGGCGCCCTGGGCTGCCAGCCAGTTCGAGATCTCCGTAAATCCACGCCGGATGGCATGTGCATGAGCCGTCTTGCCATGGGCATTACGTGCATCGATCTCCGCGCCGTGTTCAATCAGGATCTGCACGGCCGAAAGCCGGCGGCGTCGGGTCGCGATGTGCAATGGTGTTTCCGCTTCATCTTCTGACCGTGCGTTGAGATCCGTACCAGCTGCAATCATTTGACGCAGGATGTCGTCACCGTCCGGCCAGTAGTGGTTGTCGAGCAGAGCGTGCAACGTCATGTGGACAAAGGTATCCCGCTGCGCTCGTCCATTGCATTGCGTTGCCATTTTCAGTAAATTGATCATAAACCCGAACCCAGCCTCTTTTTTGTGGCCCAAATGCCGGGCACGTTCTGACGGCACGTTCGAAATCGGTCACCGAGACAAGCACACACTATGCCCCATTATGATTGCAAAGACCAATACGATCCACGCATCGTCTCCACTTGCACTCTGCGTAAACTGATCGGATGTATCGGGATCCTGCTTCCATTGTCGCTGGGGATCGGAGGATTTGTCTTCGGCGGATGTAGTGAAATCCAGTCTTCCGTGAGTGACTATTACTATGTCAGGGTCATGGGAGATGTGTTTGTCGGGCTGCTCTTTGCAGTAGCGGTGTTCCTGATCACCTACCGGGGGTACGATCGCGACCATCTCTGGAGCCGTCTCGCGGGCATCGCCGCGTTCTGCGTAGCTCTTTTCCCCACCTGTGTCGATGCCAACCCGCCGTGCATTGCCGCAGGCGAACCCGAAAGCACCACCTCCACCATTCACTTTATCAGTGCCGCTGTCTTCATTGGCGTACTGACGTACTTCTCGCTCTTCCTGTTTCGTAAAAGCGATGACCCACAGCCGCAACAGCAAAAGCGCCGGCGCAACAGCGTCTACCTGTGGTGCGGTATCATCATGCTGCTTTGCCTGGTGCTCCTGGTCGTGTACTTCGCATTCCTTGAGCAGCAGATGTCGATCCAAAATCTCAAACCGGTGTTCTGGCTCGAGACCATCGCCCTGGCAGCCTTCGGTGTCTCCTGGCTGACGAAAGGGCAACTGATCTTCGCCGATCCTTAGGAACTGCGTTCGCGATCCGTGTCACCTATCATGACTACAATTTCGTAGCTTCACGCCCATGAACCAGCGTCACGGCATCCTGCGCGCCATCACGGTCGTCAGCCTCCTCGGCTGCTACCTGGCCGCGGTCATCGTGACCAATCTCCATGTGTCGCTGGGGCATCAGCACGATGCCCGTGAGCAGTGTACAGATGAAAGCGAAAGCAACGCCTGTCACCGCGCGATCTACCATCACGATCAGGAAGGCGGCTGCCAGCATCCCGGGCACCTGTCGACAGCGCATCATGACTGTGAGTTGTGTGACGCGATCTGTGCGTTCCAGCCGCCGTTGGTGGATGCCGACACCGACCTTGTTATCTCTATGTCGAGTGAGGAAACCTCGCTCACCTACCTGTTGTATGGTGATCAAAATCTGGGTCTCCTGTGCCCGGCGCGCGGACCACCCATGGCCTGATGAGACACCCAGCCGGGCTCAGGCACCGGCATGTTTTCCCAAACTTAAATCATCAGGTAATGAATAACATCATCCAGGCGCTCGCCGCGCCTTGCTTCATCGCATGTATCACACTGACCGCTTGTGAAAAGAAAGATCCGGTCATTCCCAATCCAGAAGAACTCATCACCACCCTCACCTACACGTTGGTGGCTGGTGGTGGTGAGACGGCCCAATTCACTTTCTTCGATCCCGATGGCGACGGGGGCATCGCGCCCGTCCTGACCGCCGACACGCTGACCGCCAATACCAGCTACACCGGCGTGATGACCCTGCGCAATGAAGCACAGACCCCTCCCGAGGATATTGGGGCCGAAGTCGCAGAGGAGGCCGAAGACCATCAGTTCTTTTTCGAGGTGCTCCAGGCCAACGCAACCATCTCGTACGACGACACCGACAGCAACGGCCAGCCCATCGGGCTCAGCAGTACCCTGGTCACGGGTGAACCATCGCAGGGCACTTTGACCATTGTACTGCGCCATGAGCCGGACAAATCGGCACCGGGAGTTGCCAACGGGCAGATCGCCAATGCCGGCGGGGAGACCGACATCGAAGTCACTTTCGACCTGGTGATCCGATGAAACGCGGAATGTTCATCGTTGGCATCTGCCTATGGGCACTGGGCAGCACAGTTGCCCAATGCGACCTGACCGTTTCCGGACGCGTTGTGGACCAGGGTACGGGGATTCCCCTGCCCTGGTCCAACGTCCTTGTTACGGAGAAGGGGGTGGGAGCAGTCACCGACTCTGCCGGCCATTTTACGCTTGAAGGGATCTGTCCAGGGTCGTATCACCTGCGCGTGAGCCATGTAGGCTGTAAAACCCGGGAGATCTTCCTCGCTGTCGGGAATGACACATCACTCACCATCTCTCTGGCGCACCATCTCGAGCTGCTCGACGAGATCGTGGTCCATGGCGAGCACGGGGATCGCACTACGATGCCGAGCAACACCATTGCCAGGGAGCTCATCTCCCGGGAGAGCATGCAGTCACTCGGCGATCTCATCACGGCCGTGCCGGGAGTGAGAGCTTTGCAGAACGGGGCCGGCATTGCTAAACCAATGATCCATGGATTGTTCGGCAACCGGGTGGCTATACTGAACAACGGCATTCCCCAGGCAGGACAGCAGTGGGGGAATGACCATGCTCCCGAGATCGACCCGTTTGTCGCTGACCATATTTCCGTGATCAAGGGCGTTGCGGCACTCGAGTACGGCAGTGAAGCCATGGGAGGTGCGGTGCTGGTGGAAACCAGCGAAATACCTCCCGACCCGCACTTGCACGGGGAGGTCAATTACGCGTTCCAGTCGAACGGGCGCGGTCATGCGCTCAACGCGATGCTCGAGAA
>JAWWBX010000195.1:0-8421 GCA_033720735.1 Saprospiraceae bacterium
AACAATCCGACCGGCACTGTGATGGATCCGCTTGCCATCAGCCGCCTGGCTGCGTCCTTTCAGGGACTGGTCGTGGTCGACGAGGCCTATATGGACTTCCATGCCGGGAGAGAAAATGATTCGATGTTGTCCCGCCTGATGGCTCACCCGAATATTGTGGTATTGCAAACATTCAGCAAGGGCTGGGGGATGGCCGGCGCCCGACTCGGTATGGCCATTGGTAACAGCGAGATCATTGCCGTGCTCAACCAGATCAAGGCGCCTTACAACGTCAACAGCCTGACAGCGCGGGCAGTATTGACCCGGTTGGAGCAAGTTGACAAGGTTGAAGCGCAGATTGCAGAGCTCATCAGGCTCCGGGATGCCTTACACCAGGATCTCGGGCGTCTTACCATCGTCGAACATGTCTACCCTTCCGCTGCCAATTTTCTGCTGGTGCGCTTTTCGGAGCCCGCAAGAGTGCATCAAAGCTTACTGTCGCGGGGTATTGTCGTGCGTGACCGCTCGGCTGCAGTCGCCGGGTGTCTGCGCATTACGGTTGGAACTGCCCAGGAAAACAAATTACTCATCGACACTTTGAGCAAGCTATGAAACAACGTGTCTTGTTTATCGACCGGGATGGTACGATCATCCGCGAGCCGGCTGACGAGCAGGTAGACAGTCTGCAAAAGCTGGAGTTCCTGCCCGATGCCATTACTCAGTTGGCGCGCATTGCCAAGCAGACCGACTTCCGTCTGGTGATGGTCACCAATCAGGACGGACTTGGTACACCATCGTTTCCGGAAAACGATTTTTGGCCGGCGCATCAAATGATGTTGTCGGTACTGGACTCGCAGGGCGTGGTGTTCGATGAGGTCCTGATCGACCGTACGACCCCGGAGGACGGTGCGTCAACGCGTAAACCTGGGCTGGGCATGTTGCAACAGTACGTACATGGTGCCTATGATCTCGCCGGTTCGTATGTCATTGGTGACCGGTCTTCAGACGTACAGCTGGCCGCCAATCTCGGGGCCCGGGCCATTCGTATTGGGACAGATATCGACCCCGGCGCATGCCTCACTACTGAGAGTTGGAGACAGATCGCGCAGTGGCTCATCGGGTCACCACGGACTGCACACGTTCGGCGCGACACATCGGAGACGTCGATTGAGATCACTCTGAACCTCGACGGGACTGGAGAGCACCGGATTGCGACGGGCATCGGGTTCTTTGATCACATGCTCGAACAGGTAGCACGGCATGGTCAGGTGGATCTGCATGTCACAGCAAACGGTGATCTGCATATCGATTCCCATCATACGATTGAGGATGTTGCGATCTCCCTCGGCACGGCGATCGACAAGGCTCTTGGCCAACGTCGGGGTATCTCGCGGTACGGCTTCCTTTTGCCGATGGATGATGCCATGGCACAGGTTGCTCTTGACTTCGGAGGCAGGCCGTGGATGATCTGGGAGGCCACGTTTCGTCGCGAACGTATCGGAGGCATGCCGACTGAGATGTTCAGTCATTTCTTCAAGTCGCTGAGCGACGCGGCACGGTGCAACCTTCAGATACGAGCTGCGGGTGAGAATGAGCATCACAAGATCGAGGCGATTTTCAAGGGCTTTGCCCGTGCATTAAGGATGGCAATATGCCGTGGCCGGGAGGCCGGGGTGCCCAGTACCAAAGGCGTGTTATGATTGCGGTGATCAAATATAATGCAGGAAATATCCGGTCGGTCATGAACGCCCTGCATCGGTTGGGCGCATCGGCAGTACTGTCCGACGATCCTGAATTGGTCCTGCGGGCTGACAAGGTCATACTGCCCGGTGTGGGGGAGGCTGCATCCGCAATGCGCTATTTGCAAGAGCGTGGCCTGGATGATGCCCTGCGCAGAGTGACGCGCCCATTCCTTGGGATCTGCCTGGGGCTTCAGCTGATGTGTGCGCATTCTGAAGAAGGTGATACGCCGTGTCTGGGCATTTTCCCGAACCATGTGAGGCGTTTTCCTGCGACCGGCAAAGTCCCGCATATCGGCTGGAACAATTTGGAGGCCATGCGTGGACCACTGTTTGACGGGCTCCCGAAAGGTAGTGACGTCTATTTTGTGCATAGTTACTGTGCACTACCCGGTATCGACACCGTGGCCACCTGTGACTATCTGATGTCCATTAGCGCGGCGATGCAGCGCGATCACTTTTATGCCGTACAGTTTCATCCCGAGAAGTCAGCCGGCAGTGGCGAGCGCATCCTGCAAAATTTCCTGGCCCTATGAAGATCATACCAGCCATGGACCTGATGGGTGGTCGATGTGTGCGCTTACAGCAAGGCGACTTCCAGCGGCGAACCACGTACTCTGCTGATCCGCTTACCGTTGTTCGGCAATTTGAACAGGCGGGTTTGCAGTTTTTGCATTTGGTTGATCTGGACGGTGCCAAGACCGGAGAAGTCGTACAGTGGAGACTCATCGAGAAAATTGCCGCCGGCACTTCACTGCAGATAGATTTTGGTGGTGGCGTGAATTCTGCAGACACGATCTGTCGCTTGTTCGATTGCGGGGTAAGGCAGGTGACTGCAGGAACGATTGCGGTGAGAGCACCCGACACGGTCCGGGAGTGGCTTGATGAGTTTGGCCCGGATCGGATTGTCCTGGGTGCAGACACGCGTGACGGGAAGATCGCAGTTGCGGGTTGGCAGGAATATCATGAGATGCCGTTGATCGGGTTCATCCAGTCCTTTGTGGCCATGGGTGTGACGAGCGTGATCAGCACCGACGTGTCTAAGGACGGGCTCGCACAGGGGCCGGCAAACGCCTTGTACCAACGCATCCGCCAGGAGTTGCCGCAGGTCAGCCTTGTCGCCAGCGGCGGGGTGCGCTCACTGACCGACCTCCATGAATTAAAGAAACTGGGTGTCGCCGGGACGATCATTGGAAGAGCCCTGTATGACGGCCAGATCTCACTCAGACAACTGCGTCAACTATGCTGAAGAAACGCATTATCCCTTGTCTCGATATCCGGGACGGACGGACGGTCAAGGGTGTCAACTTTGTGGATATCCGCGACGCCGGCGACCCCGTCGAGTTGGCCCGTGCGTACGCGGAGCAGGGTGCCGATGAGCTGGTGTTTCTTGATATCACTGCTACAGTGGAAGGCAGGCAGGCACTTCCGGCCCTCGTAGAACGCATTGCCAAAGAGCTCAACATTCCGTTTACCGTGGGAGGAGGGATCAATCAAATCAGCGATGTCAAGTCGCTGCTCGATGCGGGTGCCGACAAGGTGGCGGTCAACTCGGCTGTCGTACGTAGTCCGCAACTGATCAGTGCGTTGGCAGGCGAATTTGGTAGTCAGTGCATTGTGGTGGCCATTGATACCCGGCGGGTCGGGCAGGACTGGTTTGTTGCCATCGATGGAGGGCGTACAGTGACGCCATTGCGCACGTGTGATTGGGTCAAAGAGGTCGGCCGACAGGGTGCCGGGGAGATCCTCCTGACGTCCATGGAGCATGACGGCACCAAAACCGGCTTTGCCACCGGCTTGCTCAGGGACGTTTGTCAAGGCACCTCCCTCCCGGTCATTGCCTCGGGGGGAGCCGGTTCGATGGTGCATTTTGCTGAAGTATTTCAGGATACCATGGTGAACGCCGCGCTGGCAGCCAGTGTGTTCCACTATGGAGAGATCCGCATCCCTGCCTTGAAGGACTTTTTACATCAACAAAACATACCGGTCAGATGGAACTGGATTGGAAGAAAAGCAATGGGCTGATCCCGGCGATTGTGCAACATGCAGAAACCGGAGCGGTGCTGATGCTGGGATATATGAACCCGGCATCACTGACCCGTACCCAGGAGTCGGGCCTGGTCACCTTCTTTTCACGCAGTCGTCAATGTCTTTGGCAAAAAGGTGAGACCTCTGGAAATACCCTGCACCTGGTGGACATCAGGCCTGACTGCGATGGCGATGCTCTGCTGATCAGGGCTGTGCCAAATGGACGGGTCTGTCATACCGGCGAGGCCACCTGTTTTGGCAAGGCTGCAAATGGCTTCCTGTATCACCTGGAGGACGTGATCCGAGACCGTCGAGCTCTTGGCAACGAAGCCACTTCTTATACGGCGCGACTCTTTGCGTCCGGACTCAACCGGATTGCCCAGAAGGTTGGTGAGGAAGCGACCGAGTTGATCATTGAGGCGAAGGACGATGACCGGATAAGGTTTACCGAGGAGGCCGCTGATCTGCTCTTTCACCTGCTGGTGTTGCTCGCAAAGAAACAGGTATCGTTGCGCGAGGTGGAGGCAGTCCTGGAGAATCGTCACCAGTGACATTCGAAGGTGGCATCAGGTGATGCAAACTGATCCGGCCAGTCGTTGAAGGCTCAGGCGGAGGAGATGGCAATAACAAAAAAACAACCCCTCACCACCAGGGGCAAGGGGTTGTCGTTCAGTGCTGGGGGTTATGCAATACCAGGCCCTACTGACGGGCGGCCGCCACAACTTGTCCGCCCAAACCACTCAGGTCGGGACGGAAGACCCAGAATTCAAGTTCTGTGCCTTCAGTCGCGTCAATCCAGTCGTCCAGCCAGCGGTCCCATGACCCTTCTCCATGCACCATTTCGAATTTCTTTTCAAACTCGGAGTCTTCACCCATCCAGGCCCACTTGTCAAAGAACCAGATGACTGCCATATCGCGCCCTTCACGGGTGCTGCTGGTCTGGTTCCAGTAGATACCATAGGGCTCATCAGTGAGATGCTCCGCATACGTTGCACGGATCTTGCCGAGCAGATAGGCGACTTCCTCCCCTGAATTCCGCTTCAGGTCGACATACATGACCCGCAGCTTGCTGAGATTGAAATCTGCAGGGAAGTGGGAGAGGCTGGCGTCGAAACTCCAGTAAGATCCGTGCGCCGCTGGTTCACAGTGTTTCATCACGTTGGCCCAGTCATCATCGTGCGCGCCCTCGCCTGGCCGGCTGTCCAGCGCGGCCCATTGGGTCGGCCCCAGGGTCCAGATGTACTTGCCGATGTCTGGGCCGCTGTTGATGTTGTACACCCGGCAGCCGTGCGCATCGGTCGCATGAAACCGCTTGTTGTGTGCCGCCAGGGCGGATTCGAACTCAGCGATCTTGTCGACCTTCGGAGTCAGGACCACGTTTTGGAATACCAGGGTCGGTGCATCATCCTGTGCATTGATCAGGAAGGGGATGAGCAACAAGGCAAAACATACCTTTCTCATAGTTCAGTGATTATTTAGAGAGGTTAGAAAATACCAGGATGGTGCAGTCAGTCGCTGGTATGGAGTGATTGAAAAGGGTGTCACGTTCCGTTCTTGTTCAGGCACTGCTGGCGCAGTCGCCCGGTGTATGCCCCATTAAGATAGGGGACTACTGAAAGGAAGTCAAGTCCGTCCCCCCGAATTATTCTTCGAGGCAGGTTCGGTCGATGGGGTCGTGCGGATCCTTCAGGAAGGCACGGATGATCTCGAACACGCAATCACCGCCCGCCCCGTGCCCAAACTGATTGAGCCGGATCACCTGGCAGGCGTTGATCGCCTCTTCAAACATCCGGGTGTGATGGGGCGGGGTCACGGGATCGTACTCATTGACGATCACCAGCGCCGGAACGCGGATACCACGAAATGTCTGCTCGGCCTGCGTAGCCCGGGCACGACTCCATGTCCCCAGGTGCGGGATAAATGCCTGAAACCATGCCAGCCCGTATGCGAGCTCAGGGGCAGCTTCCATGGCCGCTTCAACCGCCGCAGGGGTGGCATCAGACCATTCTTCGTAGGCCTGGAAAGCATAGAAAACGGTGATCCCGGGCGCACGAACAAACTGCATCGGCCCACGGGCCAGCTCTTGCACCTTCGCCACATCACGATCCCTGATGGCGTAGATGTAGGGTGGTGCCGTCTCAAATCCGCTCGAGCGGTACAGCAGGTAGCGCAGGAGGTACACGGCGTCCTGTGGATTGATCGCATAGTCGATACCGCCCAGCTGGACGACAAGCGGCTCAGCTGCCAGCCCGGCGAGCCCCTCAAGCAAGGTGGCCTGCAGATCAGGATACGTCGCATTGCAATCAGGATCCTGAGCACAGGCATCGTACAACTTGTGCAAGGCGCGGATCAGATTGGGGAACCGGCCTTCAAGGGCCTTACCGTCGAGATTGGCGGGGCCGTTGAGGATCGCTGCATGGACACGCTCCGGAAAATCCCGCATGATACCGGCGGCCAGCCTGGTGCCGTAGGAAGAGCCGTACAAATGGTATTGATCGTAATCCAGCGCCTCCATGAGCATGCCAAAATCCCGTGCATTCTGCGTGCTGTTGTACCTGGTCACATCGATGCCCGCTTCCCTGATCTCACGTGCATTGGCCTGCATCACTTCCCAGGTGCGCGCACGCTCTTCGGCTGCCGACAGATCATCTGCCAGGATCCGGAAGGTGCGTTCGGCCACATCCGGAAGTGGTGATGACAGCCCGATGCCGCGCTGGTCGACAATGATCAGATCGCCCAGGCTGCGCAGTTCGTGGTCGTACCACCGATCGGTGCTTCCGAGCGCGCGTCCGCCCGGGCCACCGGTGAGATAGATGGTCGGGATGTTGCCGGCATCAGCGCCCTTACCTCGGAAAATGGCAAAGGCAATCCGGATCGACTTGCCGCTGGGGTTGTCGTGATCTTCCGGTACGGTCAGATAGTGGCACGTCACACCCTCGCGGTCCTCCCAGTTAGGCCATTCGGAGCAAGGGCATGGCGTGATATGATGATCAACTGGCGCCTGGGCACAGAAGTGAAAGAGAGGAAGGAGCAACAGGGAGAAAGTGATCGATCGCTTCATGCCTGGCAGGTAAGAAATGACAGTACGAACACCATTGAAGTTACGTGATTCGGGCCGATACGTCCGATGAAGAGAAATCCTCTCAACTTTCTGTGATTGTTAGAAAGATTCGGTAGCTGTCGGAATTGATGGGCGGTGCGCCAGGTGAGAACTGTGCTGGCAGGTAGATCATGCATCGACGGTTCATGATGGTTCGTCTCAAATGGGCCTCGTACTGTTTTGCCATGATCAAAAACAAAGTCAGCATCCTCATCGCAAACCAGACAACTTCAGGCGGCCGGCAATGAATGTGCATCCTCTTCCTGCCACCGGTACGCCACTACTCCGTGGTCGACTACAGCTTCTCACCACAATGCGGACAATAATTGTAAGATTTCGCTGACGGCTCGTCCTGAGTACTGCCCAGTTTTGCCATGAAGGCTCCACTCAGGATACCCGCTGGCAATGCCACCAGCCCGATGCCCAGCAGGGCGATCACCCCGGCCAGGATCCTGCCTCCGGCGGTGATGGGATACACATCGCCATAGCCCACTGTGGTGAGCGTCGCTACCGCCCACCAGAGTGTAGACAGGATATTGGGAAACTTGTCTGGCTGGGCCTCAAATTCCAGATCGTACATCAGTGCAGACGAGAGGAGCATAAGCATGAATGTCACCAGGATGGTGACGGACAGCTCCGAGCTTTTCTCCCTGAATATTTGACCAACCAACCGCAGCGATGCCGAGTAGCGATTGAGCTTGAAGATGCGCAAGAGCCGCATCACGCGCAAGATGCGCAGGACGCGTAAATCGATCTTCACGATGAAAGGCAGGTAGAAGGGCAGGATCGCGATCAGGTCGATGATCCCGACGAAGGAGGTGACAAACTTCCAGCGGGCCCGGCCCGGGGTCAGATCCGGGTAGCGCATGTCGGCAATCCAGATGCGCAGCAGGTACTCAATCGTAAACACGATCACTACGAAGACCTCGAAGATCCACAAGGCGCGGACAACGCTCTCCGGAAGTCCCGAGAACGATGCGGTAATGATGGCGGCGACACTCAGCAGGATCAGCAGCATGATGAAGCCGTTGATCAGGCGGTTGACCGGATGGTTCTCGACATTTTTTTCATTGACCAGGATGAAGACACGGCGCTTGAAGGACATGGTCGGAAAGATTGATTGTGGGAAAGTTAGCGATTGGATGTGAACCAATCATGCGCTGCGGCGCGCGGGGTGGTAGCTATAACAAATGTTATATGCGGTGCTGATTCGTGGAGGATCAATTTTGGAGTGAACACAATCAAAATGATCTTGCCATGAAACAGTGCATCGTCCTTTTCGCCGCCGCCGTATTTACCGGACCTTGCGTGACCGCCCAGACCTTTTATGATCTCAAGCAACGGTTCGGGATCCTCGATACATCCATGGTCAAGTCCTTCGAAGCGAATTCCTCCGGGTATACGAAATTAATGAAAAGTGTCAAGCCCTTCTGGCGAGCGCTGCACGGCATGGAGCAAGAATTGAAATTGCAATCGCAGATCCGGGGAGATGTGAGCATTGCACTCAACACTGATAACTCGGGCCCTCGTGACGAGCAGCGGATCACGCTGGGGGTCAACGTGCTACGTGGTACC
>JAWWBX010000196.1:0-8409 GCA_033720735.1 Saprospiraceae bacterium
CTTGCCCCTTGCTAACTGAAGTACTGTTTCAGGCAATCGACGCCAAGGTGTTGCGCAAAGCGCGTAGAGCATGTCGATTTGCCCCTTGCTCCTTGCCAACTGCCAACTGAAGTACTGTTTCACGCAATGGACGCCAAGGTGTTGCGCAAAGCGCGTAGAGCATGTCGATTTGCCCCTTGCCAACTGCCAACTGAAGTCTGTTTCACGCAAAGAGCCCAAAGATGTTGCGCAAAGCGCGCAGAACATGCCGATTTGCCCCTTGCCCCTTGCCAACTGCCAACTACTCTATCTCCTGCCCAAATTGCAACAGATAGCCGTTGTTGTCGTAGATGCCAAACTCGCGCATGCCATAGTCGAAACTCTCGATCGGATAACTGACCGAGACCAGCTCGCTGATCCGGTTCCACAGACTGTCGACATCATCCACGTTGATGTAAAACGAGCCGGTAAACGCAGGGCCGTCAAACGGGAAGTGCTCCGGCGGATGTGCGAGCATGAGCTCAACCTGATCCTTGCCCAAAGCGGCCCATCCCATCTCGGGCTCGTGCGCAATGCAGTTGAAACCGAGCATTTCGGTGTAGAACTGGATGGTGGCATCCAGCTCTTTGGTCCAGATCATCGGGCGTAATCGCGTGTATGGCATGGCAGTGGTTTTCGCGAGTGGCTATCAAGGCAGTTGCGCCAAATGGGTATCACACTCTGCTACTCCCGGCATGATCCCAAACTGCGCGTACAACTGTCGCGCCGCATTCCAGGCTTCCCGGGCCGCTGATGGCTGATCCAGCCCCTCCAGTACCAGTGCGTACCCCCTGAGGGCGTTGGCACGATGGAGCGATTGTTCAGAAGCGTAATGGTGGATCACTTCCTGATACTGGTGCCAGGCGTCGTCCAGGGCGCCTTGTTCGAACAGAATATCCGCCACATGCCGCAGCAGATGTGCCCGCTGCGCCTGTTGATCGGGACCGACGTGTGCGACGGCCTTGCGGTACCACTCTATGGCATCCTGCTTTTCACCAGTATCGCGACACAACTGTCCCATACAGGACTGGACCAGCACCAGCAAGGCCGGGTCGTCCTGCGGGCAAATGCGTACGGCCGTCTGCGCCACGGTCATCGCGGCGGTCACATCACCGTCACGCCGCAGGCTGCGTGCATGTCGTACCAGGTCGGCAATCCGGTGTGTGGTTTCACTCATTCCTTTCCAAGATAGTACCTTCTGTCATGCCGTGCTATGTCCTGATGCAACCAGCGCATGTACATGGAAAACGCGTATTTTTACCAATGTCCGGCCTGCCCTGCCGGTCTTCCCTGACGAAACCAAAGAAGACACCCTGATGCAACAGGTCGCAACGCGGCCATTAATTTTTGTGTAGATGATCAAACCAACAATCCTTCGCAATGTCCTGACGAGTGTCGCGCTGCTCTGCGCGGTCTGTGCACTGGCACAGTCGATCGAACGCGTGGAGCCGCCCTTCTGGTGGCGCGGGATGCACAACGACATGCTCCAGATCATGGTTTACGGCGAGAATATTGCCAGGACCGATGTGCGCATCAACCACGACGCGGTCGAACTGGTGGCCACGCACCAGCTCACGAGCCCCAACTACCAGTTCGTTGATGTGCGCATTGCACCAGGTGCAGAGGCGACGGCATTCGACATTGAGTTCATGCAGGGAGATCAGGTCGTGGTCTCCACCACCTATCAGCTCAGGGCTCGCGCACAAGGATCCGCCGAGCGTCAGGGGTTCAACAGTACCGATGTGATGTACCTGATCACACCAGACCGCTTCGCCAACGGCAATCCGGCCAATGACGAGGTGGCAGGCATGCGCGAAGGACACAACCGTACCGCAGGCTTTGGAAGGCATGGAGGTGACATCGAAGGCATCCGGCAACATCTCGATTACATCAAGGACATGGGGTTTACGGCCATCTGGCTCAACCCGGTCCTGGAGAATGATCAGGAAAAGTGGTCATATCATGGTTACTCAACCACCGACTATTATAACGTCGATCCGCGTTTCGGAACCAACGAGGAGTATGTCCGGCTCAGCAATGAGGCTGCGTCGATGGGGATCGGGATGATCATGGACATCATCGTCAATCACTGCGGCTCCAGCCATTGGTGGATGGACGACCCACCTTCCGACGACTGGATCAACTATTATCAGGTTTCTCCATTTGTCAACACCAACCACAAGAAAGAGACGCTGCTTGACCCTTACGCGGCGCCAGGTGATCGCGAGCGGATGGTCAAAGGGTGGTTTGTAGCGACCATGCCCGACCTGAACCAGCGCAATCCCTTCATGTCGACCTACCTGATCCAGAATTCGATCTGGTGGATCGAGTACGCCAACCTCACCGGCATCAGGCAGGACACCTACTCCTATCCTTTTAAGGAATTCATGACCGACTGGACCTGTGCCATCATGGACGAATACCCCAATTTTAATATCGTTGGTGAAGAGTGGGTGGAAGATCCGGCCATGATCTCATACTGGCAGCGCGGCAAAGACAATCCTGATGGCAACAACTCATGCCTGCCGAGTTTGATGGACTTTCCAATGACGATGAACCTGCACCGTGCGTTGCGTGAAGATGAGAACTGGGGCGAGGGTCTTATCCGCTTGTACCGGACATTGAGCTTGGATTATCACTATCCCGAGCCTGACAACCTGGTCATCTTTCCCGACAACCATGACATGAGTCGCATCTTCACCCAGGTGAATGAGGATTATGACCTGTTCAAAATGGCGATCTCGTACATCCTGACCATGCGCGGCATCCCGCAGATCTACTATGGCACCGAGATCCTGATGGCAAACCCGGGAACCGATTCGCACGGGGTGATCCGCTCTGACTTTCCTGGCGGATGGCAGGGTGACCAGGTCAATGGCTTTACGGGCCAGGGACTGAGTGCGCGTGCCCGGGAATCACAGGCTTTCCTGCGCAAGCTGCTCACCTGGAGAAAAGACGCACAGGTCATTCATCACGGCGATCTGGTCCACTACGTTCCGGAAAATGGCGTCTACGTCTACTTCCGGATGCTGAATGAGGAGGTGGTAATGGTCGTCCTTAACAAGAACCATCGGGAAACACCATTGGCCCTCGGGCGCTTTGCAGACCACATCGGCAACAAACGCTTCGGGCACGACGTGGTCGCAGGGGTCAGCTATCAGCTGGGTGACCAGCTACCGCTGCCACCCAAATCCGCTTTGATCCTCAATCTCACACAACGATAATCTGCATGCAATGAACCATCTGACACGTTCCTTCCCACTTCTTCTCGCTGCAGCGACCGGCATCTTGTTTCCCGTCCATGTCGGGGCTCAGGCCTTTACGGAAATGTCGGTTGAAACGGGCTTTGACGTATCCGGACACAACCGGGGGATCGCCATCGGTGATTTCAATGGTGACGGACTCGAAGACATCTATGTCAGCCGCCTGTTTGGCGTAAATCTGCTTTACAAGAACCTGGGCAATTTCCAGTTTGAGGAAGTGTCGGACGAAATGGGCGTCCGGAGCAATCACGATACCAACGCGGCACTCTGGTTTGATTTTGACAATGATGGCGATCTCGACCTGTTCCTCGCCTGCTCCTTCGATCCAAACGTGCTCTATCGCAATGACGGGGATGGATTTACCGATGTGACTGCTGAATACGGACTGGGCACCAGCGCCAGTTCCAAATCGGCCCATGCCGTCGACTACGACCGGGATGGGGACCTGGACCTCTTCGTCGCCATTTTCCTCGAACAGAACGAACTGTGGCGCAACGACGGCGACGGATTTACCAATGTAATCACCGAAAGCGGACTCGATGACCCGGGCAGATCGCTGGGTGCCATTTTCTTCGATTACGATCTCGATGGGGATGACGATCTGTATCAGACACGCGACGGGATCGACCCCAACCTCTTCTTCCGCAACAATGGCGACGGCACATTCACGGAGATCAGCACTCAGCTGGGCCTCGACTATGTCGGCCTGGGCATGGGATGCGATATCGCCGACCTCAACGGCGACGGCAGGCCCGACATTTACCTGACCAACCTTTATGAGAACAAACTCTATCTCAGCGACGCCAATAGCGGCGGCTTTTACGAGTTTTCCGGTCCGGCCCGGGTGGATGATATTGGAATGGGCTGGAGCACCGTGTTCTTCGACTGCGACAATGACGGCCTGACCGATCTGTACCTGGCCAACGACAGCCATTTTTCGGTCAACGGCGAGGAAGACATCCGCAACCGCCTGTTTGTCAACCTGGGCGACATGACCTTTTTCAGCAAGGACACCATCGGCGGGGTGCAGAATGTGCTGGGCAGCTATGGCGCTGCCACCGCGGACTTTGATCTGGACGGAGCGCTCGATCTGGCCATCGCCAATAGTGGCAACCAGGACTACAATCAGATCTTTCGCAATACAGGTTCCACGGGTCATTTCATCGCCTTTGACCTGCGTGGCACCGCTTCCAATCCGCAGGGTATCGGCAGCAGGGTTACCATCCATTACAACGGCGAAGTGCAGACAGACTGGGTCTATGCGGGTTCGGGGTACGTCTCACAGAACAGTGTGCGCATGCATTTCGGCATCGGGGATGCGACGAGCGTCGATAGCGTGGTCATCCACTGGTCCTCGGGCATTCATCAGGTGGTGGAAGCGCCCCCGGTTGACCAGTTGAGCGTGATCGAAGAGAATGATTTCACAGTCCCGCCCGGCCTGGTTGTCTGGACCGAGCCGCCGTTTCCGACCGTCGATGACGACGTCACAGTGTATTACAATGCCGCAGAAGGGAATGGAGCACTGGCAGGCTTTACCGGACAGGTGTTTGCCCATACCGGCCTGATCACCAGTGAAAGTAACAACGGGAATGACTGGAAGCATGTGGTCGGCAACTGGGGGCAGTTCGACAGCCGTGTTATTATGATCCCTGTCGAGGAGGACATCTACTCCATCAGCTACAACATCCGCGACTACTACGGTGTACCGGTGGGTGAAGAGGTGCTGCAGATGGCCTTTGTCTTCAGGAATCTCGACGGTTCGATCGTAGGCCGGGCATCAGACGGATCGGACATTTTCACTGATGTCTTTCCGGACGATGGTCTCCTGGTCACACTGACCCCGGACTATGATCAGCTTATCAGGCAGGGAGACAGCATTGCCGTCCAGTTCCTGATCAACCGGGTCGCGTCTGTGACGATTACGGACAACGGAGAGAGCATCTACACCGACTCAACCAACGTGGGCTCCTTTACCATCATTGCCGGGACACCCGGGTCGCATGAAGTCGTGATGCAGGCGATTTCCGACGAGGACACGGTCCAGCGTTCCTTCGAGTATTTTGTAGTGGAGCCTTCCACCATCGCAGATCCTCCGCACGGCACGCGGGATGGCCTGAACTACTGGACTGACAGCACCTACCTGTTTCAGCTCTACGCGCCAGGCAAGGAGTTCGCATTTCTCACGTGCCCTGCCAACGACTACCAGCCGGATACGGCGTTCCGCATGATGCTTTCCGAAGACAGTACCAGATGGTGGATCGAACGTCCACGGAGTGACTTCGAAAACGGGCGCAATGCCTATCTCTACCTGCTGGACAATGGCGTGGGTGCAGCAGATCCCTACTCCGAACTGATCCTTGACCCATGGCACGATCAGTGGGTGTCGGAGGAGGTCATGCAGGGTCTGCCGGAGCATCCGGGTGGCAACGTACCGGCGGTCACGGTATTTGATCTTGAGAATGAGCCGTATCCGTGGACTACCAATGATTTTGAGAAGCCGGCAAATAGAGATCTGGTCATTTACGAAGTGCTGCTGAGGGATTTTTTGCAGGATCACAGTTACGCTAGCCTGATCGATACGCTCGACTACCTGGAAAAACTGGGCGTCAACGCCATCGAGCTCATGCCGATCCAGGAATTCGAAGGCAACGACAGCTGGGGCTACAATCCTTCGTTCCACATGGCTGTGGACAAGTACTACGGCTCGAGGGATCAGCTCAAAGCCTTCATTGATGAGGCCCACAGTCGAGGTATCGCGGTGATCCTGGACGTCGTGTTCAATCATGTGTTCAGTCAGAGCCCGCTGGCGCGCCTCTACTGGGATGCCGGCAACAGCCGCCCCGCCGAGGACAATCCCTGGCTCAATCCTGTCCCGCGGCATCCGTTCAATGTCGGGTATGATGTGAATCACGAAAGCCCGGCTTCCAACGAATGGGTCAAGCGCATTCTGGAGCACTGGATCACCGAGTACCGCTTTGATGGGTTCCGCTTCGATCTTTCGAAAGGTTTTACGCAAAAATGGTCCAGTGATGACGGCCTCTTCCGCTTGTACGATGCCGGGCGCATTGCCATCCTGAAGGACTATGCCGACTTTGTCTGGAGCCTGGATTCTGCCAGCTATATCATCCTTGAGCACTTTGCCGAGCAAGCCGAAGAAGAAGAGCTGGCCAATTACGGCATGATGCTGTGGGGCACGCACCACCAGTTCAAGGAAGCGGCGATGGGTTACCCGTCCGATCTGGAGGTGGCCGACTATACCTGGCAAGGCTTCAATGAGCCGCATCTGATCGGTATCATGGAAAGTCACGACGAGGAACGGCTCATCTATACCATCCGGGAGTATGGCGATGTCGGCCCTGATCAGAACACCCGTGATTTCGAGACGGCCCTGCGACGGGTAGAGGCGATCTCGACGATCTTCTACTCGATCCCGGGCCCAAAGATGCTTTGGCAGTTCGGCGAGCTCGGCTACGACTATTCCATCAACCGTTGTGTTAACGGGACCATCGATCCAGGTTGCCGCCTCGATCCCAAACCGATTCGCTGGGATTTCCTGCAACAGGCACCGCGCAAACGCCTGTTTGATGTCACCGCGGCCATGATCCACCTCAAAACCAACTACCCCACCTGGTCGACGGACGACTATGTGTTCAGTGATGGCAATTTCTATCTCAAGACCATTCATCTCAACCATCCGGACATGGATGCCGTGGTGATGGCCAATTACCGGATCACCAATTCCGATATCAATCCGAAGTTCCCCTACCCCGGCACCTGGTACGAGTACTTTACCGGAGACAGCCTGGAGGTGGTCGATACGCAGGAAAAGCTGACGCACGGTCCCGGTGAGTACCGCATCTATACGTCAGAAAGGATCACACCACCCGGCGGATTTATCACGTCAACGATTGACATCAGACACGCTGTGAGTATTGATGTGTGGCCGAATCCGGTGGCTGGTGAGCGTGAAGTTTATGTTGCGTGGGAGCCCGGACGAACTTTGCAATCCGTGCAACTCTTCACGCTCTCTGGCAGAGCGGTGCCTCTTGACATCACACAACACGGTGACCTGTTACGCCTGCGCATGCCGATTGGATTGCCTGAAGGGATGTACACGGTCCAGTTGCGTGCGGAAGATGGTGTGTTTGTCGGAAAGGTGGTGGTGGGGAAGTAGCTCTTACGCCTTGACCGTTGTCCATCATTCACTTCATCACAACAGGTTAGCTTCAAGATTCTAATTTGCAACTTTACGGCACCTGCGCATTCGCACATATCACAGCGGCACATCACAATAACCAACTGTTTACCGATGATAAAACTTCTTAGAAAAATCAGACGACAGTTACTTTCTGAAGGGAAAACTGGAAGATATTTCAAATACGCGGTTGGAGAAATCTTGCTTCTGGTTATTGGGATTCTCATTGCATTACAAGTTAATAACTGGAACGAACAAAGAAAACTGCGTAACGAATCGCAGGAAATTCTTAGGTCTCTGAATACCGAGTTTAAAAATAATCGCATGGTGCTGAAGGATCGCATCGACTTTCTTGAGACTGCCAATAAATATGTAGAGGCGGTTTTGGATCTGACAGGCAGTGATGAATCCGATTTAGCAGCGATCAACATTGATAGCATTATTAATTTATCGCTGAATTACGGCAATTACAATCCTGCCAACAGCACGATACAGGAAGTCATAAGTTCCGGAAAGTTGAATCTGATCAAAGACGATCAACTTAAATCTAACTTATTCAATTGGCTTCAGATTTTAGAAGATACGGATGAAGACTTTAAGAATCAGGATCTTCAATCGGTCACCATGCTGGAGGCCTACCTGGTGAAAAACATATCTTTTAAGAATGGAATGATGTATCATCCGTTGAATTACGGTGATGGCAAGTCCAACTTATTTGATGGAAAGTATGCGCATATCTTCAATGACCTGGAATTTGAGAATTTATACTACGGAAAGAGATTCTGGAATACTGTGATGATTAACCATTACAAAGAGTTAGACGCAATAGCCAAAGAAATTATTAAACAAACAGATATCGGAGGTTCTCATAAATATTATAGTGCTCCTACTACTGTTTATAATACTTCTTCAACATTACATAATACATTGGGA
>JAWWBX010000197.1:0-8393 GCA_033720735.1 Saprospiraceae bacterium
AGGTGCTGTTGTTTGATGCCCTCGGCCGCGTGGTATTAGATGAGCACCTGCCGGTTGAAACGTCCCGGACGCAGGTACGGATCCCGTCCGAGCTGTCGTCAGGTACCTATTTCATCATCCTGGTCACCGGGGAACAGGTGTATGGAGCAGAGGTCGCAGTGTTCAGGTCACCGTAAGACGCCTATACCCCATCTGCTCAGGCCACCTGTCTGTCCCGTTATGCACGGGCACAGCAGCAGTTTTGCAAAATCATCACACCACCCCAAATACAAACCAAACCACACCATTGGCTCATTGGTGATGACTTTCCTGCAGATCCGGTGTTAGCTTGTGACCACAACAGACACCAAAAGCGCGATGTACGCGATAGACAGGCAGAATGTCGAGATGATCCTCTATGGCGTGTTCGTCGCCCTGGCGATCCTGCTGGGGTAAGGCCACCAGCCAGCTTTCAGGTGGTGCGCGCTTGTGCAATGTACCTGCCTACGTTCCCGATTGCATCGAAGGGTTTTTCGTCATGGACAGACGGTGGGATGCCTGCAATGGGTTCAACATCAAACTGTGCGGATACAGCTTCTTGCACGGAAGTGCGGTCCGTTGCAAGGTAGACATGATGGCCGGCGCGGAGGAAGCAATAGTGCTCGGCATCGTCGTTGGTCAGGGCACCAGAACTTGCAAAGAGCACCACATGGGGCCAGCCCGCGCTGATCCGGAAGTACCTGTCTGGTCGTTTTTCTGATGAGTTCATGTCTGCCTGAAGTAAGTCAAGGCCCTGGTGCTAAACCAGGGCCTCGATCTTGGGTTTGTTTAGGGCGATGGGCTGTTAGCCCGGTAAAGCCGATGTAGTGGGGATGCGCCGCAGGCGTTTCGGCACTCTGAACCGGTGGCTGGTGGGTGGCGCCCCCCGCAGGGAGCGCCCACCAGATCATTTTACAGCTCTATTTAAGTGCCAAAAAGGCGGTTGGGTTCTCATGCGTCGGTGCTTTTTCAAGCGATCTCGTGCGCATCCCGGCAATGCACGTCCTGACCAAAAAAGGGGGTCCGGGCACGAAGCCCGGACGTTCCTTGGGGATCAGGTAGCACACTTGGTCATCCGAAACCCTATTTAGATAGCTCCGGTGTCTTCGTCGATAATGCCCAACAGAATGAGCAGTTCGGTGATAGGATCCATAGCGTTTTGGTTTTTTACGATCATGCCAAATAGCTGGCTTGACGATCATTTATACAAAGAAACAGGTAGCAGGAACGCGATGAAATAGCAAAATTGGTTAGCTTTATGAAGCTGAATACAGGCGAAAATTGATGTTTTGTAAATTGTAAAATACTGATATACAGGTAAATATTAGTTTCTTTGATACTCTATGAGCGAAGGAGGTCTATGAAGTTTATTTCCGGCATACGCAGCATTTCAGACGGCGTTCTGGGTGTGCGCGAGGAGGATCTCGTGCAACTGACACCGACCGAACGCATGGTATGGGATAGCGATCTGTCGGACGAGGAGATCCGGCAGCGTTGGTTCCCGGATGTGACCCGCCGCTCTTATGAATCCTTCAAGAGCCGCTTGCGCGACAAGCTGTACAACCTGATCCTGGCCACGGGCGGACGCAACGCCACCAGCTTTCAGAAGGTATATCTCCGGCACATCAAGCAAATGGCGGTCATCCATACGCTGATCCGACTCGGGGCCCGGCGCTACGCCAACCTGCTCGCCACGCGCCTGGTGCATTCTGCCGTCCGCTACGATTTCACTCACCTGGTGGTCGAACTGGCACATATCCTGGTGTACCATTACGCGCATACAGAGCGCAATCAGACAAAGACCGACTACTACTACCAGCTCTCACTGGAGTATCTGCAGCATTATCAGAACGAGATCACGGCCGAGAAGGCGTATGGTGATATCATGTACTACTATGGCGGTCGCAAACATCACAGCGAGCAGATCCGCGCGACGATCTCGGACTGGCTCAAACGGCTTGCTGAACTCAAGGAGACGACCAACACGACGGGCTTTTGCCTGCGGTATTACCTCGTGGCCTACATCGATAAAATGAGCCAGCACCGGGTGGCTGAGGCCATGGAGGTCATCGGGGAAGCATTGGAATACTTCAATGCGCTCGACTATGATCACGCGATCCCCAAGGTCATGTTCAAGAATATGCTGGTCCAGTGTCATATCCTGCAGGGTGATCTCACCGCTGCGCGCGAGTTGCTCGACGAGAACGCGCGCACACCAAATGGCCGCAACCTGACCTGGGCCAACAACAAGGAAATGCTGATCAGGACGGCCATCGCCGGCAGGGACTACACATTGGCACGGCAGGTGGTCAGGGAACTCAAGAAATGGTCCGGGTCGCCGATCGGCAACCGGCGCACGCGCGCACGGGTGAAATTGTATGAGGTCTACCTCGGACTTGCCACCGGCAAGCTGCATAAGCGCATGCTCAAAGTCATCAACACCGGCTTGCGCGAGTACTCACCAGATGCCAAAGCACTCGATGCGAGCATGCTGATCGCCGAACTGGTCTACCATACCATGCGCGATGGATCGACCGAGTTTATCCTGATGTGGCACGACAAGGTCTCCCTGTACATCAAGCGCCATCTCAAGTCACCGCGGTCGCGCGCCAGGCTCTTCCTCAGACTTCTCCTGTCATTGCCCCGCCTCAGGTACGATATTGTTCAATACCGCCGTATCTCGGCGAAGTATCTGACCAAACTGCGTGAACTGCCGCGCAGCGCCTCCGAAGACGCCGAAGAGGTAGAGATCGTGCCTTACGAGCACTTGTGGGAGATTGTCTGCGCGCATGTCGGTGTCGAAGTCCCGCAGGAACAGTCGCAATCGGCATAGGGACACCACTGCTTAATTACTGGGTCAGGAACGAACAACCACCCAGTTGGTCAATCTTCACTGCAACCTGCTGCCCGCGTTTCAGATAGACAGCTGGCGTGGCTGCGCCGGCCATCAATACGCATCCGGCCGGAATGCGTACCCCTCCGCCTGTGATCAGCCGGGTGGCCGCGGCGACCGATTCCCAGGGATCGCCGAGGATCGCGGTTGAGGCTCCTTCATGCACGACAGCCTCATCGATGGCAAGGCTGATCTTCAGGTGGTCAAGCGGCGTGTCTGCCGGGTGCCAGGTCCCGACGACGAATGCCGCCGACGAACAGTTGTCGGCAATCACATCCTCCAGTGAAAACTTGAAATGCTCATACCGCGAATCGATCACCTCGATCGCCGGAGCGACGGCATCAACACAGGTTTTGACCTCTGCTACTGAAAGCGCCTGGTCCACATCCTGATCGAATCTGAAGCAGATCTCGGGCTCGGCCCGCGGGTGGATGAGACGGTCCATGTGCAGGGTGCCTCCATCAGGGATGTGCATGGCGTCCGTCAGGCGTCCCCAGATCATGTCGTGCACGCCCATTTGTTCCATTTTTGCCCGGCTGGTAAATCCCATCTTGAATCCCGCAAGCTGCTCACCACGGGCGATCCGTCGGTCAATGGACAGCGCCTGGATGGCATATGCATCATCCAGAGTCAGCGGAAATGCGTGACTGATTTGCGCTACCGCGTGCGCATGGCGGGCGGCCTCGTCGAGTCGGGCTGCGATGGTGTCGTGATCTTCTTTCTTCAGCAATTCCTTAGGGGTCAAAATGAACAATGACGTCTCCCAGTCCCTCGATCCGGGCGTGAAACTGATCGCCCGGTTGCACCGCCACCATGGGGCCCAGTGCGCCGGTCAGGATGATCTGGCCTGCCCGCAGTGGTTTGCCCAGCTTGCTCAGGGCATTGGCCAGCCAGACCAATGCGTTGACAGGGGATCCCATGCATTCAGAACCGGTACCCGTAGACACGAGTTCATCGTTCCTGGACATTTGCATTCTGCCATGAATGAGGTCAAGATCACGGAGTGGCACAGGTCGGTGGCCCAGGACAAAATGGCTCGCGGAGGCATTGTCGGCAATCGTATCAGTGATCTGAATATCCCAGTTCTGGATCCGGCTTCCGACGATCTCGATCGCCGCCAGCGCGTAGTCGATCGCCGAGAGGACCTGCGCCGTGGTGTGCGCATAGCCGTCCAGGTCGCGTCGCAGTACGAAGGCCACTTCAGCCTCCGCTTTCGGTTGCATGAGCGTCTGGCAGGAGATCGCGCCTCCGTTCATGATCTCCGTATCATCGTACAATACCCCAAAGTCGGGCTGCGACACACCGAGCTGCTGTTGTACCCTTGCCGAGGTGAGGCCAATCTTGTGACCTACCACTCCGGCCCCGTCCTTGATGCGCACGCCGGTGTTCAGCTTCTGCACGGCATACGCGGCGTCCAGATCCTGATCTCCCAGCAGATCACGCACAGGCGCACAGGGCACCCCGGTTTCAGCGGCCTTGCGTAAGCGCTCTGCAGCCAGGCTCACATTTTCGGGACTCGTGTAGGGTGATTCCGGCATCGGTTTCAGTTGTACTGGTGAACATAGTGAAAGTCAGGGATTCCCGGCACCGGCCCCCTGTCACCACACCTGATAAATTTTCTTAGTTTTCCCGCCGTGAAATCACTCCTTATTGCGTTGAGCAGCTGCTCGCTACTGTTGATCGGGCTGATCACCGGATGTGGTGAAAATCCGGTCGCCAGCAACTCCGGAACGCGGTCCGAACCTGACCCGGCCGCGGTGCAGGACACTGCCGGTACCGTTGAGGGCGCCGGTGCCTTGATCGATCTGGAGATGCCGGCCACCGCTGATCAATCACCCGGCAAACTTTTTCCCGTGGATGAGGGTCAGGTATCACCGGCGTTTGTGCGCTTCAGGTCAGACCTCCTGGATGCGATAAGGCGAAAAGACACGGCCTTTGTCATGCAACTGGTTGACCGCAATTCGAAGATCTCGTTCGGCGGTGAGGGCGGAAAGAATGGATTCCGGATCATGTGGGGTCTGGGAAGCGATTACCGTGCATCCCCACTGTGGGATGTGCTGGACCAAGTACTCCGGTTAGGCGGCCAGTTTGCAGACACGACGCAACGTGTGTTCATCGCCCCGTACGTCTATGCAATGTGGCCGGATGCATATGATGCCTTTACGCACGGGGCCATTACAGGAAGCCGGGTCCGGGTGCGCGAGAAACCCGGAACGGAGGCCGCCGTGCTCGGTGCCCTCACGTATGATATCGTCGGATATTCCGGCACACGCACCCCCCATGCCGACACCATCGGTAGCGATGCCTACCCGTGGTACCAGGTCACGCTGGACGATGGCCGTACGGGTTGGGTCTTCGGCAAGTATTTCCGGAGTCCCATCGACTTTCGCGCGGCATTCGAACGCGCCGCTGACGGTTGGCGCCTGCAATTTTTGGTGGCTGGCGATTGAGGCGCCTGAGCCCCTTGTTTGCCTAACTGGCAACCTGGGCGTCATTCCGCAGCATTCGCGGTGCCGATCATTCACGAAACATTATCTTTGGACGTTTTGAAAACCGGGGTCGTGCCCCGGCCAGTAAGAAAAACTCGACCAAAAAGTTGCTGCATGAGACATCTGGTGCTCTGGATGTGGAGCCTGTTCTGCATGTGTTCCTTCCACGATCTTTCGGCTCAAACAATGCCAGACGTGGTCATCGACGCGACCTTTGAGGAACAACCCCTGACGGACATCCTCGCGGCCCTGGAGCAGGCCTATCCCGTAAAGTTCTACTACAAACGACAGGCACTGCCGGACGATCCGGTCAGCGCAGACCTGACCGGCCTTCCACTGGCCGAAGCCATGGACCGGTTGTTGGGGGGTACGCTCCTCGGGCATATCATTTACCGTGACTACGTCGTGCTGATCGCGCCGCGCCACCTGGTGCAGGAGACTTACTCGGCGGACTATTACAAAGCGCTCGAACAATCCCTGACCGAACCCGAAGAGAAGACGTCGTCGGTGATCATCGTGGGGAACATCGAGGAACTGGGTGGTTCGGGTATGACCACGGTGCGGGGTATCCTGACGGATGCCGAGAATGGCGAACCGATCATTGGTGCCAACGTCACCTGGCCCGGCCGCGGGTCCGGGACCGTCACCGATGCGGATGGCATGTTCGAGACCAGGTTGCCGGTTGGCCAACATACATTGCACATCAAGTATATCGGGTACGAAGACCTCATTCGTGAAGTCCGGACCTACAGCGACGGAGAGGTGGCCCTGCAGTTGAACCGATCAACCGTCGAACTGGACGAGGTCACGATCAGGGCTGATGCACCAGACGCGCAGGTGGAAAATGCCCAAATCGGCGTGGCGACGCTCGACGTGCAGAGTATCAAAAAGCTGCCGTCCTTTTTTGGAGAGGCAGATGTCGTGAAAAGCCTGCTGCTGCACCCGGGTGTCAGCTCGATTGGCGAGGGGGCTTCGGGCTTCAATGTGCGGGGGGGCGATGTGGATCAGAACCTGATCATGCAGGATGAAGGCTTCTTTATGAATGCCTCGCATGCCCTGGGTTTCTATAGTGCATTCAACTCGGACATGATCGGCCGTGTCGACCTGTACAAGGCGAATATCCCTGCGGAGTTTGGCGGGCGGCTGGCTTCGGTCATGGACATTGAGATGCGGGATGGGAATTTCGGACACTTCAAGATGAAAGGTGGGATCGGTCCGGTAGCAAGCCGGCTATCGCTGGAGGGGCCGCTGGTAAAGGACAAGGTCTCGTTTATCGCCGGCGGACGCGTGTCGCATGCCGACTGGATCCTGCGGCAAATGGACGTGCTCGAGGTGCAAAACAGCTCAGCGTTCTTTTACGATGCGAACGTACGCCTGACTGCCAGACTCAATGATCGCAACACGGTCATCGTCTCTGGCTATGCCTCAGCCGACGAATTTGACTACAACAAAGAGTTTGGGTTTGAATATGAGACGCGGATGGCACAGGCCATGTTCAGGTCGATCTTCTCGGATCGTTCCTACTCCAACTTTTCGGTGACCCTGAGCGAGTATGCCAGCACGCAGCAGGACTTTGCCGGCAATGACGCATCGGTCCTGCACAATGACGTGAGCTATCTCAAACTGAAGGAAAAACTGACCCTCAATCCGGTGGATGCCTTGCGCCTCGATCTGGGCGGATCTGCCATCTGGTATGAGGTGAATCCTGGCTCTAGGGCACCCTTGGGTCCCGTTTCGATCATCACGGAGGCGGCCCTGGAGACCGAGCAGGCGATGGAGGCCGCCGCCTTCTTTAACGCGGAATACCTGGTTTCGACGCCATTGCTGGTGTCGGGCGGACTGCGGTTTGCCTACTACCAGTTTCTCGGCCCCAAGACGGTCTTCTCCTATGCCAACCCGGAGCAACCGGTCTTTACGGAGATCATCGATACGACACTGTATGGCAACGGCAATATCGCCTCCTATACGAGCGTCGAACCGCGTCTCTCGGTGCGCTACCGTCTGACTCCGTCCTCTTCGGTGAAACTGGGTTACAGCCGGACCGCTCAGTTTATCAACCAGATCTTCAATTCGGATTCACCGACGCCGACCAGCCAGTGGCAACTGAGTACGGCGTATATCAAGCCACCCCGCTCGCACAATGTCTCGGTGGGCTACTTCCGCAATATGAACGACAATATGTGGGAGACCTCGCTGGAGATCTATGGCCGCCTGATCGATCAGTTGTATGACTATCGCGATTTTGCCGACCTCGTGGTCAATCCGCACCTCGAGACCGAGTTGCGCAACGGGGAGGGAAGGACCTACGGAGCAGAACTCAGTATCCGCAAGAAAGAAGGTGAGATCAATGGTTGGTTGAGTTATACCTTGTCGAGGGCAGAGCGCAAGATCGAGGGTATCAACCGCGGCGATTGGTACCCAAGCAATTTTGACAAGACGCATGTCCTGTCCCTGCTGCTGAACTATCAGCCCAACCGACGCAACACGCTCACCTTCAATTTCAACTTCAGTACGGGTCGACCGACCTCACCACCGGTAGGCACCTACCAGACGATCGACGGCCTCATCGTACCGGTCTATGCCAATCGTAATCAGATCCGGATCCCTGACTATCACCGGCTGGATGTCGCCTACACCCTCGGCAAAGGGTACAAGAAAGACCGGAAGATCCAGACCAGCTGGACGATTTCGGTCTACAATCTCTACGGCAGGAAGAACGCATTCTCGGTCTACTATACCCAGGCTGCATTTCAGCGGGTTCAGGCCAATCAGCTTTCGATCCTGGGGAGCGCATTCCCCGCCATCACTCTCAACTTTGAAATACTCTGATGATGTCACTTCAACGATTCATACGCAATGCGGCGTTGATGGTGTTCTTGCTCTCGGCAGTCAGCTGCCTGGACAAGATCAATCTGCCGGCACCTGCCGGTACTGCCGATGCGCTGGTGATCCAGGGCACCCTCCTCAAGGGTGAGCCCTCGGTGCTGCGCGTG
>JAWWBX010000198.1:0-8361 GCA_033720735.1 Saprospiraceae bacterium
AAGGCCTCGTCCTTACGAATGGCGAGACTGGGCCGGTTTTGATAGTAGATGTCATCCTCAAACGGGATGAAGGTATTGAGCCCGTCATTGCCACCGGACAACTGCAGTACCACCAGGATGCGCCGATCCCGCAGGTCCACGCGGTCAAACGCATGCAGAAAACGCGGCATGAACAACGCTGTAGAGACCAGAGATGAAGACTTGAGAAATGCACGGCGATCCATACGATGAGATTTAACACATTTGATATTCGGGAAGGGCCATGATCCTGGCGATCCGGGTTTGTGTGGTCTTGAGGTCAAATTGAGCGAGCTTGCTGATATCGCAGGGGACACACAGCAGCCGTTCGGCCAAAGACGCAATAGAATGGGGGCCGTAGCGCTTGTCAATCCGGCGTTCAGGTACGTTAAACCGCGGCGACTCATTGAGCAATGCCTCCAGGCGGCTGGGCGGGCTGAGCACCAGGAAGGGTAGATTGAGCCGGATGGGTAGGGTGGCACTGTTGATCCAGCCCCGGCCCGCGGGCCACCCGGCCACCGACGGTGGCCTGAATGCGAGTTGACCCATGCTGGCGAGCAGACGGTTGATTGCCTTGTGCCCCTCGGGTCGAACTTCCAGGGCGCGCATCATCCCGACGACCAGTTCGACCGGTGATTTGATCCTGGTGCCGTACAGCGCCGGGTCATAAAACCAGTCACGCTCAAACAGATGCCGCATCACGGCGCCGATGTGATAGTCATTGGAGCGCATCACATCCGCGAGCTCCTGGACCCGGACTGGATCGACCTCTTGATGGACGAAGTAGCGGAAGATCTTCGTGGCAAGAAAGTGGGCGGTCTGAGGTCGATCGAGGATGATGTCGATGATGTCTGTGCCGTCCCAGTCACCGGTGCGACCCATGAATGTCTTTCGTCCGAAATCGTGCTGTCCCTTGCGGAATACAAACCGGCCACGCAGGTCCGAGCTCCATCCTGTAAACGCACGGGCGGCCTCCTGCACATCCTGCTCCGTGTAGTGGCCCCGCCCGATGGTAAACAGCTCCATCAGCTCACGTGCATAGTTCTCATTGGGGTGATCCTTGCGGTTTTGTTGGTTGTTGAGGTAATGCAACATGGCCGCGTCCTTGCTGATGGCGACCAACAGGTCCCGGAAATACCCCAGGCCATATGTACGGAGCGTCTGCAGTTGCCGTTGCGCCCAGCCCGGGAACAGGGTCTGGCAGGCAAAATGATCGTGCCAGAAGAGGGCCATCTTCTCACGCAAGTCCGAACCAGCCGGGAAGGCCAGGAGGTCGAGCCATTCGGCCCGCAGCTGCCGCATATTCTGACGGTTGAGTTGCCGGCGTTCCTCAGCCGATGACATCATCATTTGGACGCGGTCACCTTCTTGCAAGTCAAGCTCCCGCATCGTTTCCTCAACTCTGAACAGACGATCCAGTAGTGCGGAGAGGTCGGGTGCCTCGCCGGAAGTTTCGGTGCTGCTCAATCCAAAGCCGGCCCGCCAGGCCAGATGTTTGACTGCTTCGAACGATGCCATCTGCGATCTGCTTTGCAACCTATGACGGTACCCGCCCCACGATGTTTAACATGGCGTGGCGTTATTTTTCTGTTAAAGGGGGAGTGGAGTCTCTGAAATGCCGTCCTCAAGCGTCTTCACGATATGCATAGGCACGCGATTTGCCGTATCTTGGCACGTCCATGCCACAACCGTAGGATATGAAGAAACTGATCAGTCTCACATTGTTTTGCGCAACCCTCAGCTTCACGTTTGCTCAGGGCATTGATTTCTTTCAGGGCAAATGGGACGAAGCCTTGAAACTGGCGCAGGAACAGAACAAGCTCGTCTTTGTCGATGCGTACACCACCTGGTGCGGTCCTTGCAAGAGGATGTCGGCCCAGGTCTTTCCTCAGAAGGAAGTCGGCGATTATTACAATGCCCATTTCATCAATATGAAACTCGACATGGAGCGCGGCGAAGGGCTGGAATTCCGCAAGAAGTATCCGGTCTCGGCCTTTCCGACGTTCTTCTGGATCGACGGGGACGGGCAAGTGGTCCATACCACGAAAGGAGCACGGCAGGTCAAGGACTTTATCGAGTTGGGTAAAACGGCGTTCGGGAAGTATGATGGCAGTGCCAAATTCAAGGTGCAGTATGATGAAGGCGCCCGCGACTACGAAACAGTGTACAATTATGTGGTGGCGCTGAACAAGGCCGGCAAGTCGAGCCTGAAAGTCGTCAATGACTACCTCAAGGAGCAAACCGACCTGACAACGCCGGAGAACCTGCGGCTGATCCTGGTCGGTGCTCACCAGGTCGACAGCAAGATCTTCGGTTACCTCGAAGAGCACAAAGCCGCACTGATCGGACTCGAAGGGGAGGACACGGTCAACAAACAGATCCGCGCTGCCGCGAATGAAACCGTGCAACGGGCAGCGAAATACGAGAGCGCGGATCTGCTGGAGGAGGCCGTCGCGGCCGTGCGCAAGCACCTTCCCGATGAAGCCGGCCAGTTCGAGGCCGAAAGCGGGATGACTTACGCCAAGGGGGTCCGGGACGCCGACATGTACTACGGCTACACCAAAACCTACCTTAAGAAATACGCCGGTGATCGCGCCGGCAAATTGCACGGGATCGCCGTGACGATCATGAAGCAGTTTGCGTCACACCCCGAGTTGCTCAAGCTCGGCGAGGATGCGGCCCGCCGCTCCGTTGAAGTGCGCTCTACAGACAAACGCCTCGTGACTTACGCAACACTGGTCTATCTCAACGGTGATAAGAACCGTGCCGTGAAGATCGTCGACGACGCCATCGAAGCCGCGCAGGCCGAAGACCGTCAATCCCGTGAGCTGATCATGCTCAAGCGGCGATTCTCGGCGTCTTAGACCGCACACGTTCCTACAACAAGCGGTGCTGGAGAAACTCATCTGCGGTCATGACCGCCAGAGTTGATGGATGGAAATCCCGCACATTTCGGGTCACGATCGTGGTACAGCCTGCTGAATATGCTGCGTAGGAGTTGATGGCATCCTCCTTATCCTTAAAGCTCGAGTCGAACGCCAGTTGGTAATCGGTCCGTTCGACCGGGATGAATTCAAGGAGAAGTAAAAGGCGGGAGATAAAGCCGGTAGCCACTTTTTCCGAGTTCTCTCTTGACAGCAAGTAATAGACGTTGGTCAGTACCACCGGTGTGGTGCCTCCCCGGAGATCGCCATCGTGGATCAAAGTGAGGAGGTCGGCGGCAGCGATATACCAGGGGTCGCGCTGCCACGCCACATCCAGCAGAACGTCCGTATCCAGGAAGATCATCAATCCAGGTACTTGGATTTGAGATAGGCGAGTTTGGCCTGTCGGTCGTCGTCCGGGGGTGACGGTGTTTTGGCGTATCCAATCAACTCAGCAACCGCCGATGGATACGTCGTTTCTTCGGAAGTCATGAGGCGAATCAGGTAATCTTCCACCAGGCGTGACACGGTGGTATTTGAACGCTTGGCATACCGCTTCGCGGCTTCACGCACGGTTTTATCGATACTCAACGTCAGTTTTGTCATACGTATGTGATTTTCATCGTACGTATATTATAATGATGATACGTAATTCAGAGTTCCATATCTCACCCACTCGAGCCCTTTCGATCCAACGTCCTGAGTTGTTCCTCGCCGGTAATCCAACCCGTCTCAATCAATCCGGCAGAAGGCTCGGAATGACAACTCCGTTCTTCAGACATACTCACCCGCTCCAACCTTCTCTATCCAATGTCCGAAGCTGGATGGCCTCCGCGAGATGCTCGATCCCGATCTCCGGCGACCCTGCCAGATCAGCTGTCGTGCGTGAGACCTTCAGGATGCGGTCATAGGCCCGCGCCGACAGCTGCAGCTTCTCCATCGCGGTCTTCAGCAGGGTCAATCCCGCCTTGTCGATGGCACACACCTCGCGCACCATGCGGCTGGGCATCTGGGCGTTGCAGTTGACGCCCTGGCAGTCGGCAAACCGTTCAGTTTGCACCTTCCGCGCATTTGCGACGCGCTCGCGGATCTGTGCGCTCGTTTCGGTGGGCACGTCTGCGTGGGTCGTGAGACTGTCGTAGCTCACCGGCGTCACCTCTACGTGCAGATCGATCCGGTCGAGCAGCGGGCCGGAGATGCGGTTGAGGTAGCGCTTGATCGTGCCGGGAGCACAGACACAGTCTTTATCAGGGTGGTTGTAGTAGCCACAAGGACAGGGGTTCATACTGGCGATAAGCATAAAGCTGGCTGGAAATTCCACCGCGATCCGCGCCCGGCTGATAGTCACCTTCCGCTCTTCCAGTGGTTGACGCAGGACTTCCAGTGCCGACCGTTTGAACTCGGGCAGCTCGTCAAGGAACAGCACCCCGTGATGAGCAAGTGAGATCTCTCCGGGATGGGGATACGAGCCGCCGCCCACCAGAGCCACGTCGCTGATCGTGTGATGGGGGGAGCGAAACGGCCGCCGCGTGATCAGCGCACTGTCCTCGGCCAGCATGCCGGCCACCGAGTAGATCTTGGTGGTGTCGAGTGATTCGCGCAACGACAGGTTGGGCAGGATGGTCGGCAACCGCCGCGCCAGCATGGTCTTGCCGGCTCCGGGAGGCCCGATCAGGATGACATTGTGCCCGCCGGCAGCGGCGATGGTGAGTGCACGTTTGATATTTTCCTGGCCCTTTACGTCACTGAAGTCAATGTCGTAGTCACTCACGGTATCCTCAAACAGCTCGCGCGTGTCACACGATAACGGCTCCAGCAGAACGTCTCCGTCGAGAAAGTTGAGTGCCTCGGAAAGTGATTCGATCCCGTAGATCTCGAGACCGTCTACGATAGCCGCCTCACGTGCATTTGCACGTGGCAGAAGGAGCCCCTTGAAGCGCTCGTTGCGCGCCTGGATGGCAATCGGCAGGGCGCCCTTGATGGGGCGCAAGGTACCATCGAGTGACAACTCACCCATCATTACATAATCGGCGAGCCGGCTGCCATCGATCAGCCCGGTGCTGGCGGCCATCCCCACGGCGATCGGGAGATCATAGGCACTGCCCTCCTTGCGCACATCGGCCGGTGCCAGGTTGACCACCAGCTTGACAAAGGGTATGCGTCTGCCGATATTCTTCATCGCGGCGAAGATGCGCTGCCGGCCCTCCTTGACAGCGTTGTCGGGGAGCCCGACCATGAAATAGTTATTCTGCGAGCTGCCGATCGGACCGCCGGCATTCACTTCGACGGTGATCGTGCGCGCGTCGACGCCGTAAACGGCGCTGGCAAAGGTCTTGGTAAGCACGGTATAACGGTTTATATAGGTGGATCAATCGCATGCTGGTTCGTCAGGTTGGATGGAAACCAATCCGCTTGCGCTGCTGTACGCTCTCGCGCTCGTCCTGCTCCTTCACGAGCTGTTTGATGTACGCGTACAAAGTGGATAATTGTTGATCATGCTGCCCCAGTTTGGCCTCGATCGCACTGAGCTTGAGCAACAGATTCTTGTGTGTCAACAGGATCTCACGCATCCGGACAAAGATCCGCATGATCTGAATGTTCATCTGCACGGCACGCTCGCTTCGCAGCACACTCGAAAGCATAAGCACCCCGTGTTCTGTGAAGGCCATTGGTGGGTACCGCGTGCCTCCGTGGCTTGAGGTCACGATTTGTGACCTCAAGTCCGCAAACTCGGACGTGCTCAATTCAAACATGAAATCAGATGGGAACCGGTCGGCATTTCTGCGGACGGCCTGTTTCAGCACTTTGGTTTGAACGCCATACAGGTTAGCAAGATCCCGGTCGAGCAGCACCTTCTGGCCTCTGATCGCGTGAAGCTTGTCGAGGATCATCTCGTCGGAAATGGCAGCCTGCTTCATATCAGGTCACCGGATTGACGGTCCGTGATGATTCTGACTTCGGCAACTATGAAACAGTACAGGCTCAGGCAGAGGCCTGAACGGGGTTTCGCGAGCATGGGGTTGCGGTTTACGTGTTGCTATCAAGATAGCAAATAATATCACTTTTGGCAGAACCGACGGATGGTCGGAGATAGCAGACCCCGGGAGTGTTGCCATGAGGTAAAGAACCCTGGACTCATTGGGCAACACCAAGTCGATTGAGGGATGAGGCGCCATCTGATGAAAATCACCGCAGTATCATCGCCTGTCAAGACCCTCCAGACATCACCATGGTATGGTGCGAGATGGAACAATTCCTTGTCTGGCTCCCGCAGGGTTACTAAAAAAGGCACCCCAACTACTCAACAGATGCTACGGCTTGTCAAGAAGCCTTACCATGCTCTGCAGAACCCGCGCATTTTCGTACTGAACCTTTTAACCACTACGACAATGCAAACAGCAAAATCAGCAACCCTTTTCGACCGGATCGGTGGCATGGCTGCGGTCAATGCAGCGGTCGACATCTTTTATCAGAAAGTGTTGGCAGACCCGATCATCAATCACTTCTTTGAGCACATCGACATGGAGCGTCAGTCCGGCAAACTCAAGGGATTCCTGGCCTATGCCTTTGGAGCACCGATGAATTACGATGGCAAATCGATGCGGCAGGCCCACGCGCACATGCGTCTGACCGAAGCACATTTCAATGCAGTGGCAGGTCACCTCATTACCACGCTGCAGGAGCTGAATGTCCCTCAGCCGCTCATCGATGAGGTCGTCCAGATTGCCCTGAGTGTCAAGGACGATGTTCTCAACCGTTAGCCCTGAGGGGGTGCGGCCGACGTTCATTGTTTCAATACCTGGATCACCCCTTTTTGGCTGAGCATGCCATGTGAACGGATCAAGGTCTGACCATTGGCCAGCGCGTTTTGTGATGTGAGTGTCATGTTTTCCAGTACCAGCGTACCGTAGTTGGTGATCATGGGGTCAGGAGGCGTGACTGCCCCATCCAGAAATTCGAGGCCGGCGATGGAAACGGTGACTCCTTGAGAGACTGTCACGGTGGCACTGGTATCGGCAACCCGGATCACGAGCCCGGCAATGCCCGATGCCTGGATCATCAGATCCTTGTCCAACAGCAGCGGCGCACCGCTCAAGGTGATCGTATCATTCGCCAGTGAGGCGTCGAACATGATGGTATCGCCATGACATGCGCCATCGATCATGTCCCGCAGGGTGGCCGGGCCGGCGTTGTCAGTTGATGTCACCATGTGCGAGCTGGTGGGCAGTGCCTGCCCCTCGGTAAAGCAGTTAACGGCAGACATGGTGATCGCGCACCCCGGGATCATTTGTTTGGTGTATGGCAACGGCGCGGAGGGATATGGCCACCGGACCACCAGCGAATCGATGGCCTCGTGGCTGCCTGTCCCGATGATCATGGTATGGCTGTACTGGGCCATGAAAGCCTGGTGCGTGTGGGTGGTGCGCAGATACTTCTGACCGTCGATCCACACCTCGATCCAGGCGCCAATCGCGTTGCGGTTGCTGCTCGTACCCACCAGTTTCAGCTTGAACCAGTGATTGGAGTTGGTGTCGATGTTTTCCCAGATGTGCAAAGAGTCCGGCTGAATATTGCACACAGCAATGTCATACTTCCCATCATGATTGAAATCACCCACTGCATTGCTGAATCCACGCACGAAGTCTATTCCCTGCAGGCCTCCGGTTGCAGCGTAAGGTTCCGCAAAGATTCCGGAGCCATCATTGATAAAGAAACCGTTCGGGAGCGAGGAGAATGGGATACTGCACGATACATAAAGATCCAGGTCCAGGTCATTGTCGAAGTCAAACTGTGTTCCTCCCCATCCGACATGACCGGAAAACAGGGTTCCGCTAGCTGGTGCCACATCGGTAAACGTACCGTTGCCATTATTCTTGAGAAAAACACTTCCGGCAAACGTGTTGGTTACATAGATATCAAGATGACCATTGTTGTCATAGTCCCCAATTCCGACATTCATGGCGTCAATGGTGATATCTGTTCCGGACGATGCTGAAACATCCGAAAAGGTCCCGTCACCATTATTCTGATAGAGGGCGTTGCGGAAGTCGATCCGGTCGTTGGACACGTACAGGTCTTCCCAGCCATCGTTATTGTAATCGAAGAAAGTCGCAGCGAGGGTCTGACGCGTGCTGTCAGCTGTTCCGGTAAGTCCTGTCACATCGGTAAAGGTGCCATCTCCGTTGTTGCGGTACATATAGTTGGTATCCGGTGTCGGAAGAGCCGGATCGCCGTAGTTGCCTACATACAGGTCAAGATCGCCGTCTCTGTCGTAGTCGGTCGCGGCAGCACAAGAGGTTGTAGCATTTGCAATCGGCAAACCGGCAACAGCAGTCACTTCTACGAATACAAGACCGCCAGAATTTTGATATAGACGGTTGGGGCCCTTATAGGCAGTAACAAAGAGATCCAGGTCTCC
>JAWWBX010000199.1:0-8361 GCA_033720735.1 Saprospiraceae bacterium
CGCTCCAGGACCAGGGTTTTCAGTCCTTTCTCGCACAGTTCCTTGGCTGCAAAGCCGCCGGAAATGCCGGACCCAATGACAATGGCATCGTAGGTGATGGATTCTTCTCCCTGGGAATTAAAGTACATATGACGAGCACATCAAGACAACCCCTGTTCCTTTCGTTTGAAGCAGTGCATTATACAAAAATTCTCGTGTGTTTAGATGCCGGCCGCGCGAAAGTGCGCACAGCAGATCGCCGCCGCAACCGCCACATTAAGGGACTCCGCTCCAAGGCTGAAATCCGAGGGGATGCTGACCTGTTGTGTGCAATGTCCGAGATCCTTCGAAGGAATGCCGTGAGACTCGTTCCCCAGCACGAGCAGTCCATGGGTAGGAGGTGTCAAGCCCCAGAGCGGCTCGCCTTCCAGAGCCGTGCACCACACCGGAATCTTGCCACCTGCCACCAGGGTACTCAGTGCGCCGACCATGGGTGTGACCCGGAAAACGCTGCCCATTGATGCCTGGATCACTTTGGGATGATAGATATCCACGCAATCTTCAGACAAATACACGTGCCGGAAGCCAAACCAATCGGCCACCCGCAGGATCGTGCCCAGATTGCCGGGGTCGCGGACGCCATCGAGATACAGGCACAACTGATGTTGCGGCTGACTGAGGTCGAGCGGTACCACGGGCATTGCCGCCACGGCCAGTACCCCTTGCGGGGTCTTCAGAGCGGATACTTTGGTCAGCTCGCGCAGCGTTACTGATACGACCTCACCTCCGGAAGTCCTCAGGAGATTGGCATGCGCTGCCAACCACTCCGGCGTGCCGTAAATCTCCTCAATCTCGATGAGCGAACCGGCGAGCGCCTCCGTCACGACTTTGGTCCCCTCGACCACGATTTTGTGATACTTTTGACGGTATTTCCGGAGCTGGAGGGAGCGTACAAACGTTATCTTGCTCTTCGAAAGCATGCGCGCATGACAGGGATCCAAAGGTGGGAAATTAGGCTTTTTTTGTACAGCTGTGTTCTCCTCTCAGTTCTCCTTGGCGCCTGCAGTTCCAACAAATATCTCGACGAAGGAGAGTACTTCCTCGAAGAGAATGAAGTGCGCATCAAATCGGAGGTGCGGGTCAGGAACAAGAGCGTCCTGCGGACTGCGCTCGAAGAGCGTTACCAGCAGCCTGCAACCCGTACCTTCTTTGGCATACCCCGGCATTGGTTCTATTATCGCACCATCGACAACCCGGACAGCACCTGGCTCAAATCATGGGTGCAGCGCAAGATCGCCGACCCGCCGGTCATTCTGGACACGACGTTGTCCGATCAGACGGTGGTTGCCATGCAGAGATACCTCCGTGAGAAGGGTTACTGGAGTGCCCGGGTGAGCTACCAGACCAAGTTTGACAGGAAAAGAGCCACCGTCATCTACCATGCCGATCCCTGGCGTCGGTGGCGCGTTGAGTCGATCCGCTACATCAGTCCGGATACTACCATCCAGAGGATCCTCGATACCATCGTTACCGAGTCGCACCTCGCCCCCGGAGCACCCGTCGACATCGAACTCTACAATCAGGAGCGACGCCGGATCATCCGCGCATTGCAAAATCGTGGTTATGCCAATTTCACGGGTGAATATGTCTCACGACCGCTGAGCGACAGCAGCAACCTCAAGATGAAACTGGAGATCGAGATCTTCAACCCTCCCGAAGGCAGGCATCAGGCGTATACCATCGGTGAGATCACCGTGTATCCCGATTATTCCGAGCCGGGACCAACGACGATCGACACCGTCATAGAGGGCGTCAGGTTTATCACCGCCGGCGAACGCATCCTTGTCAAACCGGACATCATCCTCCGCAATATCTATCTGCAACGCGGGAAACTGTACAATCGCGATGACTTTGACAAGTCGTACAGGCAACTGAGCAAACTCGATACCTACAAATTTGTCTCGATCAAGGCGTCACATAGTGCCCGGGACTCGACCGTGCTCGACTACACGATCATCCTGACCCGCAACAAGAAGATGGGCATCGGGGGCGACCTCGAACTCAATTACGCCTCTCTCTCGGGCGGACAGCGGTCACTCATGGGGCTGGGAGCCAATGTCAACTACCGCAACCGCAACCTCTTTCGTGGCGCAGAGCTCTTCCTGACCAATCTGGAAACTGGTGTTGAGATCAATCTACGTGATGCAGACAACCGGTTCAACTCACTCAATTTCAGCCTGCAGAACAATCTGCTGGTACCCAAATTTATCGACCCGCTGAACTTCTATTCCCGTCTTAACAAAACACGGATCGGAAAGAACGGCCTGCTGGGTGACAATGTATTTCGCTGGATCCGTGAAGGCAACAGCCGGATCAACCTGAGCTACCAGTTCCTGTCGCTGTTCGACCTCTACAGTTATCATACGTTGAGCGCCAGCCTTGGTTACGATGCCCAGCCAGATGCGCAGCGACGCTTTGAACTCAACCACATCGGGCTCAACTATTTCAGTCCGACCACACAGCCGGCATTTGACACGATCCTGTCGAGGAACCGCTTTCTGCGGGAAAGTTTTGGCAAACAACTGTTTACCGGTCTGTTCTTCCGTGATTACCGGTACATCTTCAACAGTCAGATCAGCCCAGGCGGCAATTCGTACAGCATTATCCACAGTGCAGAACTGTCAGGCCTGGAGATCCTGGGGATCAATTCACTCTACAACGCGCTGTCGGGCAGAACGGGCAAATTCAGTATCGGGAGTGACACGGCGTCAGCCATTGATTTTGCCCATTATGCCAAGTTCGAATTTGACTCCCGATTTTACCGGCAACTTACGAGCACCAAGCAGCTGGCGTTCCGGCTTTCGGCTGGCGTCGCTTTCCCGTATGGACCCTTCACCCGGCAGGTGCCGTTTGTCAAACAGTTCTATCTGGGCGGTCCGCTCAGTATCCGCGCCTGGCAGATCCGCGAACTCGGGCCCGGAGGATATGAAGACACTTCCTTCAATGCGGACACCAGTGTGGTGTTTTACCAGACCGGCGATGTCAAACTCGAGCTCTCTGGTGAGTATCGTTTCAAGATCGGCTGGATCCTGGAAGGAGCGCTCTTTGTCGACGCCGGCAACGTGTGGACCTTACAGAAAGATCCCGAGCGCCCCGGTGCCAACTTTTCCGGCGATTTCCTCAAGCAGATCGCGATCGGAACGGGATTCGGGCTGCGTATGGACTTCAATTATTTTCTGATCAGGCTCGATCTGGGCCTCAAGGTCCGCAATCCCTTCCCCGACGAGGAAGGGCGATACTGGCTGTTCCATGAGATCAAGGATTTCTCCTTCGACCTTATCAATACCAACTTTGCAATCGGATATCCGTTTTGATCCCTTACATCCGCGATTTCACACCGTACTTGCTGCAGATCGGGCACTCGGCGGGCCGGTGACCCCGTGCCGGGCAGTACTTGCGTCCGAAGTAGATGATCTGCAGATGCACTTTGGCCCAGCTTTCGCGCGGAAATACCTTCTTCAGGTCCTTTTCGGTCTTCGCCACGTTTTTGCCATTGGACAGCCCCCAGCGGTACGCCAACCGGTGAATATGTGTATCGACCGGGAAGGCTGGCACTCCAAAGGCCTGTGTCATCACCACCGAGGCCGTTTTGTGCCCCACGCCAGGCAATGCTTCCAGGGCATCCATGTCAGCCGGCACCTCTCCCCCATGCTCGTCCAGCAGGATGCGTGAGAGGTTCCAGATATTCTTTGACTTGGCCGGGGCCAGCCCGCACGGGCGGATGATATCTTCGATCTCGGCGATGGCCAGGTCCGTCATTGCCTGTGGCGTGGCAGCCTGGTCAAACAGCACAGGCGTCGTCTTGTTGACCCGCTCATCGGTGCATTGTGCTGAGAGCAGCACCGCGATCAACAGGGTGTACGGGTCGGCATGATCGAGCGGGATGGGTGTCTCGGGAAATTCAGCATCCAGGATCTTCTGGATGGCACGTGCCTTCTCTTGTCGTGTCATCTGCTAGGTCAGATCAAATAAAAAGTCGAGGGTGTTAACGCCATCGGCATAGTCGTCCAGGGCGGGCTGCTGTGCCTGTCCCAGCGGTACGGTACGGACCTGCGTGAATTTCAGGTCGGAAACCACACACTGGATCTCGTCGGCTTGCGCCAGCAACCGGCGCTCCAACGCTTCGGATGAGGTATACAGCGAATAATAGAGACAGCCTACCGGGGAAATTAACTGATCTTTCTGCGCCAACAGCAGGTTGGGCAGGCCGATGTGCTGCTCCTTGTTGAGGATGTAGATGGCCGTGTTGTAATCCAGGTTGTTGCGGTATTTGTCATGCTGGTTGTAATGCTCATATTCCTTCAAAACTTTCTTCAACAGATCGAAATCATATCCCTCAGGCACAAAGAGATGCGAAACGCTACGGCAACCCAATCCAAAGTAGCGAAAGACATCCTCGCACAGCCCGTGGAGCTGCTCTTCCGATTCGTCGCCGCCCAGTACTGCCACGGCATTCCGGTTCATCCGGATAATGTGCGGGTATTTGCCAAAGTACTGCTTGAAGTACCGTGCCGAGTTGTTGCTCCCGGTAGCGATCACCGCATCAAAGCCGGAGAGTTTGTCGACGATCTCAAACTGCTGCTCCACACGTGGTTCATGCTCTGCGAGCCACTTGAGCAGGAAGGGGATCAGATATTGGTCCCGTTCTGAGAGCTTCAACTGGGTCTTGTGCCCGGCCACAAACACGGAGAGCACGTCATGGAATCCCACTAACGGCACATTGCCAGCGGCGATTAACCCGACCACCCTGCCATTGTCTCCACGGTCCGGATAAGGTTGCAGCCACGCCGTCAGAGCATCCCTGTCCAGAAATTGCCGGGCAATGCTCTCGAGCGCATGTGCGATGTTCTCCTTTGTGAACCATGGATTGGTCATGCTGGCCCTGTGGACGTGGGCACCAAGACGTTCGTCATGTTCCAGGATGTATTGCCCAAGGGCAGCCAGGGCATCGATTTTTTCGCGACGCGTTAATGTGTCCATGCGCAGGTGTAAACGAATGTGGTGTTCAATGGTTGATGTTTGCCATGCATCTTGTCTCCTCGTTTGCGCGTGCCAAGATATGATGTTCAATATGTTACGCCCCGCCGGGGCTGGAAATATTGCGCCCCGCTGGGGCTGGAAATGTTACGCTCCTCCGGAGCTGGAACGTTACGCTCCTCCGGAGCTGGAAATATTGCGCTCCTCCGGAGCTTAGCACATACCGCCCTTCGGACTTGGCCCTCTAACCCTGATGTGTGGCCTGCACGATGACCTTTCTTGCCCCGCCCTTCAGGGCGGGGTTATGGGAAACGGAAAAATCCGGGGCTTTAGCCCAGACGAGTAACATCTGACGCAGGTCCCACACAAATTCCCATCACAACTCCTTCCGCGAGGCCACATAACTGCGCCATTTCCCGAGCACCTGCTGCATATCCTCCGGCAAAGGACTTTCAAACTGCAGACGCTCCCCGGTGCGCGGATGGACGAACCCCAGACTTTTGGCATGCAGGGCGTGTCGCCGGATCAACTCGAAGCAATTTTGGACAAACTGCTTGTACTTCGTGAATACCGTCCCCTTCATAATACGATCCCCTCCATAACGCTCATCGTTGAAAACAGGGTGACCAAGGTGCTTCATATGCACACGGATCTGGTGGGTGCGCCCGGTTTCCAGGCGGCATTCGATCAGGCTGACGTAGTAAAGATCCTCCAGGACACGGAAATGGGTGATGGCCTCCTTGCCCTCATCGCCTTCCGGAAATACGGTCATGAGCAGGCGTTGCCGGGGATGCCGGCCAATATGTCCCTCGATCGTCCCTTCCGGCGGTTCCGGAGCACCCCACACGAGTGACACATAAGTCCGTTCAATAGTATGGTCGAAGAACTGCCGGGCCAGGTGGGTCATGGCAAAGTCGTTCTTGGCGATGACCAGCAGGCCCGAAGTGTCCTTGTCGATGCGATGGACCAGCCCCGGCCGGTCTTCGGGATTGCCATCCATCACCGGCAGATCGCGACTCCTGAGGTAGTAGGCCAGCGCGTTGACAAGCGTACCGGACCGATTGCCGATCCCGGGATGCACCACCATGCCCGGCGCTTTGTTGACGATCAACACATCATCGTCTTCGTAAAGGATATCCAAAGGCAGGTTTTCGGGCTGCACCTCGTCGGTACCTTCCACCTTTCTAGGCATCAGCACACGGATCCGGTCGGCGGGGCGCACCTTGTAATTAGGTTTGACCTGCTCGTCATTGACCTGAATGGCTCCGGCATGGATCGCGTTCTGGATCTTGTTGCGCGACACCCCATGCATCCGGTCGCCCAGGAACTTGTCCAGGCGCACAGGCCCTTGCCCAGGATCAGTTGTGATCCAGTGCTCGTCGTACAGATCCTCGTCGTAATCCTCAAAATCTATCATTGGGGGCAAAGGTAGGGTTCATGTTTAAAGTTTAAGGTTCAAGGTTTAAGGTTAGAGTCCTGAAACTTTAAACTTCCAACCTTCAACTCTAAAACATGAATGACACACCGCTGTGTAATCCAAGGATATCAACGGCTGACGTTCGTGTCTCAAAATAGTCGATCGGGAAGCTGTCGACATCGCCGAGTTCTGGATTATAGCGCATGTACTCGACCGAGGCATTGCGCAGGTAGCCTACCCGCAAGTCAATGCGGAACTGCGGGACTCCACGCGGGACATATTGCAGCCCGAAATGGAGACTATAGCCAAGCACAGAGTCCCGGTTTTCTCCAAATTGATCCACAAGTTCATCGATGGCGCGGTCCTCGATCTTGGTATTGGTGAAGAACCAGTGCATGCCAAATCCTCCCTGGATATACGGCTGAATGATGAAGTCCACATCAGGCTGGAAGCGAAAGATCGCGTGCGCGGCAAACATACGGGAGGCGGTCAATTCGCGATACTCGAAAAACTCGCCATCAAAGACCTGCGTGTAAATCAGGCTGTAGTCGTCGAACGCAAAGGAATGCACACCAATGCCTGCCCACACCGGGCGCTGATACTGGACATTGTACAGTAATTCTCCTCCGAACCCAAGGCCGTTGTCGTTGATATTCCGCTCGAACTGGCGAAGCGGGATGCCGAAATCCACATACACGCTACCCATCCACCGCTCACGTGGTGGTGCTTCTTCCACGTCCTCATCGTACACGTCCTGTGCGACCAGGGCAACACTCAAGGATAGCAGGAACAAGGTGGTTACAAGACGCCAGTGCACGATCCAAATTTGCGGTAAATAAGGCCAATTGCCACAACATTCCAATAAATTGGCCCACCTTAATGGAACATTAACGGGCAACAAGATGGCCTCATTCGAATCGATCTGCGTACAGGAAGTCACCGACCCCCGAACCACCAAACCGCACATCCTCCCGCTCTACCTGACCTCGTCGTTCGAGTTTGAGTCGATCGACCAGGGCATGCGTATTTTCAGCAAGGAAGAGAAGGGGCATGTCTACAGCCGCTACGGCAACCCGACGGTGGAGGCCGTCGCAGCCAAGATCACCCAGCTTGAGTCCTATGATCTCGAGGAAGCGGTACACGGCATCCTCTTCAGTTCGGGTATGGCCGCATTGCACACCCTGGTCCTGTCCATGCTGCAATCGGGTCAGAGCATTCTCACCCAGGGCAACCTCTACGGTGGCTCTACCGAGCTACTGGTCAAGGTCTGCGCCCGTTCGGGCATCCGGACGCTTATGACCGACCTGACCGACCTGCAATCAGTGGAGACCATCCTGGCCACGGATGACACCATTGGCCTGGTGTTCTTTGAGTCACCCGCCAATCCGACTCTGGCATGCATCGACATGGAAGGGCTGGTGGAGGTCGCACGCCGACATGGGGTCAGGACCGCTGTGGACAATACCTTCCCGACACCCTACCTGCAGCGGCCGTTCAACTATGGTGTGGACGTCATCCTCCATTCGACCACCAAGTATCTCAACGGGCATGGCAATTCGATCGCCGGGGCACTGGTCGGCCGCGATGTGGAATTCATGCAAACGCGGGTTTGGGAAACGATGAAATTGACCGGCACCAGTCCAGGGCCCATGGACGCCTGGCTGGTCCATCAAGGCATGAAGACCCTGCCCCTGCGCATGGACCGGCATTGCGCCAACGCCCTCGCCCTGGCCGAACATCTCGAGCAGCATACCGGTGTGTTAAACGTCAACTATTGCGGACTGCCGTCCCATCCGCACTATCACATCGCCCGACGTCAGATGTCGGGATTTGGTGGCATGCTCAGTTTTGAGGTCAAAGGCGGTTTGGAGGCAGGTATTCGGTTCATGCGCAACGTCCAACTGTGCAGGCTGGCACCAACGCTCGGC
>JAWWBX010000200.1:0-8186 GCA_033720735.1 Saprospiraceae bacterium
CATCCCCTGAAATTAAGGTTGTGGGAATCTCAGGCCTGCGAATTGTTTCGCAGTTGAGAAGACGGCCTGCTCGATGGGAATGCGTTCCGTTGAAGAACCCGTCCAGATGCCATCACTTGAAGTGTGATCAAGCACGTACTGAAAATCTGCGGGCTCGACAAGGGCTGAGCCGTGCGCGATCATCATCACATCGGGCTTCAGCTTGCGCAGTTCCTGATTAGCCTTTTCAATGCGCTCGGCCGCCTGCTCGATCCTTTCCCCCGAATCGTAGCCCTTGAGCCCGCCCTGCGTGGTGCCGCAGTGAAAACAAAAGAGATCCGGCTGGGCTTCACCGACCAGCCGCCGGCAGTCATCCATGTTGAATCCGAGTCCGATCGATACCATCTCCATCTCCTTTGCGAGCTTCAGTAGTTCGATCTCATGGTCCAGGGTGATCCCGCTTTTATTGAGCACCCGGTAGATCTCGCTGTCGTGGTCCACATAGCTGATGGATGGGCCGATATTTGACACCGAGTACACGCCCATTTCCTTGCACTGGTTCAGGACCATGCGCATGTCCTTCAACGGATCGTTGGCATTCAGGCAAGCGCACACAAAGGCATCCCCCTTGAGTGCCGGCATGATGTCTTCCCGGGTATAGTCGAGCGTTTGTGTGTTGGAATCAAGGATGGGCCACATCATGGACATGGTACCCATCCCGTTGGCCCTGAGGCGCGCGCCTGAAAATGTGTTGATGCAATCAGCCCCTGCCTTCTCGAGCAGCTGTGCCACCAAACCGCTTCCGGCGCTGGCAATGAAAATGGGGATGCGACCCCTGACCTTGGCCTCGAGTTTGGCGAGGATTTCAGCCCGGGAAGTGTGCTTTACGATCATGCTCCGTGTCGTGGCAAGTGCCGATAAGTACAGACAATATTACCAAAAAGAGGATTGAGCCCCAGTCATAAGAGATCGTAAGACTCCGACTTCCCGGGGTTTTCGCCAGCCATCCGGATTTCGTATCTTGATATGCCTGCCGACAACCTCTGGTCAAAGGACCAGATTCCGAACACCCAAATCAAATTGTCATGTCGTTACAACCCCTGGCGCAAGCCGAACCAACCCTGATATTCATCCCCGATATCAGTGGTTTTTCCCGTTTCGTCAAGCACAATGAGATCCAGCACAGCCAACATATCGTTGAAGAGCTGTTGGAGGCCATCATCGATGCGAACGACATTGGCCTGGAGATCTCGGAGATCGAAGGCGACGCTGTCTTGTTTTACCGGCAGGGTGTGCCGCCGACTTCCGTCGAATTGCTGGCACAGATCCAGCGCATGTACGTCAGGTTTCACGGGCACTTGAAGCGCTATGAAACCCACCGCATCTGCCAATGCGGAGCCTGCAGTTCTGCCCACAACCTTGCGCTGAAATTCATTGTCCACTTTGGTGAGATCTCGCAAAAGCACGTGCGCAATTTCACCAAGTTGTTCGGCAACGACCTGATCATCGCGCATCGCCTGATGAAGAACGAGGTGGAACTTGAAGAGTACGTCTTGTTTACGCACCAGTTGCTCAATGCCTGCTCTGCTTGGGTGGAAATGCAACAGGCAGCCTGGGACGACCCGCGTGAAGGAGAAGGCACATATGATGGCGAAACCGTGAAGTACTGTTACCTGCCGCTGGAGCCGCTGAAGGTGCATGTGCCCGAACCGCGGATTGAAGACTATTCGGTGGGGGCTACGGCAAAAGCGCTGACCGTGGAAGGCGTGATCAACGCTCCCATGGAAATGGTCTTTGATGTTGTCTCCGATGTCTCCTTCCGGCATCGGTGGATCGCTGGATTACAGGACAGCGGTGATCTGAACGGAAAGATCACCAGGGCCGGCAGCAGCCATCGCTGTGTCATGGGCGGGTCTGCGGAAAGTGACCCGGCATTCATTTCTCACAAGTTTGAACTGGCACAAAATGTGATCACCTGGATCGAGTCGGAGCACAAGGCGAAATGGGACGTCATGATCAAACTCGAACGCATCGGTAAACAACTTACCAGGATCTACTATATCTTCTTCGTCAAGTCAAATCCGTTGGCACGCCTGAAGTTCAGGTTGAACACCAAACATAAAATGGCCGCCTGGGTGTCGGGCAACTTTGTGACACTCGACGCATATTGCAAAGAACTACTGAGCGAGCAGCATGCACATCCGGCGCATATCGTCACCGGACTCACTGTGTGATTGATATTTTTCACCTGCAAGGCCGTAATTTGTCGCCATGCAGCGACCGGCTCACATATTCCATGACTGGCTTTTTGTATTGTTGATCGCCCTTTCCGTATTGCCATCGTGCAGCGAGCCACGACAGGATCCGCTTGTCGTTCAGATTCTTCAGTCCTCAGTTGAGCTCAATCCATATCGGATCGCCCCGCTCACGGCGCGCATCCATCTTGAATTGTCGGCGCCAGCCAAAGTAGCGGTGACCTTGCAGGGCAGGCAGGGCCCCGAATCAGACGTCGCGCACACTTTTTCCGATATCAACACGGTACATGAAATACCGGTGCTCGGCCTGTATCCCGGCGTGACGAATGTAGTAGAACTCGTGTTGATGGATGCAACGGGCGTGACAGTAGGCTCAGACCAGTTGGAAATCGAGACGATCCCGCTGTTGCACGATCTGCCGCAGATTGCCATCGAACAGCGTGTCGCCGGAATGCTGCCTGGCATGACGCTGGTGAGCTATTACGGGCACAACGGCAGCATCACCCCTCAACGTCCATTTATGTTCGATCAATTTGGCGATATCAGGTGGTATCTTGATTTCCGCTCCTATCCGCTGCTTGCCAATGCTTTTCTGGATGTGGGGGTCGAACGGTTGATCAATGGCAACCTGTATTTCGGCGACGCCTCAACCAATCGGATCTACGAAATGACCATGCTGGGTGAAGTGGTCAATGTCTGGGATATGCCAGGGTTCGGATTCCATCACAATGTCCAGGAAATGCCGAACGGAAACTTCCTGGTAACCGCAAGTAAATTTGGCGTGAACTCGGTGCAGGACCACATCCTTGAGATCGACCGGCAGAACAACGAGATCGTCCGGGTTTGGGACCTGCGCCAATCGCTGGACGCTCAGCGCCGCACGATGACCTCGGATGGTTATGACTGGATCCACGTCAACTCGGTCTATTATGACCCGGGCGACAATTGCATCGTGATCTCCGGGCGCACTCAGGGCGTGTTCAAATTGACCATGGACAATCAACTTGTCTGGATCCTGGCACCGCATGCGGAATGGACAACGGCGGGCAACGGTGTCGATATGAACGCGTACCTGTTGCAACCGCTGGACCGCAATGGTGATCCGATAGTCGATCAGGCAGTACTGACGGGCGAGCGTGACCATGCTGACTTCGATTGGCCGTGGTATCAGCATGCTGCCGCGGTACAAGGCAACGGAAATATCTCATTGTTTGACAATGGCTTTCGTCGCTTCTTTGCCTGGAATACCCGGTATAGCCGCGCAGTGGAGTACGCCGTCAACACCGAAACGATGACTGTCCGTCAGGTGTGGAGCTATGGCCGCGAGCGGGGAGAGGATACGTTTTCGCGCATCACCTCAGACGTCGATCTGCGCCGGGACCAGGACCGGGTGTTCTTTTCCCCAGGCTCGATCAGCCAGGGCGGTGTGCACCGCGGCAAGGTCGTGGAGCTGCTCTACGCCAGCCAACAAGTGGTTTTTGAGGCATCGATTTATCCACCCATGCCTGCCTGGGAGATCACGTTTCACCGGACTGAACGCATGCCCTTGTATCCGGACTAACCACGCTACGGTCATTACCTGATCCCGTACATGAATACGACCTGGAACTGGGATTCCCGTGCATCAAAAGGATTGGGTGACAGATCGCTGCGCGGATCATAGTTGCCAAACACGGTCGCCAGTTCCATAAAGAAGTCCGTACTGATATGGATGCCGACGCCGGCAGTCTTCATCACGCCTGTGGCAACATGCCGGCCGGATTCAACCCCGGCCTTGGCAAGACCAATGCCTCCGTGCACATAAACTGGTCCCATGAAATAGAAGGACTGAGCCAATCCTGCACCGCCGTAGTAATAGCGGTACGGCGAAATTGTGGTGTTGGCCGGAGAAACCCGTCCAGTTAAATGAATGAAGGTCTGTTCCCCCAGGCGCCAGCCCAGCTTTGTCTCAAAGATGAGTGCTCTGAAACCCGTGTACTCACGCACCCGATACAGCTCATCGATCTGGTAATCGTCGCCATGAGAAGAGTAGCCGGTACCCACGCCAAACGTCAACATGAGTCCGGGTTCCCCAAACTGGGCAGACAATGCCGGGCAGCAGATGGCTGTGATGGCGATCATCAGCACGGTCCGGGTGATCTTCGCGTGCCGGAACAAACGGGGTGTCGGCGGTTGCATGAAGGCACCAAAAATATCCAAAAAGTCGTGTTACAAGCATGTGGGAGGGAGATTTGTACAGGATGCGACACGCGTCAGTAGCCCTGCAAAGCAACACCGAGGTCTGCAAGCCGGACCAGGTGCGGGTTGTCCGCATTCTGAACAAGAAGGCCTGACACATTGAGCCAGCGCATACAACCGGCAAGGATGACACGATCCGAGGTTACCACGACTCCGTCTGTTGCCTCAGTAAGCACCTGGTCGACATTTTGCCGCAAAACCACCCGCCATGGCCAATGGTGCAAAGCCGCAAGCTCTTCAAGCAACTGCCGCAGCCTGCCGGAATTGGACACCGGGCGGTCCAGGTACCAGATCACCTCAGTCACGCCCAGCGATATCAGCAGGTCGGCAATCAGTGAGACGGCTTTGCCCGTGTGTGCTATGCGACGGTAGCTGCCATGCAGACTGGCAATGTCGCGGTAGGTTCCGTCCAGGCATTCAAAGACGAACCCTTGTGATACGATGACCTCCGCGAGGATGAGCAGGTTGAAGCCGTCGATCAGAACCGGCGTGGGGATCGGGTGCCCGGAGGTGACTTCTTTCGCTCTGATTTCGTCGATCAGATGTTGCGGGCTGGCGATCCGCTGCAGTGCATCGCGCTGTCGCTTGACCAAACGGAAACGGTCGCCCACGATCTTGAGGGCCGCCTGGTCTCCATAGCCGCGTGACAGCAGGTAATGCAGATCTTCCGTCGCACGCGCCAATGTGTTCCAGTGGTGTGCCCCGAAGAGTTGGGGGTCTTTTGGATGTGGTCCGCGCTGATGCTGACGGTGCGGCATAGATGGCGAGTTGATCACCGGGGATTGACAATACAATGCAGCCATGGTCCCTGTGAAATGACTAAATTAAAGACGCTTGATGATGGACCATGCATAGCGCCCCGGAAAGAAAACTGGCCACGGTCATGTTTACCGACATCGTCGGATACACAGCGATGGTCAAGGAGAATGAAGTAGACGCCCGGACTAAGCGGACCCGGTATCGTCAGATCCTCGAAGAGGCCCATCAGCAATTTAGCGGTACGATCATTCAGCACCTCGGTGATGGCAGCCTGAGCCTCTTTGAGAGCAGCCTGCATGCCGTGCGGTGCGCTGTCGCCATGCAGCAGTCTTTCAGGTCGGCACCATCCATTGATGTGCGGATCGGGCTGCATGCCGGTGAAGTCGTAGTTGACGATGAAGGCGTCTTTGGGGACACCGTCAATCTGGCTGCCCGTGTAGAGTCCTTCAGCGTGCCGGGAGCTATCCTTATCTCGGACTTCGTGGAACGTCAGGTGCGCAGTCACCCGTCTGTGCAGGTGCAGTCGATGGGGACCTTCCGCTTGAAGCACGTCGAGCATCCCGTGGAACTCTATGCTGTAGCAGGCGAGAACGTGGTTGTGCCCGACCGGTCTGCACTTCAGGGCAAAGGCGTGGCCAGTGCTGCTGTGGACCTCAGACTTCCCCGGTTGCAATCGGAACTCTTGGGCCGTGACCAGGAGGTCGCCGAGATCAAGCAGCTCATTGCCCAACGCTCACTGGTGACGCTCACCGGTCCCGGCGGCACCGGCAAAACGAGTCTTGCCATCAAGGTGGCCGAAGATCTGGCCCATACCTTCCGTGATGGCGTCGGGTGGGTAGCGATGTCGGAGGTCACCGTGCCTGACTCCGCCATTCTGGCGATCTCGCGTACACTCGAAATACCGCAAGACCCCTCTTCAGATCTTACGAGACAGGTCATTGACTATCTGGCGCCCAGAGAAACACTGCTGATCCTGGACAATTTTGAGCAAATCGTCGCGGCGGCATCGCTCGTGCAACAGATCATGGCTGCATGCCCGCGGCTCAAATTCCTGATCACGAGCAGGATTGTGCTCAACATCACTGGTGAGCAGGAGTTTACGCTCACGCCGTTGCCGGTGCCCCTGTTGAATGGGAATAACACCGCAGAGCGCATCGGAAGCTACCCTTCCGTCAGGCTGTTCGCGGAGCGGGCTCGTGCCATTCAGCCGGCGTTCACACTCGATGATCACAACGCTCAGGACGTGGCCATGATCTGCAAACAACTCGACGGCCTGCCCCTGGCGATCGAACTGGCCGCCGCCAGGATCAAGTTGTTCTCGCCAGCTTCACTCGTGCGACGGTTGGATCGTCACCTTGACATCTTTAAGTCCGATCGGATCGACCGTCCTTCCCGGCATCAGACGTTGCGCGAGATGATCGCGTGGAGCTACGACTTGCTGCCTGATCGCGAAAGGCAGTTGTTTCAATGCCTGGCTGTCTTCTCGGGAGGAGCGACCCTCGATGCCATTGAAACGGTCTGCTTTGCCGCCGATGAGCGCTTTGATGCGATCGACCTGGTCCTGGCGTTGGTGAACAAAAGCCTGTTGCAGAAAAGTGAGGATGTGACGGGCGAACCCAGGTTCACACTCTTGCGGACCATCAGATCCTTTGCGCGGGAGCAGCTTGAACAATCGGGCACAGGGGAGGGATTCAGAGCCGCACATCTTACATATTTCATGGAGAAGGCAGAACGCATCCAGCCACGGCTGACGGGAGCGGATGCACATACCTGGTACGACCTTCTCGAGACCGACCTGGATAATTTTCGCGAAGCGATGTACAACGCTGTCACGTTGGAAAAGGCCGATCGCGGATTCCGGATAGCGGCAGCGCTATGCCAATTATGGACCCACCGCGGGATGCTTTCGGAAGGGATCCGGCACTACCATCAGCTGCTTGAGTTGCACACACCGGATACCATGCGTTCAGACCGGATCAGGGTGATGGAGGCGCTCGGTGTGACGCATTTTTATACGAATCGCTATCTCCCGGCTGTTGAGATCTTTCGTGAGACCCTGGCATATTGGCGAGAGCAGGGTGATCGCCACAAGGTGGCACGGACACTCAACCATCTGGGATTTGCGTGTGGCAATTCCGGTCTGATGGATGAAGGGACGACCTACACCCGGGAGGCCCTGGCAATGTATCGGGAGGACGATGTCGTGCGCGGACAGTCAGTGTCTCACAACAATCTCGGCTGGATCTCCATGTACCGTGGTCAGCCGGCCGAGGCGCTCGCGCACTTCGAGGAAAGCCTCCGCTTGCGTGAGCAAACAGCTGACACGGCAGGAGTTGGTTTTCAGTTGATCAATCTGGCGTGGGCGCTCGGGCCAATGGGGCGTTACGATGAGGCGATGGCTGTCTTTGAACGGGCCTTCACTCTATTGCATGCCGAGGACCGCGTGGTATGGTACTGGGGCTTGCTTCTGCGCGCCAACCAGCTGCTGGAGATGCAGAGACTGGATGAGTTTGGCGCCCAAATGGCGTCATCGGACCAGTGGGCCGTGGTCGAGGCCCAGTCGCCGACGGCTGTTGCCCACTTTCTCCGTGGCATGTGGGCGTTTGTGCAGGGCGATCATGGCCAAGCTCTGCATGAGATCGAAGAGGGTAAGACCATCGTGGATGCACAGGAGTCGCCGTTCTACAAGGCGGAAGGCCTGCTTTTCGAGACCCAGGTCGCCCTGGCTGCCGGCGATCCTCGGCGAGCCACGCGTGCCGCAACACAGGCCATTGCGATCCACCACGACCATGGCTGTCAGCTCGGGTTGGCCAGGGGATGTGAGCAGGCGGCGCTGATCTCACTCCACTATGATCATTGCGAATTGGCCGGTTTGCTGTTACGGAAAGCTGCAGGCATGCGAGCAGCATTGAATGCACCGGTGACACCTTTCACCCGGGAAGTCCTGGTGGATGC
>JAWWBX010000201.1:0-8094 GCA_033720735.1 Saprospiraceae bacterium
AGTCCGTCACGGGCGTCCTTCGTTTCGATGTGGATCATCGGGTGCCCGTTGCTGTACTTGACGGCATTGTCGAGTAGGTTCTGGATCACGTTGGTCAGGTGCAACTTGTCGGCTTTGATTTTGTCGGATGACGCGCCAAGACGGACGTCGAGATCCACTTCGCCGTTTTGCAGGGCCAGCTCCTTGTTCTCGACGATATCGTTGATCAGGTCATGCAGGTCGACCTCTTCTTTCTGCAGGTGGAAGGTATGGTCGTCGATGCGGGCAATGCTCAGCACCTGTTCCACGTGCTGGTTGAGGCGTTCGTTCTGCTCGCGGATGATGCCGGCGTAGCGCGACAGCCGCTGATCGGCCGCCACCGCCGGATTGTCAAGGAGGACATCCGTGGAGAGCTTGATCGAGGAGATCGGTGTCTTGAATTCGTGCGTCATGTTGTTGATGAAGTCACGCTGCAACTCGGATAGCCGCTTTTGCTTCAACATGATGGCGATCGCGTAGATGAAGAAGACGATCGCCGCCAGGGTAATGATCAGCAGGATCACCGAGATCTGCATGTCCCCCATCAGGAACGATTGATGGTCCGGAAACTTAACGCCGAAATAATAAATAAACTCGTCGTACTTGGGCAGGGTCTGATCTGAAAGGATGGGCCGCTCCGGGTCCTCGACGTTACAGTAGTTGCCATAGACCATTTCGTCATCGCTGCAATCATAGATGGCATACTCGAAGCTGGTGTTGAAGCGCAGGTTGCCAAATTCCTCCAGCAGGTAGTACTCGAGCAGATTGGCGTCGATGACGTCATTGAAGTTGACGACGTAATAATTGGAGGAGACGCGCTTGATGAGTCCCGATGATGGCAGGATCGAACCGTTGTAGTCCGCCATGGACTTGGCCACGTTGAGCAGCCCGATACTCACCGTCTGGTGGAATTCCTTCTCGGCCAGGCTCCAGTTTCTCCGGAACCAGTACGCCTGGATGAGGAGGATGCCAATGATGGCAATGGCCCCCAGGACGACAACCCTTCTGATGGCAGCGCTGGTCATGCTACATGCAAATTATGAACATCTGCTGCCGGCATGCCGATCCTTAACAAGGTATTAACACGTGTTTTTGCGCAGACGTACCGGATGACGAAACGCTGGTAAAGAGTAATTTTGTTCCCCATGCCTGCGCGTGCCACATACCTCGTCATCGCTTTCTGCTGGCTCACCGCCGGCATTTGCGCGCAGTCAGGCAACCCGTTCGACCTGCAATGGAAGCGCACGTCTGCACACCGGATCGCCGATCCGAGCCTGGATTCTTCTGCCGCCGAAGCCGTCTCAGAAACGACTGAAAGCCCGGAACCACCGGCCCCGGTGACGCCGCCACCGGCTCCCGTCACTGTCGAGCCCGCTGCCGATCGTGAGACCGCCCCCGACACTGCGCTCACCCACGCCTCCTCTGAGAATCCGTTCGAACTGCGCTCCGGGACGTCGCCACCCACCCGTAAAGACGATAACCCCGACGCACTGAAACCTCTGCCTGATGAGCCGGCTTCTGAAAACGTGGTCACGCCTCCGGCGGAAACCACGCCATCGCCGCCCATCGAAAAGCCGGTGACCGGCCAGGACACGCGTGACGTCGTATCAAACCTGGTCTTGTTTCTCTTGTTCGGCCTGGTGCTCCTGCTGCTCACCTGGGCGGTGAATATCAACCGGGGATTTCTGCGGAAAATATACCGTGCCGTTCTCAACGAGAATTTCTCGTCGCTGCTGCTGCGAGAGCAGCGTTTTGCGTCCAACCAATATCTGTACTACCTGGTCTACGTCACCTTCTTCATCAACGCCGGTCTGTTTCTTTACTTCCTATCACACTATACGCACTGGGCCGGACACTTCCGGCACCATCCGCTCATGCTCTTCATTGCGTTTGCCACCGGTGTTTACCTGGTGCGGCATCTCGCGTTGGCGATACTGGGTGGCACCTTCCCCATCGGCAAGGAGATGAAGCATTTCAGCTTCAATATCTTACTGTTCAATATCCTGCTGGGGATCTTTCTGATACCCGTCAATCTGTTTCTCGCCTTCGGCCCGGCTGACCTGTACGGGGTGGTGATCACCATCGCCCTGATCGGTGCGGGGGTCGTTTATCTGGCCCGGCAATTTCGGGGGCTGGTCATCGCCGGCGGATTGATCGGCTCAAACTTGTTTCATTTTTTTGTGTATCTTTGCACCGTCGAAGTTTTACCTGTTCTGGTTTTATTTAAGCTACTTATAACTGATTGATTACAAGTCATTTAGGGAATGTCATCAAACTCTGGTAAGTTAAGCAGCAATGGTGTCAGAGCGGTCCGGAACATCCTGATTTCACAACCCAAACCCGGACGTTCTCCGTACTTCGATTTGGCCGAAAAGTACAAGATCGACATCGATTGGAGGCCGTTTATCCACGTCGAACCGGTGACCGAACGGGAGTTCCGCAAGAACCGCATCCGCCCTGACGATTACAGCGCCGTCATCCTCACAAGCAAGAATGCGATCGATCATTTCTTCCGCATGTGCCAGGAGATGCGCATCACCATGCCACAGTCCACCAAGTACTTTTGTTTGTCGGAAGCGATTGCCAACTACCTGCAAAAGTTCATTGTCTACCGCAAGCGCAAGGTCTTTGTCGGCAAACGGCTGGTCAGCGAGTTGGCCCCCTACCTGATGAAACACCGCGACAATGAAAAGTTCCTGCTGCCCTGCTCTAACCTGGGCAGCAAGCCGGTGACGGAGTTTCTCGACGAAAACGCCTTCGACTATCAGGAAGCCATGATGTACCGGACCGTCAGCAGCGACCTGTCTGACCTGGCCGACATCACCTATGATATCCTGGTCTTTTTCAGCCCGCTGGGTATCCAGTCGCTTTACGAGAACTTCCCGGATTTCAAGCAGAATAATACGCGCATTGCCGTCTATGGCAAGAGCACGAGCCAGGCGGTGGAGGAGCGTGGCCTGACCATCAATATCCAGGCGCCGTCCCCGGATGTACCCTCGATGTCGATGGCCCTCGATCTGTACCTGCGCCAGGCAAACCGCCAGAACGGCAACCAGTAAACGAAATCACCTTGTGAGGTGTTAAAAGACTCCAGCAAACCTGGAGTCTTTTTTTTGCCATGCAACGACTGCCGGAACCAATTCAGGACCTCGCCCGCCTTCTGTCGCAACGTCTGCCCGGCCGGGAAGCACAATTGCGGATGGCCCATGCAGCGCGCGCCCGCGGCGATCTGCACATGCGCGCGGATGTCCGGCCGGCCGCTGTCCTCATCCTCCTTTATCCCAGGGATGACCAATGGCATACCGTGCTCATCGAGCGCCGCCATGTCCCCGGCGACCGCCATGCCGGGCAGATCAGCTTTCCCGGCGGCAGACAGGAACCGGGCGAGACGTTGTATCAGACCGCCTTGCGCGAAGGTCAGGAAGAGATCGCTGCACCGCCTGAACAGATTGCCAGGGTGGGAGCTCTGACCGCCTTGCACATCCCCGTCAGCAACTACCTCGTGCATCCGTTTGTTGGCTTTTCCCCCCGTCCTCATATATTCATCCCGCAGCCATCGGAGGTCGCCCGCATCATCGAGGTCCCGTTGACAACGCTGACGAATCCGTCCACGCGCACCCTTCGGCAGATCAACCTCCCAAACGGGACGGTACTGGAGGATGTCCCGTGTTTCGTCTTTGATGAGCACTTGATCTGGGGTGCCACGGCGATGATCATCAGCGAATTCCTCAGTGTCATCGATGCGCACCCCACTCTGCCGCATGCGCCATTGCAAAGCACAAGACAGGGCCGATATCCCGGGCCGGGCTAGGTTTTGAACCATCTACATCCGACATTTGTCATGTAACCGGGGCTTTGCCGGACGCAAGCCCGAAGATTGCTTCAGATCAAGTGTGCAAACCGTGATCGATCAGTCCAACATCTACCAACCGAAGAACAAGATCCGCATCGTGACGGCTGCCTCGCTGTTTGACGGACACGATGTCGCCATCAACATCATGCGCCGCATCATGCAGCGTACCGGGGCGGAGATCATCCACCTCGGGCACAACCGCTCGGCCCGCGAGATCGTCGATACGGCGATCCAGGAGGATGTACAAGGCATTGCCGTTACCAGCTACCAGGGCGGACACAATGAATTCTTCAAATACATCTATGACCTCCTTCAGGAGCGAGGTGCCGGGCACATCAAGATCTTCGGCGGAGGAGGCGGGACGATCCTGCCTTCCGAGATCGAAGAGTTGCACGCCTACGGTATCAGCAGGATCTACTCCCCGGACGATGGCCGCAACCTGGGGCTGCAGGGCATGATCAACGATGTGCTGAAAGCATGTGATTTCCCGACCGGCGAGGGCCTCAACGGGCAGCTCACCCGGCTCCCCGAGCAGAATGCCCGCGATATTGCCCATCTCATCTCAGCGGTGGAGAACTTCCCGGAAGATCACGCACAGTGGCTGCAGGAGGACCCCATCCCCGAGGTTGGCACGATCCCCGTGCTGGGTATCACGGGCACTGGTGGATCCGGCAAATCGAGCCTGGTTGACGAGATCATCCGCCGGTTTCTGCTCGATTTCAAGGACAAGACAGTGGCCATCGTTTCGGTTGATCCGTCCAAAAGAAAGACTGGTGGTGCCCTGCTCGGTGACCGTATCCGGATGAATGCCATCGGTAGTGATCGCGTCTACATGCGATCGCTCGCCACGCGCCAATCCAACCTCGCACTTTCCAGGCACGTACGTGGCGCGATCAATATCCTGAAGGCCGCTCAATTTGACCTGATCATCCTGGAAACCTCCGGGATCGGTCAGTCCGACACCGAGATCGTCGACCACTCCGATCTGTCGCTGTACGTGATGACGCCCGAATACGGAGCGGCGACACAACTTGAGAAGATCGACATGCTCGACTTTGCCGATCTGATCGCGATCAACAAATTCGACAAGCGCGGGGCACAGGATGCCTTGCGCGACGTCAAGAAGCAATATCAGCGCAATCACGGCCTGTGGGACCAGGATACGGACTCCATGCCGGTCTATGGGACCATTGCCTCGCAGTTCAATGATCCGGGCACCAACACCCTCTATCTCCGGATCGTAGCGCTGCTCAACGAGCAGGTTCCGGGCAAGTTTGCGAGCCAGTATGGATTTGAGACCGGCGAAAGTGAAAAGCGCTACATCATCCCGCCGCAGCGCGTCCGCTACCTCTCGGAGATTGCCGAGAATAACCGCCAATACGATCAGCACGTCGACCAGCAGGTCGATCTGGCGCGTCGATTGTTTGCATTGCACACTTCGATTGCCACGTTGAAGGAAGAAGGCGGCGACCAGGCGACCATCACGGCGTTGCAGCAATGGTACGATGAGCGCTATAAGGATCTCGATGGTGAGAGCATGCGGCTACTGGAAGGCTGGCAGGAGAAAAAAGCAAACTACGCCCGGGACGAGTTTGTCTATCAGGTGCGCGGCCGTGAGATCCGGGTTGAGACCACGACCGAGTCGCTGGCCCACCTGCGCATTCCGAAAGTCGCGCTGCCACCATACCATGACTGGGGCGCCATCCTCAGGTGGAGCATGCAGGAAAATGTACCGGGAGAATTCCCTTACACGTCCGGCGTCTTTCCCTTCAAGCGCAAGGGTGAAGATCCCACCCGCATGTTCGCTGGTGAAGGAGGCCCTGAGCGCACCAACCGCCGCTTTCACTACGTGTCTCTCGACATGCCGGCCAAGCGCCTGTCGACAGCCTTCGACTCCGTGACGCTTTACGGTGAGGACCCGCACCACCGGCCCGATATCTACGGGAAAGTGGGTAACAGCGGGGTGAGTATTTGCACGCTCGATGACGCCAAGCGACTCTATTCCGGTTTTGACCTCTGCGATCCGAAGACCTCGGTCTCGATGACCATCAATGGTCCGGCCGCGACCATGTGCGCGTTCTTTATGAATACGGCCATCGACCAGCAGTGCGAGCTGTATCTCCGAGAGCACGGCCTGGAAGACGCTGTGGAAGCTGTGAAGCGGCGCAAGTACGATGACCGGGGCCTGCCACGGCCCGCCTATGATGCGGATATCCCGGAGGGCAACGACGGATTGGGTCTCTTGCTGCTGGGCGTCACCGGCGACGAAGTGCTGGAGCCTGCAGCCTATGAGGCATGTAAGGCCAAGGCCCTGCAGGCAGTACGCGGCACGGTCCAGGCCGACATCCTGAAGGAGGACCAGGCGCAGAACACCTGCATTTTCTCCACCGAGTTTTCGCTGAAGCTCATGGGTGATGTCCAGGAGTACTTTATGCAGCATCAGGTGCGCAATTTTTACTCTGTCTCGATCTCGGGCTACCACATCGCCGAGGCCGGCGCCAACCCGATCACGCAACTGGCATTTACACTGGCCAACGGATTCACCTTTGTGGAGTACTACCTGTCGCGCGGCATGCCGATCGACGCATTTGCTCCCAACCTCTCCTTCTTTTTCTCCAACGGTATCGATCCCGAGTATGCCGTGATCGGGCGCGTGGCCCGCAGGATCTGGGCCAAGGCGATGAAGCACAAGTATGGCGCCAACGAGCGCTCCCAGAAACTCAAGTACCACATCCAGACATCCGGACGCTCGCTGCATGCCCAGGAGATCTCGTTCAATGATATCCGGACCACCCTGCAGGCGCTCTACGCGATCTATGACAATTGTAACAGCCTGCATACCAATGCCTACGACGAGGCGATCACGACGCCCACCGAAGAAAGCGTGCGACGGGCCATGGCGATCCAGCTCATCATCAATCATGAATTGGGGCTCGCTAAGAACGAAAATCCGCTCCAGGGCTCCTTTATCATCGAAGAGCTGACCGACCTGGTGGAGGAGGCCGTGCTGGCTGAATTTGACCGCATCACGGAGCGCGGTGGCGTGCTGGGAGCAATGGAAACCATGTACCAACGGAGCAAGATCCAGGAGGAAAGCCTGTACTACGAGACGCTGAAGCACAATGGGGACTACCCGATCGTGGGTGTCAATATGTTCCTCTCCAAAGACGGGTCGCCAACGGTGCAGCCACGCGAGGTGATCCGCGCGACGACGGATGAGAAGGAGCGGCAGATCCAGCGACTGCAGGCCGTCCACCAGGCGAATGCCGAGGCCAGCGCCGCGGCGATCGGCAAACTGCAGGCGGCGGCCGTCCACAACAAGAACATCTTTGCCGAGTTGATGGAGGCATCCAAGCGCTGTTCACTCGGTCAGATCACCCATGCCCTGTACGCAGTGGGCGGACAATACCGCCGCAACATGTAAGGGCTATTACTTGTTTTCATAACATTGTTGAACCTCCGATAAACATGATGCGCGTGACCTTTTTATACCTCTGTATCACCTTGTTGATGGCCTGTTCGTCGGACGCTCCGAATGGAGCTGCATCGTCAGGCGATGAAGCTGCGGCCGACATTGATCTCACCAGGATCAACCTGCCTCCCGGATTTCGGATCGCCACCTGGGCGGAGAATGTTGAGAATGCCAGATCATTATGCCTGTCACCGGGAGGTACCCTGTTTGTCGGAACGCGCAACAAGGGGAGCATTTACGCCCTGCGCGATACGGACGGTGACTTCAAGGCCGACGAACGGTACACGCTGATTGAAGATATGAACCTGCCCAACGGAGTGGCCTTTCGGGATGGCGACCTGTACTTTGCCGAAGTCGACAAGATCTGGGTCTTCCGCGACATCGAATCCCGCCTGGACAATCCCGGTGAGCCGGAACTTATCTACGACGCCTATCCGGACAAGAAACATCACGGTTGGAAATACATCGCATTTGGGCCCGACGGCTGGCTGTATGTACCGGTCGGCGCGCCCTGCAACATCTGTGAGTCGGATGATCCTGTTTTTGCCTCCATCACCCGTCTCAATGTTGAGACCGGAGAGCGGGAGATCGTGCATCATGGCGTGCGCAATACGGTAGGTTTCGCCTGGCATCCCGTGACCGGCGAGTTCTGGTTTACGGACAACGGTGGTGACTGGCTCGGTGATGACATGCCCGCCTGCGAACTCAACTACGCGCCCGAGCAGGGCATGCATTTTGGATATCCCTACTG
>JAWWBX010000202.1:0-8088 GCA_033720735.1 Saprospiraceae bacterium
GACTATGCGGGTGTGGGATTGTCGTTCGTGGCAGACCGCGTCTCTTTCTTCGATTTCAACAGCAACGGGATCCGCATCAGCGGAGCATTTCACAAGCATCTCGATGCCAACACCAACCAATACCTTTCGGGGGGTGCATACATTGGCCTGGTGCAGCGCAATGTCAATATCGAGAGCCTCACATTTGACGATCAGTTCAATGGTCTTGATGGCTACACCTTTGGCACCCGCGAGGATTTGCCTGAAAACAACTTCGCCCACGGCGACATCGGTGTGGGACTCAATTACTCCGTGGCACCTTCCGATGGCCTGCGTCTGAGTGGCGGAGTGGCCGCTGCCCATCTGATCTCACCGTCCTTGTCCTTTTTTGCCCGCACCCCGGATGTCGAGAATGCCGTCGATATCGATCAGTTCAGCAAGATCACAGCATACGTGTCAACAGATATTGCCATCCACAAACGCGCCTCCCTCCTGCCGAGGCTGTCCTGGATCAGTCAGGGACCGCACTCCATGCTCAATGCCGGCACACTGGTCCGTTTCGACATCAACAACCACAATTCCAACGCCCTGCACCTGGGCGGCGCCCTGCGTCTGACCGAAGATCAGGGTTCTCTGGCACCATCGGCCTTTTCGTTCCTCACCGCGATCGAACTGAGCACCTTCCTGATCGGGCTGAGTTATGACCTGAATCTCGATGACATCTTCAACGAGCGCCTTGGCCAGACCGTGTTTGAACTGAGCGTCACGTACATCGGCGAATACGAGAACGAAGCGACCTTTTGCCCGACCTTCTGAGATCGCCTTGCACCACTGCCGTTCAAACGCAGGTTGGATTGTTCTGCGATAACCGTAATTTGAAGGGGAGATGACACTTATTTACCATGCGCATCATTTTTCTATTCCTGACCACGCTCGTGTTCGTTTCCTGCACGCAAACTCCTGCAACGAGCGACGACACTGACACGCGGCCCAACATCCTCGTGCTCATGGCCGACGACCTCGGTTACGCTGATCTCGGTTGCTACGGCGGCGACATCGAAACGCCGAATATCGACCAACTCGCAGCCGAGGGCCTGCGCTTTAGCCGGTACCATACCTCACCTCTGTGCGCTCCCACCCGCGCGATGTTCCTGTCAGGCAACGACAACCACATTGCGGGGATGGGCATCCAGTCGACGCGACCCAGGGGAACCGGCTACGAGGGACGACTCACAGATCGCATCGCAACCATCCCCGAACTCCTGAAGACTGCGGGGTATCATACCTATATGACCGGCAAATGGCACCTGGGCGAGGATTCGACCTCGTATCCTTACGCCCGTGGATTCGACCGTTCGTTCGTCAATCTGCTGGGTGCCGGCAACCACTACGACGACCAGGGGCTGTTTGCCCGCCACCCAAAATCACCCTACGTGGAGGACAACCGGCCGGCGACATGGCCTGATGGCGCATACTCTACCGATTTCTTCACCGACAAACTGATCTCGTACATAGAAGAAAACCGCGGTGACGATGCCCCGTTTTTCGCGTTTGCCGCCTATACTTCTCCGCACTGGCCGCTCCAGGTGGATACCTCACACTGGCACAAGTATATCGGACGGTACGATGACGGTTATGAAAGCCTGAAAGCGCGACGGCTGGAATCACTCAAGCAGGCCGGAATGATCCCGCAGAGTGCTGTCCTGCCGCCCAACCATGAGCGGGTGAAACCATGGGGATCGCTGTCGGCCGAACAAAGACGGCATGAGGCCAGGAAGATGGAACTCTACGCCGGTATGGTCGACAACCTCGACCACAATGTGGGCCGGATCGTGGCGTACCTGAAGGAAACGGGCCAGTACGAAAACACATTGATCGTCTTCCTGTCAGACAACGGTGCCGCTGCCGAGGACTTCTACCACGATCCATCACGTACATTTATCCGCGAGCATTTCAATGAGGACTACGAGACAATGGGCGGGCCCCGGTCATTCATTTCCTATGGCCCGCAATGGGCGGAGGCGGGATCCGCACCCTTCAAGTACTTCAAGGGGCTGACCACACAGGGAGGCCTGGTGGCGCCGATGGTCCTCAAGGGACCCACCGCGGGCAAGCAGGGTGTGATCCTGCACACCTTCGTTACCGTTCTCGATCTCGCTCCCACTTTCTACCAACTGGCTGGTGTGGAATATCCTGAAATCTACAATGGCCGGGCTGTTCATCCGTTGAGGGGCAAGTCACTCCTGCCTGTGTTGCAGGGTGAAACAGAAACCTTGCACGGGGCCGATGATGTTTTTGCGTTCGAGCATGACAATGCCGCCATGTTGCGCAGGGGTGACTGGAAGATCGTCAATCTTGACAAGCCGCTCGACGAAGCCAACTTTGCTCTGTACAACGTATCGCAGGACCTGGCGGAGATCAGGAATGTCCGGGACTCCGAACCCGAAATATTCGACGAATTGCTGGCGGCGTGGCGGCAGTTTGCCGATGAAGCGTATGTGCAGGTGCCCTCACCCGGGTGGTAGGTTGTGCAGGTTAGTCCCCGTTGATTGCGATGTTTTCCACGATCTCGAGGCCAAACCCGAGGAGGCCGATGCGGTGCCGCGGGTGATTGGTGATCAGACGCAGTTTCTGCATCCCCAACGAGCGCAGGATCTGGGCACCCACGCCAAAGTCGCGTTGCTGTTGGCTCTCCGGAGATACGTCCTGCCCCTCCTCATACTGTTTGAGTTTCTCCAGGATACTGATCCCCTTCTCGCTGTGCCGCATGTAAAGCAGAACGCCCTTGCCGTCTTCAGCAATGATCTCAAGCGCACGTTGCAGTTGATAGCCATAATCATCAAAGAGTGTTCCCAGGATATCACCTGTCTCGGTTGATGAATGCACCCTGACCAGGGTGGGCGAGCCATCGATCTTGCCCCTGACGAATGCCAAATGGATGTCGCCCGTCGTGATTTGCCGGAAGGCGTTGACTTCGAAGGGTCCGAACTGGGTCTCGATGGTGATCGACATTTCGTGCTCTACGATGCGCTCGCGCTCCATCCGGTAGGCGATCAGATCCTTGATCGAAATGATACGCAGGTCGTGATCCTGTGCGATCTCGTACAATTCCGGCAACCGGGCCATGGTACCGTCGGGATTCAGGATCTCGACCAACACCCCGGCGGGGTAAAATCCGGCCAGCTGTGCCAGGTCGATGGCGGCCTCGGTGTGTCCGCTGCGCCGCAATACGCCGCCGGTCTTCGCGCGCAATGGGAAAATGTGGCCGGGACGGGCAAAATCCTCGGCCGTCGTGGCCGGGTCGGTCATCGCCTTGATGCCACGGGCCCGGTCATACGCGGATATACCCGTCGTACATCCATGCCCGATCAGGTCGATGGAGACCGTAAAAGCTGTCTCGTGCAGCGCGGTGTTTTCGCTCACCATCATGGGCAACTGCAGCTCATCGGCCCGGCGTTCATCGATCGGCGTACAGATCAGTCCGCGACCATGGGTCGCCATAAAATTGATGATGTCCGGTGTCACGCACTCCGCTGCGCAAACAAAGTCTCCTTCGTTCTCGCGCTGCTCATCATCTACCACGATCACGATCTCCCCGCGGCGGATCGCCTCGATGGCCGCCTCGATAGAGTCCAGTACGATCTTGTCATGTTCAGTTTGCGCAGTCATCGCTCATACATGTTCAGGCACTTCCTGGTTATAAAGGATGTGATCCAGCTTTTTGTTCTGTGATTCCCAGTCAAACTCCGTGGCGACAAAGTGACGTGCGGCAGCGGCCAATTGACCCGCCAATTGTGGATCACTGATCAGCCGTTCAATCTGGTCGGCAAACTGCCGTGAGTTTTCCGCAAGCAGCACGTGTTGGTTTGGCACTGCGCCGATGGCGTTGTTCACAATGCTGGTCGTAATGCACGGCCGGCCCATGGCCATCGCCTCCAGGATCTTGTTTTGTTGACCCATTCCGCTCAACATCGGCGCGACAAAGACTTTCCCGCTGGCGTAGTATGCGCGCACATCATCGACCCAGCCCGTTACCTCTACCAGCTCGTTCTGCAGACGAGTGACCCGGCGGTGCGGGCGCGCGCCTGCGATACACACGGTGGCACGTGGATAGCCCTGCCATACCTGCGGCATCACGCGACGCACCAGGAACTCAGCAGCCTCAATGTTTGGCAGGTATCCCATGTTCCCAACAAAGACCACATCGTAGCGCGGCGCTCTGTCCTGCGGCTGGTAGTAATCGAGGTCTACCCCGTTTGGTACGACATCGACACTGCGCTGATATGGCAGTGGCAGCCGGGACCTGTCTTGCCCGGAGATGATCAGGTGGTGATCAAAATCCTGGTAAACCTGGCGTTCGTAGCGCCGCAGTCGTCGCGATTCCCAGGCGTAGAAGGGACGCTTCCACCACACATCGGATCCGGCGCGCTGCGCGGCACCGTATGAAAAGGTGTCCATGTAGTCGAGGGTCTTGGAATGCGGCACCGACCGCACGTATTCCGTGGTCCTGATCAGCTGACTGATGATGTGATCCGGTGCTGTGCGGATGAGATCACTCAACATCCGCTGCTTCAGGCCGGCGTCCAGAAAATAGCTGACGTGCACCGGCAGCCCGTTGAGCATGCCTCGGAAGATATTGACGGGGACCTTCCATCCGGGGATCACATAGACGCTGACGGAGGCGCAAAGTTGCCGGAGCCGGTCTGCTGCTTCAGCAGGCACCGGTTGATGGCTGATTGAAAAGCAATGGACTTCGTGGCGGCGGCTCAGATAGCGGATATGCTCGAATGCGCGCAGTTTGTCGCCTTTCTCAGTCGGGAAGGGAAACCGGGATGTGATATAGGCAATCCGCATGCCGCAGGATTTCGGGCCGACAAAGTTAATGGAAAAGATGTGGTAAAAGAGCCGGGGCTAATGCACGTGGCCCTTGACCATCAGCTCCTGATAGATCTCGAACAAGCGTTCGGCGATCAGCCGGTTGTCAAACTGGTTCTTGACAAATGATCTGGCATTCTCAGAAATGACCTGCAGCTGCTGGGGATCCTGTTTGCAGTAGGCGACGGCATCGACAAAGGCCTCCGCATCGTCGGCGATGACCAGCTCCCGCCGATCACGTGCAGCGATGCCCTCCTTGCCAAGCGATGTGGTGATGACGACCTTGCCCAGTGCCATCCCCTCGAGGATCTTCACGCGCATGCCGCTGCCGGAGAATAACGGGACGACCATGGCCGTGTGATGACTGATAAAGCGTGCCGCGTGTGGCACTTCTCCATGGATCACCACATTGGGCATCTGCAGATTGTACAGTGAGCGCGGGGTATTGCGACCCGCAACATGGAGTTTGACATCAGGAAACCGGTCGTGGATCATGGGCCACACCTTGGTCAGGAACCAGTTCAGACCTTCAATGTTGGGCATCCAGTCGAGTGAGCCGATGAAACACAGGGAGAAGTTCTCCCCATTCACAGCCGGCATGGCGTGCTTGACGTAGTCCGCCGCCTCGATGCCGATCGGAGATGCCATGGCACCGTTGCGGTAGCCCAGCTTCTTGAACATCTTCAGGTCACGGTCTGTCAGGGCGACCAGAAAGTCGTAATCGTTGAGCCGGTTGACTTCGAAGTTGCGCAGCTTGCGCGTCAGGTGAGTCAGATACCACCGTTTGGGCCAGAACTGTGTGTTGCTGGCGATGCGATCCCAGATCTCGTGCTCCACGTTGTGAGCCCGCATCACGACGTGTGCGTCACTATGCGCTTTGATCGTGTCGACATAAGGCGCCAGGTAAAGCGTCTCGAGTTGGACGATATCGAAGGTCTGTGTGCGCAGAATCTCAATGAGTTTCTCCTGGAACGGCTTGGAAATGAAGCGGTTGATGTGATAGGAAGAATCGGAGAACAGATTCTTGAATGCATCCATTGCATTGATCGAATTGTCGAGCGGCGTGCAATGAATGGCCTGGTAGTGATCGAAGTCGGACGGCAGCTTGTCGACGTCGGTGTAGTGCTTGGTGGTGTTCATGCACAGCAGGGTGATCTCGCATCCAAGATCCCTGAGCGCCTTACTCAAATAGGTGACCGCGATTGCCTCCCCGTCCATCAGCGGATAGGGAAATTTCTTGCAAAGTTGAAGTATCCTCATAAACCTTTGAATGCTACCTGCACCACGGTCTCAAAGTGACACAAAAATAGCTTTTCATTTGTCAATCCCCAAGGGCGGAAGTCGGCTGCATACACACCCTCACATCTCCGTCGGCTCAAATTTAACCGGGCAAAAACGCAATTATTTTACCAGAACGATAACTTGCGGTAAATTTTGGAAACGGTGTTTTGCCTTTCCGATTTTTGACAACCAGTGGTCAGAAAAAACATGGCAATTTGAGCATCCTCAGCGGTCGCAACCTGCATAAGCGCTATGATCAACTGCATGTCCTGAAGGGCGTGGACATTGAGGTAGAACGCGGTGAGATCGTTGCGATCGCCGGTAAATCCGGGGCCGGCAAAAGCACCTTGCTCCATATCCTGGGCACGCTGGATCCGCCCGACGAGGGCGAAGTGATCATCGCCGGAACCAGGGTCAGGGACCTCGGCACCCGCAGCCTGGCACACTTCCGGAATGCACGCATTGGCTTCGTATTCCAGTTTCATCATCTGCTCAATGAATTTACCGCCCTGGAAAACGTCTGCATCCCGGCCATGATCCGCGGGGAGCGCAAAGCGAAGGCTCAGGTGCGGGCGTCGGATCTGCTTTCTTATCTCGGACTCCGCGACCGGCTCGATCACAAACCTGCAGAGTTGTCAGGTGGCGAACAGCAGCGTGTGGCAGTCGCCCGCGCCCTGATGAATCAGCCGGACCTGATCCTCGCCGACGAACCAACCGGCAACCTCGACACCGAGAATTCAGAAGAGATCCACGCATTGTTTGTGCAGTTGCGCGATGACTTCGGACAAACCTTTATCATTGTTACACACAACGAGCAGCTGGCCGACATGAGCGACCGCAAACTCGTCATGCAGGACGGCGTATTCATTGACACCTAATTCCGGCAACGTGCAGCCACCAAAGGAAAATCCGGGTTTCCCGCAGTCCATCAGGACATTCTTCCGCAAACTGATCGACCTGGAAGCTGGCCTCGATCGGGAAGGGACCGTCTTTGAGATCCGGGCCAACTGCAAAATGCAGGGTGCCAATGCCTGGATGCTGATGTGCTCGATCATGATCGCCTCCCTGGGGCTGGACCTCAACAGCCCGGCAGTGATCATCGGCGCCATGCTGATTTCTCCTCTGATGGCCCCCATTCTGGGCGTAGGGCTGGGCATCGGGACATCTGATCATGCCACCATTGGCATCTCCTTGCGTCACTTTGCGATTGCCATCGGCATCGCACTCTTCACGAGCACCCTGTACTTCCTCATCACTCCGTTGGGTACAGTGACACCGGAGATCCTCGCAAGAACCGAGCCCACGATCCTCGATGTGGCCATTGCCGTCTTTGGCGGGGTCGCCGGGATTATCTCTGCTTCGCGCAAGGACAAGTCAAACGCGATACCTGGTGTGGCCATTGCCACCGCGCTGATGCCACCACTTTGTGTGAGTGGTTATGGGCTGGCCACCGGCAACATGAGTATCGCGTTGAGTTCGTTTTACCTCTTTTTCCTGAACTCATTCTTTGTCGCCCTGGCCACCTACGCGATCGTGCGCTTCCTGCACTTTCCCACCGTCAATCACATTGATGCCAGAGACCGCAAAAAGCAATCATGGATCATCTTCATCAGCAGCCTGGTGATGATCATCCCAAGCGCATTTATCCTTGTCGGGGTGATCCGCGATATTCAGGAGTCGCACCGGGTTGACAACTTTGTACGGAGCCATTTTGCCGACTACATGAAATACATCGACGCCTGGGACTATGTCCACGCCGATACTACCAATACGCTGATCCTCAAGGTTTATGGTTCCGAGATCGACGACTACCTGCTGACCAACTACCAGTCAAACATGGCCCGTTTCGGGCTGGAAAACACCCGTGGATTCACGCGCGCATCAAGGTCGGCGACGAATGGGAGGACCACTCCTGGGGCATCGCCGAGTCCACCGGCTGGCGAAAGGTCGAGA
>JAWWBX010000203.1:0-8029 GCA_033720735.1 Saprospiraceae bacterium
GAAGCGGAAATCACCTGATACGGCATAGGTTTGGTACGCATTGTCCAGCAACCCGCTCCATTGCTCGCGATAGTTGACCGACAGGCGAAACGATCCCTCGTAAGCGCCCGCCAGGGCCGGGTTGAGGTCCAGGGGCGCAGCATAAAACTGCGTGAAATAGGGATCCTGCGACCAGGCGGTCACACTCATGCTGCAGATCAGGAACAAAGAGGCAACGTACTTCATCAGAGCAACTGGAGGATATCGTAATGTGTAACGATGTAGCGCTGTCCCGTCTTGTCCCGGGCGATGACTGCCGGGGTCGTTTTCGAGATGACCCGGTTGAGTTGGGACAGGGGCAGATCTTCTTCGACGGTGGGGAACGGAGCCCCCATGATCTCGCTCACGGACGTTTCGCCGTTCTGTTCCGGTGCTTCCAGCAAATGAGTCAGCAGCGCCGTCTCGGTAATACTGCCGATCAGATCATCATTGTCTTCCACCGGCAGCTGCGAGATATCCGCATCCCGCATGATGGATATCACGTCGCGGAGCTTGTCATCCTTGTGCACGGTCATCAATTTCTGGGATCGTTTCGACCGAATGATATCCTTGACCGTGAGTTCCGTGTCGAGGAATCCGCGCTCCCGCATCCAGTCGTCGTTGTAGATCTTGCCCACGTAACGCGACCCGTGGTCATGGAAAATAATAACCACCACGTCATCTGAAGTGAGCCGGTCGCGCAATTGCAGCAGACCGGCGAGCGCACTCCCGGCAGAATAGCCCAGGAGCAGTCCTTCTTCCCGTGCCAGACGCCGCGCCGCCACAGCCCCGTCCTTGTCAGAGACTTTCTCGAAATGGTCGATCAGCGAGAAATCCACATTCTTGGGCAGGATATCCTCGCCGATGCCTTCGGTGATGTAGGGGTAGATCTCGTTTTCATCAAACTCCCCGGTCTCGTGGTACTTCTTGAAGACCGATCCGTAAGTGTCGATCCCCCAGACCTTGATGTCCGGATTCTGTTCTTTCAGGTATTTGGCGGTGCCCGATACCGTCCCGCCTGTTCCGACACCGACGACGAGATGCGAGACCTTGCCGTCCGTTTGCTTCCAGATCTCGGGACCTGTCGAAGCATAGTGGGCGGCAGTATTGGAGAGATTGTCGTATTGATTGCACCAGTACGAATTGGGGATCTGCTTGCTCAGGCGTTCGGCGACCGAATAGTAGGAGCGTGGATCGTCCGGCCCCACGTTTGTCGGACACACGATGACCTCAGCGCCGTGGGCCTTGAGCATGTCGATCTTTTCCTTTGACTGCTTGTCGTTGGTGGTGAAGATGCACTTGTAGCCAAAGACTGCCGCGGCAATCGCCAGTCCCATGCCGGTATTGCCGGAAGTGCATTCAATGATGGTGCCTCCGGGTTTCAGGTCTCCACGCTCCACCGCGTCCTCGATCATCTTGAGCGCCATGCGGTCTTTGATCGAATGACCTGGATTGAACGTCTCGACTTTCGCGAGTACCAGTGCTGGTACTTCTTCCACACATTTGTTGAGCTTGATCAGCGGTGTCTTGCCGATCGTTTCGAGAATATTCCTGCGGTAATCCATGCTGCCTGCCAATCGGGGCAAAGATCACAAAAAAGATCACTTGACGTACCGGAGTTGTACGTAAAAGCGGCTGTCGATCGCACCCAGTTGGCGTGCCACGCCCGGAGACACCACAATGGCGATATCGTTGCTGAACGTACGGGGAATCTTGCCAACGACCTTGACCAGCACCGTGGTGCCAAACATCGGATTGGTGATCTCGATCATGGAATTGATCCGCGCATTGCGGTGCATGGCAAAAAGGTGGTGAAACTCGGGATGCTCCTTGTTCCACAAAGCCACCCCGCGGTCGGTCAGCACTTCCTCATTTGCAAAGGGGTCGTACTCGAGGGTGTCGGGTCGGGGGACGGGCACGACCTCATCCGCAGTGGGTTTGACTGTTACTTCGACATAGCCCAGGAGCAGCTGCTGGCCAATCGCAAGGTCAGGTTTGTCGAGGTGATTGAGTTGCATCAGGATATCGACCGGCAGATCGAAATACTGGCGGGCAATACGAAAGAGTGTTTCTCCCTGCCGTACCGTGTAATACACCGGGCGGTGCCCCGCGCTATAGCGAAACAAGCCCAGCAGTTCTGACATGCGCACCGGCACATTCAGGATATCACCGCGCTGAGGCGGGCGGTAGGTCAACACCCGGTTTTCGCGATAGATCGCTCCGGCCGTCGTTCGGAACATACGCGCAACTTCATCAACTGAGAGCACCTCGTCCAGCTCATAGCCAATACACGGCTGCTCCTCATGGATCAGGTAGGCAAACAGCCTGTCTGGTGGCAGATCGGTCGAATCCACCTGGCTCACCGCCACGATCGGCCATACCAATATCCAGCAGATGAACAATCGCATACGCAATGATATAAAGAAAATATGTAATGTGTAAATTACTGTTGATTAGACAAATTAACTCGGAAGAGCTATTATCTTTGGTCCGGGTGTCACCCCTGTGATGCCGGGTATTGCAAAGAAGTACAGACTGACGCATGAAGACGACACTTGGTATCATTCCCGCGCGGTTCGGATCGACCCGTCTGCCGGGCAAACCACTGATCAAGGTAAAGGGCAAGACGATCATTGAGCGCGTTTACGAACGTGTTGCCAGGGCCTCCGCGCTGGACCGCGTGGTGGTGGCGACGGATGATGTGCGCATCTACAATCACGTCAAGAAATTCGGTGGCGAGGCCATGATGACCCGCCAGGATCACCGGAGCGGGACCATGCGCTGCGCCGAGGTAGTGGAGCAGATGCCCGAGGTGGCCCGTGTGGTGAATGTACAGGGCGATGAGCCGTTGATCCATCCGGGTGAGATCGATCGCCTCTGCGGCTTTATGGATGCAAGTGCTACGCGCACCATTGCCACCATGATCAAGCGCATCGACAACATCGACGACCTGACCGATCCGTCGGTAGCGAAGGTTGTCTGCGATCGGGATCACCGGGCTCTGTATTTCAGCCGGAGTGCGATTCCGCACGTGCGCAACCATCATCGTGATCGATGGCTTGATGTCACGGAGTTCTATAAACACATCGGCCTGTACGCCTACACCCGGGAGGTCCTGTTGCAGCTTGCCAGTTATGATCAGAGCAGGATCGAGGAAGCCGAATTGCTCGAGCAACTCAACTGGCTCTATCATGGACATGCGATCCACGCGCTGGAAACGGAGGTGGAGTCGATCGGGATTGACACACCCGAGGACGTGAGCCTGCTGGAGCACATTCTCAATCTCGCCGACTGATCTGCACGGAGGCTATCTGAACCGGTTTTGGCATAGCCGGGTTTTTGCCTGGCAAGCTGGTAACTACTTGACTGGTTTTCAATAGATTGTGACGAATTCTGGGATTTGTACATCACCATGGATACAATACGTCACTGGGTAAGCAATGACCTGGTCAGGTGCATTCGAGCTCAACCTCCGGTTTGAATGGCTAGCCCTGATCAAGAAAGGACCGGTCGAAATTGAGCGGCAGAAGCTTCTGTACCGATGAGATCTCATAGACCAGGGGACCGTCGCCTTTGAGTAGAATGCGGATTGGTGCGCCCTGGCGGTATTCAAACTCATTGATGACCTGCAGGCAGGCGCCGCAGGGGGGAGCAGGAACATCCGGACCGTGCTGGCTTGACACAACGATAGCCAGCGTGTCTACCGGCTCCTGAGGATATTGAACGGCTTTGTTAAATAACGCGACGCGCTCGCCGCACATGCACAACGAGTAGGAGGCGTTTTCCTGATTGGCACCGATGGCCATGTGGCCCTGGACGGTCCGCAGGGCGGCACCAACCAGGAAGCGGGAGTATGGGGCGTACGCCAGCGGCTGCGCATCTCTGGCGGCTTGCAGCAATGCGCGATCAGCTTCGTGCAACGATGACGAATCCTGGTGAATGATGCCGATCTCTTCAATCATAACGTATCGCAGATTTGCCCTGACAGGCGTATACCGGTGCCGGTGCAGGTTCAAACCTTAATTTTAAGCGCCAATAAGCGTGCCAGTATGGATCGACAAACGCTGACAAGCGCCAAAGCGCGCCTTGCCGATCACTTCGGCTCTCGCGAAGCAGACAACATCATGCGACTCCTCGTCGACCATCTGGAGGAGCAGACCGGTGATCCAAATGTATGGTTGGATGCTGCAGTATCGGCAGTCCTGGAGGGTGTGCCGGTACAGTATGTCACAGGTGTCGCATGGTTTTATGGCCGGCCGTTTATTGTCACGCCTGATGTGCTGATCCCGAGACCGGAGACAGAAGAGCTGGTCAACTGGATCGCATCGGATCTGCAGACGCCTGGGCGCGCGACCCAATCAGCGCTGGACATCGGTACCGGATCCGGATGTATTGCGGTCACCCTGGCCCTGGCATGTCCATGGCTGGAACTGACGGCCATCGACATCTCAGCCCCGGCCTTGGCCGTGGCACGACGGAATGCGCTGCGTCACGGGGCCACGGTCGCCTGGCGCCATGCAGATATTCTGTCGCAGGGGTTTCCGGCTGACACCAGGTATGATATTGTGGTGAGCAACCCTCCGTACGTCGCGGCAGATGAACGTGCGTTGATGGATGCCTCGGTGCTGGAACACGAACCTCCCATCGCACTCTGGCCAGATGGTGACGATCCGCTCGTGTTTTATCGCAAGATCGCCACCGGGGCAATGGCTCATCTCACACCCGCAGGTGCCGTCTATGTGGAGCTCAATGAGTATCGCAAGGACGAGATCGAGCACATCTTCACTGTGGCTGGATGGCAGACCGAATCCAGGAAGGATATGCAGGGGCGCTGGCGGATGCTGAAAGCGCAGGTATCAGAGGCGCATATCCATTCGCCGTTTCCCAAGCGAATGTGACAGAGGCGAATATCCATTCGCCGTCCCCCAATTCAGAAAGATGCTGGAGTGATGCTGGCACATCACCGGGCTTCATGCCCGAGCGACCTCAGGATCGCGATCACCTTGTCACGGAGCATCCCCTGCAGGATGATCTCACCATCCTTGGCCGATCCTCCGACCCCGCACTTGTTCTTGAGCTCCCGGGCCAGATCCTGCAGGCTGGTCTCGGGTCCGCGGTAACCCTGTATGATGGTGACGACTTTCCCGCGGCGTCCCTTTTTCTCTATTTTCACGCGCAGCGATTGCACGGACGGCATTGCACTGTCGTCGTCTTCTTCGGAGAACACGTTAAATCCGTCAAAATCCGGATCCGTCGAGTAGAATCCGCTGCGCCGCTTGTTCTGCTTCTTGCCCATGTCACTTGCGTCTCCAATTGTGGTTGATCATGCGTAAAATAAGAAATCCGAGATCCTCGACGCCGGCAGCCGAATTGGCGAGTACCACCACACCCGTGCCTGTCTGGCGGACCATCGCGACGAATGCGTAATGCCCATCGGTATGACCTGAGTGCGCGTGTACGCGCGGTGCGCGGCGCTGGTCGACAAGATACCATGCAAGTCCCATTGACAGGCGCTTGTTGACCCGCACCGGATCGTGGTCGGATTGCAGCACGCCGGCGCCCTCCTCCAGGGTCAGGAAATACCGCACGAAGCGCAGCAGGTCGGCCAGGTTGCTTTTGAGACCTTCCGACGGTCCGAAGGACGCAAACGTCCAGGGTTGTGCCCGCCGGCCAGAAAGATCATGCCCGGGCGCCAGGCCGGCCGTATCAATTGAGGTCGCGTGCAGCGCCAGTGGCGAGAGAACGAACCGTGCGAGCAAGGTGCCATACGCTTTTCCTGTCAGCCTGGTCAGGATCGGCTCCAGCAGTGCGTAATTGTAGTGGGAATAGCGAAATCTGCCGTGATCACCGCTCCGGACCTCTTTCAGGCTGGCGAGCAGGTCCGCCTGATCAAGGTGGCCATAAGGATTCTGTACAGCTTCCTGCGTATCGCCAAACATCGGAGGATACTTGGGCAGGCCTGACGTATGATTGAGGAGGGATCTCACGGTAATGCCAGTGAGCGATGGGGTATGCCATTGTGGTGCGAGCAGATCAAGAACGGGCGTGTCAAGGGGCAGGATCGCGGCAGCATCCAGTTCGACCATCAGCATGGCGGAAAACACTTTGGTCAGGCCGCCGATCTCGAACCGGTCCTGAGGTGTCAGCGGTTGATCACCGGATCGCTGGCGTATACCGTAGGGCAGCACGTAAGTACTGTCACCATCCACAATGCCGATGATAAAACCGGGAATCTCCCGCAGGTCGATCTCGGTGTCGAAGCGAATGATCTTGTCGATCTGGGAGCGCAGGTGACGCGTCATCTCAGACTGTCCGAAGGTCCCTGAAGACAGCATCATTGCTCCGGCCATGCTCAAAATGCCAGCGTGCTTGATCATTCCGGACGCCAAGGTATCGCGGCTGATGTGAAGCCACCTCATCACGGCGTATTTGTTTTGATAGTGATGTCGAATGTTTTACACTTGCGTGGTGATCTCCAAGTCGACACGTCTGTTTATCATCCTCGGCGGATTCTTTGTTGCCAACGCACTCATAGCAGAGTTTATTGGTGTCAAGATCTTCTCACTGGAGCGTACATTCGGGTGGGCGCCGGCCAGCATCAATCTGTTTGGACAGACCGGCCTGGGGTTCAACCTGACCGCAGGTGTCCTGCTCTGGCCGGTCGTGTTCGTCATGACGGATGTGATCAACGAGTACTTTGGACGACGCGGGGTCCGCCTGCTGTCTTTTTTGGCAGTTGGGCTGATCTGTTACGCGTTTGTGATGTTTTTTGCCGGCATCAGGCTGGTCCCCGCAGATTTCTGGCCGACCAGCCACCTGCTCCCCTCCATGACCCCGGCAGAAACGGAGGCACTCAGGCAGGAGGTCGGCAACTACAACACTGCTTTCCGCCTGGTCTTCAGCCAGGGACTCTGGATCATCGTGGGGTCGCTGGTGGCCTTTCTGGTCGGCCAGTTTGTCGATGTGTTCGTGTTCCACCGGATCAAACGGGTCACTGGAGAGCGCAAAGTCTGGTTGCGCGCCACTGGATCGACCTTGATCTCCCAGTTTATTGACAGTTACATCGTATTGACCATCGCCTTTTATATCGGCGCCGACTGGGATCTGGGGCTGGTGCTGGCGATCGGAACGGTCAACTATATCTATAAATTTGTGATGGCTGTATTGCTTACTCCGGTGATCTACGCTGCCCATTTCGTCATCGACAGGTACCTGGGGCCGGACCTGGCCCGGCAACTCAAGGCCCAGGCGGCCGGCCACAACGTGAACGATACTTTGATATGAAGCAACTGACAGACCGCCTGCTGATGATCCGTCCGGCTCAGTTCGGGTTTAATGAAGAGACAGCGGAAAACAACGTCTTTCAGGAAAATGACACCCGGATACCGCGCGATGTGATCAAGCGCCGGGCGCGCAAGGAGTTTGACGTCTTTGTCGACAAGCTCAAACGCCACGGGATCCATGTGGATGTGGTGGAAGATACCAGGCGTCCGGTCAAAACGGATGCGGTCTTTCCCAACAACTGGCTGACCACGCATGAAGATGGTGTGGTGATCACCTATCCCATGGCCAGCCCCAACCGACGCCTCGAGCGACGAGAAGACATTCTGCAGTTCCTGCAATCGCGGTACGAAGTACGGCGGCGGTATGCGTTTGAACAGTACGAGGAGCACGGTCAGTTTCTCGAGGGCACCGGCAGCATGGTGCTGGACAGGCAGCACAAGATCGTGTATGCCGGGCTCAGCGTGCGCACCGATATCCGACTGCTTGACAAGTTTTGCGTACTGCGGGGTTTCGACAAAATTGTATTTACGGCCATCAGTGCCGGCCAGCCCGTTTACCACACCAACGTCATGATGTCACTTGCAGAGACCTATGCCGTCGTGTGCATGGAGAGTATACCGGACGCAGGGGAGCGCCAGCAGCTCACCGATTCACTGGAGCGCACAGGAAAGGAGCTGGTGGAGATCAGCGCGTCGCAAATGACGGACTTCGCGGGCAACATGTTGCA
>JAWWBX010000204.1:0-8000 GCA_033720735.1 Saprospiraceae bacterium
GGATAGTAGATAAAGCCTTCGCAAATACCGAGGAACCACAAATTCCCCATATGGTCGGTGCGCGGACGGAAAGCACGACGACGGTTGACACAGTCGGATGTTTCGGCAGGGAACGATTCCAGCACTCCCTGTACGAGGTGATTCCGAACCAGCGCGTTGCTCTGGTACGTCCACAGGATGCCGTTGCGATCAATGATTCCCTCACCATAGCCGGGCAAATTGGTCAGCGGCACAAGTGCATCGGCACCGGAGTTGACCCGGTAAATGCCCTGATTGCTGAGAGCGATGATGGAACCATCCAGTGCACGTTCCAGCCCCGTCCCCATGAATGCGGTGGCCGGTTGATCCTGGTGGTCCGGCGGGGTGAGCACCCGCCAGGTGCCTGTCGGAAGATCCAGCACATACAGCCCGTCGCCTCCGTACACCGACATATACACGGATTGACCGTCGACCAGCAGGTCCGAGCATACGTGGTATCCCTTGGGCCGGTCGGTGTTGTAGTAGTAGTGTTGTACTGCCGGTGGCTTGCCATCATAGATATGAATGGCCCGGGTTCCGGTTGACCAGATCTTGCCGTTTGCATCAACATAATCCACCCGCGCGGGAAATTCCTGCTCTGGCGAAGTGAGGATCTCCTCCACGCGGTCGTCAGCGACATGATATACCGCGGTACCCTGGTCGGTCGACAACCAGAGACGGTCTCGATCAGCAGCGTAGATGCCACGTGATTTCCATTCGGGCTGCAGGGAAACCGAAGCCACGTAGGACTCGGTCGTCAGGTCAAACACCAGGAAATTGCATGTGACCGGCTTTCCGGTCTGGGTGTCATTGCTGTGCACGATCGTGTTGGTCTGCGGGCAGTAAAACACATGGTGGATCGTAGCGGTGCGGGTACATCCAAATGTTTGATTGGAGAAGCGGGTGGCTGAATCTTGCCGGTGGTTGTACTTGACCAACCCTGCCGCAGTGCCAAACCAGAGCACGTCGGGATCATGGGGATCCTGGATCATGGCATAGACCTGCCGAGCAAATTGTAACGAAGAGGTGGACAACCCGGGGAAATGAAACGTCCCGGATTGCAGCTCGCCGGAGTTCAGGTCGATCATGCTGAAGCCTTCATTCTTGCCGATCCACAAGCGGTCGCTGTCGTCCAGATAAACACTGAGCACATGACCGCCCTGCCATTGCGCGTGGCTGTCGGAGTTCAGCTTCTGTAAAACCTGCATGGTTGACAAGTCGACCTGATACAGCGCCTGCAGGCTGGCAACCCACAAATGATGGCGCTTGCGATCTTCTTCGAGTCCGACAAACAGCATGTCGGCATCATCATTGCCCAGGAATAAAGGTCTGACCGACATGCCGTCGAAACGCTGTACTGCCTGATGGGCGGCAATCCAGACAAAGCCATATTGATCCTGCAGATAATCCTTGACGTACAGATCGGTGAGCCCCGATGACTGGTCGAGCCGGATATCCGGCCGGTCCCAGGTTGGTATGGCCAGTGATTGTGCGAAGACCTTCCACCCGGACAGGACAAGCAAGAGCATTATCAGGCTAGTTTGGAATCGGGCGGTCACTGGTACATCCTTCAATACAAGGCAATGAAGTTAGCAAGAAAGGGGCAGGCCTTTTACCTGCACCCTTCCGGTTATTGTTGGTCTACGGGAAGTCCACTGGGCACGCTGTCGATCAGTGATTCCGCTACCCGGTAAATGCTGTTGTCGGTCAGAGCCGAGAGGAACGCCACCAGGTCATCGATCTCAGCCTCCGTCAGCGCCGTCGGGTTCCTGAGTTGTGGATCAAGCGACGCGAGCACCTTCTCGACCACCTGCTTTTCATTGTGATAGAACGGACGCAGTGCCTCCGGGATCTGCTCGGCACGATATGCCTGCAACGCGGCAACCGGGTCCAGGTGATGGACCACGGCATCACGCAGGTCTTCATACGCCCCGTTGTGCATGTACGGAGCAGTCACGGCCACATTGCGCAGAGGCGGTGTGCGGAACGCAAACTTGTCCGTGTCGGCGCCGGTCTCCGCATACCTGCCTACGTCCAGAGGTGCCGCATCATCTTTACCCGGCCCGAACTGCGGGATGCCGATGTTGTGATGCTCCTGATCGGTCATCAGGTTGCCGCTGTGACAACTGGCGCAGTTGGCTTTGCCGAAAAAGAGTACGGCTCCTCGCTTTTGTTGTTCTGTGAGGGCGGTATCATCACCGCGCAGGTAGTTGTCCCACGGGCTGTCGAGAAACGTAAACGCGTCGATCTCAAACGCGGCAATCGCATTGGCGGCGTGCTGAAATCCGAGCTCATCAACGGGCACGTCGGGGTATGCTGCGCGAAACAAGTCGACATATTCCGGGATCGCGAGCAACCGGTCCATCAATGCCAGCCAGATCGATTGCGGTGCGGCCGGACTGATCAGCGCGAGCTCATTTTCCTGTCCGAAGACATCCGTATCGCCGATCTCTCCGCGCATCTCGTCGCGTGAAGTGACCGGGAACATCGCCTGCACGGCAAGGATGTTGTCAAAGCCCGTAGGGAGTTTTTCATTGGCGGGTGTATCAAAACCACTGTCGACGGTTCCTGATACCCTGCTGTCCCAGAACATGGTATGCCACTCGGCAGCACCGCGGTTGAACACTTCGGGTGAATTGCGCGGAATGTGCTCCCGGCCATAGCCGATCTGGCGTTGTGGTCCCAGACCGGTGCCACCGACACCGATGGGCAGGACCAGCTCGTCGGAGCTGCCGAAGGCCGGGTGGTGACAGGTTGCGCACGAGATGTCCTTGTTGCCGCTGAGGATCTTGTCGAAGAACAGCTTTTGTCCCAGTACGGCCTTGTTACTGTCGACCGCTGGCTTGACCATCGGGGTGATCTGGTGATGGTTGATGACCTGGCGCAATGCCGCATCGAGCGCGGGCTCGGCTACGTAGGCCAGTGACAAAAGCCCCAGTATGCAAAATGCCGTTTTCATGATTTAAGCATTGGATGGTTTGAGGAAATGCCGGATGAACTCCCGGCACCGATCAGGCCGGGAGTTCTACCGAGGCAGTCTGGCATGGTTAGTCGTCTCCGACGCGCTTGGGCGCCTCTACATCAGGCAGCAGCGCAAACAGCTGCACATGTGTCACCGTGCCGAAGTCACCGGGCAGCACGCCGTATGTCTTGCCATCGCTGTGGTAGGCGATCGCGACACCACTCGCGAGTTGCGTATCACCCAGCTGCAGACACTGGTCGAAGGTGATCTTCATCGTGGCATTGCCCCTGGCATCGGTCCGGAAGACAGACTGCGATCCGTCGCGATTGCCGATCGGAAGATCCAGGGTGCCGGTAAAGGGCGTGGTTGAGTTCTTCGCCATGAAGAAGTGCCACATGGTGTACGTCGCGTTCGGTACCAGGCCGGTAAATTCGGCTTCGAATTTGCCCCAGCCATCGTCACAGACATAGGTGGCTGTGCCGCGTCCGCCGAGCCATTCGCGCAGGGTCATCCCCAGGGGTTCTCCCTTGGCACAAGGCCCCGCGTTGACGGCGTTGAACGGGTCGTGCTTGTGCGGGATGGTACTCTTGTACACTGGCGCATCCAGGTATTTGTCCTGTTCGCCAGGCAATACGCGGTAGATCAGGCCGGACCCCGGCTCTTTCTCCACGAAGACGTCCTGTTCGATCAGGCCGGCTGTGAGGTGATCGACAAACACAATGTCGATCTTCTGCTGTGCAGAAGCGGTCTGCCACATGGCCAGGACCCCGAGGATCAAGGCGCAGGCAGCGGATTTCAAAACTTGAGGTTTCATTTGGTTATAAGTTTTAGTGATCAAATCTGAATTCGACCACAAGATGCCGGGGGATACCATGTCATGCGCTGGTACTTGAGTAGTTGGCAGGGCTTTTTGAGCAACCCGTCAGTGAAAAGTGAAAAGTGAAAAGTGAAAAGTGAAAAGTCAGGGCAACCTGGCAGACTTGACAGTCTTAACCAACATGCGAATCAATTCTGTGCAAAGTTCCCGCAACTCCAGGTGCTGTGACTTTGGGATAAACCCGGAATCAAAAAGCAGGTCCAGCCAGTATCTGCTTTCATTGGCCTCCTTGAGGCTGATACTCATTTTAGATGCGAAGTCCTTGCGTGATTCAGCAAACTCAGCCTCTCTGATGAGTGCTCCGACGGCAGTACCACTTTTGAGTATTTGCCTGCTCAGGATGAATTCCTTGCGATCCATCAATTCGCGGGATAGACTGACGATGTCCAGCGCGAAGCGATAGCTTTTGGTTTGAAGTGGGCCATTCATGTCTATGTGGTTTTAGGTTACAATCAATCCATGCATTTTCACTTTTCACTTTTCACTTTTCACTTTTCGTTTTTCACTCTAATGTCCTCCCAGCAAATCCTCCAATCTGGTCGGCAGGTGTTGCTGTACCCAGGCCATGAAATCCCCGTTGTATCCGTGCTTTTCCTGCATCGCTTTGACGCGCGTCATCAGCTCGTTGAAGGTGTCATCGCTCACCGGTTTGACGGCCGGCAGGATGCCATCGATGGCCCTGGCGACCTGCTCCTTTTGATCGGCAACAGAAACCTCAACAGCCGTACCCATCGGGTCATCCAGATAGCGCTCGAGGATCTGTTGTGTCACCTCCCGGCCGTGCTTGAGTGATTCGTTGATGTTGCCCCGCCCGGTGACGGCATTGCCCACGGCAAATACGTGTTCGTAACCCGCGAGACGGCACACTTCGGGATCTGCCACGTCATAGACGGATCCCCTGGCGGGAATGCCCGGGATCATTTCGGGGATACTGCCGATCGACGAAACGAAATAGGGGGCAAACACCTCCTCTTCCGTTCCGGGAATGGCCCGAGCCCGCCCGTCGACGATCTCGGTCTCCTGGAAGACGAGGCCGCGCAGGTGACCATCTTCGACGATCAGGTCGCACGGTACATGCTGCGTGGCGACATTGAAGAGGTATTTCGACTGGTAGTTGTTGAGGATCTTTTCCCGGACTGCCTCCAGTTTGGCGACTTTCTCGGGGGTGTCGGCCACCATGGGAGAGAGCGGCATGTCTTTGGCTCTGCGGCGATAATACAGCGTGCATCCTTTGATCCCCAGGTCGTCGAGGGTGACCCCCAACTCTTCCAGAACCCGGGCAATGCTGCGATCCAGCTTGAAGAGGTCAGTCTCGAAGCCCCGCTCTTTTAGCGCGGCCATCACCGTTTCAAACATCAGCACCTTGGCGACATCCAGCGAGGCGAGCCCGCCGCCGATGATCCCGACCCCGTCGGCAATGGGGTATTGCGGGCCGTCATACTCCGGCTCGTGACAGTGATTGTACCAGTGGATAAACGGGTTTTGGTAGTACAATCCCTTCCCTACATAGGCCTCAGCACCTGATACCGGAAGAGGGCGGTCGCGCCAGGCACCGATCGCAAGGATTACGGCGCTAAATCCCCATTCGCGGGCCACCTCCTCAAAGTCAAGGTCACGACCAAGTCCGGTGTTCGGCACAAAGTGTACCAGGGGATGCGACAATTTCTCGTTGATCCTGCCTTCTTCCTTGTCCCGCAGTTTGACATGCCACTTGGGCAGTCCGTCCTCGATCTTGCCGTAAGGCAGGGCGTTTTGATCGAAAACGACCGTGGTGATCCCTTTTTCCGCGCATTGAAATGCGGCCTCGGCCCCGGAGACGGCGCCCCCAAAGATTCCTACCAGATGTTTTGCCATGCTTCAAGATAATGAAGCCGTACCATTCCGGAATACCAAGTCAAACAGTCGACTCTGGAAGGCCAAGGCTGGGTGCACAGGAGATGCTGAATGCGAAATGACGACCAGGCCCGTTAGTGTCAGCAGCGCTCCCAGCCGTGCAGCGGGTATTACCTCAGGCCAAATAAAAAGGGCCGCCAACCTTGCGGCTGGCAGCCCCTACCCTAACCAAATTGCTCATTACTTGGGTAAGACCACGGTGTCGATCACGTGGATCACACCATTCGATGCATCTACATCGGTCTTGATGATCGTTGACATGTTGCCATTCTCATCTTTCAGGACCACATTTCCGTCCTTGATCATGGCCTTCAACATACCGCCACTGACGGTCTCGATCTTGAAGGTGCCATACGGCGCTTTCTTGATCGCGCTGATGACATCTTCTGCCATAAATTCACCGGCGATCACGTGGTACGTGAGGATGTTGGTGAGCTTGGCTTTGTTCTCCGGCTTCACAAGTGTTTCCACAGTCCCTGCGGGGAGTTTCGCAAACGCGTCATTTGTGGGTGCGAAGACTGTGAAAGGTCCCTCACTCTGCAGTGTTTCGACCAGGCCGGCTGCCTTGACAGCGGTCACAAGCGTGGAGAAATCATCTACACTGGCGGCGATTCCAACGATGTCGGCTTGCTCGTACAATGCTACGTTCGTAGCTTTGGCGCTACTCGAGCACTGGGCGCTCACCTGTGCTGCGAAAGCAAAAGTCAGCAGCGCGAAGAAAAAGGTTCTGATTTTCATGATAAGTTGTGTTTAGGTTTTTCTAATCAGTTGTCGCCCCTGTTACGAGCTCAATGGATTGCTCGGATTTCGACGAATCCTTAAAATTTTGTTAAAACGTCCAGACGCTTGCATGAGCCTGCCTTCCGAAGACCATATCCTTGAACTCATGCGCAAGCGCGATCAGCGCTTTATGGAGTTGGTCTATGATCAGTATGCCGACAGACTGTATGGTGTTGCATATCGTATCATGCAGGATGACGCCTCTGCCCAGGATGTCGTCCAGGAAAGCCTGATCAAGGTGTGGAAGAAGGCAGCCGACTTCGATCCGACGAAAGCGCGACTCTTTACGTGGATGTTCAGTGTGGTGCGCAATACGGCCATCGATAAGGTGCGTTCACGGCAAAAACGGGATAGCCGGGAGATCCAAATCGATGCTGAGGACGTATCACATTTGGGTCATCGGGATATCGTGCCGGAGCACATGGATGTAGCGGCACACCTTGAGAAGCTCGAAGACAAGTACAAATCCGTACTGTCGCTTTTGTTCTTCAAAGGCATGACCCAACAAGAGACAAGCGATGCACTGGGTATTCCGCTGGGCACCGTGAAGACCCGCCTGAAGATCGGATTGCGCGAATTGCGCAAGGTGTTCGGTGACGGGACATTAATTTTAATTATCACTCTGATCGTGATTTTATTATGCTGAGTAGCGATATCAAAGGGTTTCTCGAGTCCAGTTTGCTGGAGGAGTACCTGCTCGGCCTAACCAATGCAGAACAGAGCCGGCATGTAGAGCAGATGATCCATGATCATGCTGAAGTGCGTGCCGCCTACGACAAATTACAGGACAGCATCGCACACCTGGCCGAAGGGTTGGCCATGCCGGCGCCGGAGGGTTTGCGTCAGCGTGTCCTCAACGAGATCATTGCTGAAGAACCTGCAGCGCAGATCACCCCGGTACGGCGTCGGACAAACTGGATGGCAATTGCCGCCAGTATCGTCGCGCTGGTGATGGCGGGGGTCGCACTGATGCAGAGCAATCGCGCAGGCGAGTTGCAGCGTGAGGTGGCATCGCTGGTGGCGCAGATCGAAGACCTGCAGACCGATGCACAAGGTCAGGCGGTACAGTTTGCCTCGCTGCAGGATCAGATCGATGTGATCAACAATCCTGAAACAGAGCGGTTCGTCTTGCGCGGCAACCAGCAAGCTCCTGGTTTCGAGGCCGTGGCCTACTGGAACGCGCACCAGCGGCAATCCTATCTGCACGTACGCAATTTGCCGGACCTGCCCGACCGGCAATGTTATCAGATGTGGGCCGACGTAGACGGGGAGATGATCAGTGTCGGTGTGATCCCGGATACCGATGAGCCATTGGTGGGCATCACATTTCTTGAGAATGCCGAAAGCCTCAACGTGACCATTGAACCCGAGGGCGGCAGTGATCATCCGAATGTGCAACGCCTGGTGGCGAATGTGGTGATCTGACATTTGCTGAGTTCAGGAGCAGGTCTGGTATCTCCTGTGTTTTAC
>JAWWBX010000205.1:0-7977 GCA_033720735.1 Saprospiraceae bacterium
AGCCCTGCGTGTAATCCGGGGTGAAGGAGAACTTCAGGTTGTGCGCCGGAGTACAGTTGTCAAAGCTTGATGCGTCGTAATCCCGCGCCCACAGGGTGATCATCCCGCCCTGCGGCATGACCACGGTGCTGAGCTGTGCATAGCAAACCGGGGTCGGTGGCTTGGCGTCGACGACCGTCACGTAGTACGAACAGGTGGCCAGATTGCCACAGCCGTCATCCACAAACCAAAGCACCTTGTGGGTGCCGAGCGGCAGCACCTCATCAATGACAGGGCGTCCTGTGCGCACGATATCGTGCGATCCGTTGGCGTAGATATCGACTTTATACTCGAACTCCAGTTCCTCATACGGGGTGCACTGATCCCAGACAACAGGATCATGGATCAGACGACCGGCACAGGTGCTTTCCACACCTTCGACATACTGGTCGGTGCAGTCTTCAAATTGCGGGGCATCATGATCGCTCAGCTTGATGATCTGCACGTGCGTCCAGATCCCACCGTAATAAGGATTGTAGGGATCAAACTGGCACCAGTCGATGACGGTCCATGTACGCAGGATCTTTTTGCATACACCATCCACAAAATTGAACACCAGATCTTCGTAGGCAGCACCGATCAGGCTGCAGTTGTTGTCTCCCCAGGTAGGCCGGTCATACCCGGATGGCAAGGCATCGGGATGCGTATTGACATAGTCGCATCCGCTGGCCGTATAGTCCCAGGGCCAGACGATGTCGTACGGGCCGAAGGGGTCAGGATCGTTAATGTAGACATGTTGAATACAAGTCGAAGTGGTACCACCCCAGTCGACTGCGGTAAACTTGCGCTTGATGAGCCCCAGTCCACAGGTGGTGTTGTCGATCACCGTGACGTAGACCTGCTCGAGGCCGCAGTTGTCGTAAACATCGACCGAGCCAAACGTGGTGCTGTTGGGATTATAAAGATCATTGTAGTTGAACCAATAGTCACAGCTGATGGTCACGCTGTACGGGCAATGGATCGTAGGCGGCAATTTATCCTGCACGGTGACCTCCACCATACAGTCGTTGTAGTTGCCGGCATAGTCGAACACGCGCATGATCACCATGATCGGGTATCCGATATCGGCACAACAGAATTGTGTGAATGCCCGGAACTGTGTATCGTCTACGACCCCGTAGGGGCACGATCCCGGCCACATCCTGGCCACCTTAAACTCGGAGATACCGCAATTGTCGTAACTGCCATCGTCGAGCGTGCTGGCATAGAGCGTTGCTTTGCCATCAGCACCCAGGGACACCACGGTATGTGCGTCACAAATTGCGATGGGCGGCTGATAATCATTATAACAATTGTACTGTGCCTGGCTTTCGTTCAGGAAGAACAGGGCACACACAAGCAGGCCAAACAAGCGGGTTCTCATCGTGTCATTGTTTCTCATGGGGTGAAGTTCACAGGATTTGGTGTAGACGTTATATCACGTTTACAAATATATTTTAAATGTCGATATAAACAACGCGCCTCCGGGGGGATTTCATCACCACAGATCGTGGTCCATGGCAAATTTGATGAGGCCTGCTGTACTGCTCACACTGAGCTTTCGCATGATATTTTTTCGATGCACGCCGACTGTCTGGTCGCTGATAAACAGGTCGTCTGCAATCTCCTTGTTGCTCTTGGCCTGTGAGATCAGTTGCAGTATTTCGAGTTCGCGTTTGGTCAGGTTGTGACGCAACTGGAAGTCGTCTTCGTAGCGACTGTCACCGTTGGTGCCGAGGTCTTTCGGAAACACCTTGAGTCCATCACTCAGGTACGTTTCTCCTTTCATGACGGTGCGGACGGCATGGAGCAACTCGGTAAACCCATTGGTCTTGAGGAAGTAGCAGTCGCCCTTCAACCGGAACACCTCCTTGATAAACTTGGCACTATCATACATCGTGAGCACGATAATGCGCATGCCGGGATAGCGTTTCCTGATCACCGGCAGCACGGAAAGCCCATCGCCGTCCGGCATGTTCAGGTCCAGGAACAAGAGATCGGGGGTGGTCTGTTCCAGTGTTTCGAGCAGATCAGCTCCGGTGTGTACCACAGAGATCACGCGCATGGCGGGATCTGCCGACTGGCTGAGCAGGTTGCTCAGTGCTTCGGTATAGAGTTGGTGATCGTCGGCAATGGTGACACACAGCCTTTTCATCGTGCCGGAATGCAGCGGTTTTGATTAGGCGCAAAAAGATAGCACAAATTTTACTTTGCGTCCGTGGGCGGCACGAAGGGGTTAGCCTTTGATCAACTTGATCGTGTGATCTGCTGCCTCCAGGCGCAGGGTGGCAAAGTAGACACCCGGGGTCAACCGGTCAGTGCCTCTCACCGTCCAGGTGTTCTCGCCGTGCGCCAGGTGGACCGCCTGGGTGATCAGGGCCCGACCGTGCAGGTCGCTGATGGTCAGCGTGGCATCGCCTTCTGCGGTGGCGTAGGCCTTGAATTTCGCTTTGTCGGTCACCGGATTGGGGAACAGGGCCATGTCGAGGTGGCGGCGCACCACGCTGACGTTGGCAAACGGGATGTCGTCATGATCCATCGCAAAAAACACGTTGTCCTGCATCAGGGTGATGTTGGTATTGCGCCGGATGATATCCGAAAACCTGGTCTCCTGAATTTCAGCGGTCTCTTCGAGTGACAAGCCCGGATCATTCAGATAAAAGAATCGGTCACCATCGCGCAGGCGCAGGAACTGATCCTCCATGATCGCCATGATGGTCTCGCCAAACAAGGTGCCGGGCATATGTTCTTCAGCGAGCATGCCCACCCAGGCATCCACGTTGTTCACATCGCCATAGACTGTTTGCAGATCCAACTGAAGGTCCGGATTGGCACAGAGGTCGGCAAAGGAGGCGTAGGGCTCCAGACCCAGCTGTGCACGGATGGAATTGAAGTCTGCCAGACCGCGCTCGCGGCCACGCATGATATTGATGGCGGCCAGATCCAGCCCTCCCGCGCCGGGCGGGCCAAACAGGAAATTACGCACGTCGTCGATCACCTTGCAGTCAAGATCCTGCTGGATCTGGGTGCCCATCCCCTTGAAGTAAGGGTCAATGCCGCCCGCCAGCAGGATCTCGCGGGGGTTGAAAAAGGCATCCCGGAGCGCAATGTTGCCTTGACTGATCTCGTCACCATCGTTGCCCATCCGGATGATCTCTCCACTCAGCAGGGTATGACCAAGCCGGAAGGCAGCGGCAGAAAACACATTCGAAATGGAGGGATCTATCGTCTGGCGATATCCCGTGTAGGGCGGCAGTGTCACACCCATGGCAGGCAGCCACTCGTCGTAGACAATGGATTGCAAATGGCCGGTCACCAGCCGACGCGCATGCTGATACAGTCGTTCGTCATCCCACTCGGGATGTTTCAATGCGAGCTCGTCACAGATCCGATTGTGCTCCCGGACGAAGATCGTGTGGAATGCAAGCAGCAGCAGATTCTCATTAGCGCGCAGATCGCCTGCTACGAACAGTTTGCCGCCGGATCCCACATCATCCGCCATGAAGGGAGCTGCCGGATCACGCGGATCGTTAAACTCTCCGGTCAATGTGTTGAAGGGAAGCAGACCTCCCTCTGACATGCGCAGTTTCCCACCTTCAAATGCACGCAGCCACATGGCGCGGTTGGCGTCAGACCCGTAGATGGCCGAAGCGTCGATAAACGCGGTGATCGAGTTGATATGTCGGCGTGGATTGCCGGGTGCCGTCCCGGTGGTTGGATCGTACTCCGACCTGAACATGGGGATGACCACCTGCCCGGTATTGAACGGGTCCATCACAGGGTCTCCGGCCGGCACTTCGATCAGCAGAGGCTCGGTCACATCGTTGTCCACCAGTGTGATGTCGTGATCGACAAACTGGCCAAAGACCCACACGTAGTCGCTCAGATTCAATTGATCATTGATCTCTCCAGATTGCGCAAAGATGCTGTTGCTGATATAGCGCGGGTTGGGTCGATCGGCACCGGCGGGCAGGGCCATGTCATCAGCGAAGGCCGGATCGGTGATCAGAGCCAGACGGGTAAAGGTCGCCCCCCAGGACGGGTTGGCGGGATTGTTGCCGGTACCATCCAGCGAGCGCACTTCCTGTCCGGACAGAGACAGTCCGAAGGACAAGGCGGCGACCAGCGCCACCAGCCGGAGGCTTGGCACGCAACTTTTCATGGGATGAAACTCTATCGGCAATCGTCCTCGATTTCTATGGGTTTTATCAAATAGTGTTCCGGGTTGCAAATATAGATAATTCACAAGGCAACATCTCCGTTTCCGGCTCAATTGCCGGTGATTTTTCAAATTCTGTACCAGGGCTGATCGCTGCTGTTTTCCGGGAAGGGAAATCAAATATATTAAAATAAACGATAACTCATAATGCCATGTTAAACAGGCATATAAGCTAACTCAGATCAAATCCATAGCGTCTAAACCAGATCCATTGCAACACCCCTCGCGCGGCGAGAAAGATGATGAAACTCATCCACAATCCGTGGTTGCCCCAGGTCTGTCGCAAGGGGTAGTAGATCAGCAGGAAAACAAGGAGTGCAAGTGCCATGCTGTTGCGCATCGCCTTCGAAGCCGTGAGCCCAACGTACACGCCATCCCAGATATAACAGGCGAAAGCGATCAGCGGGAAAACGCTCATCCAGAACAAATACGGCCGCGCATTGGCAATCACGTCCGGTTGGTCTGTAAAGATGCGCAGCAAGGGTTCTCCAAACAGAATGTACAGCAGCGCTACCAGGGCAGACATCCCCAGCGCCCACAGAAAATTGTAGCGGATGGCGATCGCCAGTTTGTCGCGGCGCCCGGCACCAAAGTACTTGCCAATGATGCTTTCAGTGGCAAAAGCAAACCCGTCGATCCCGTAAGACAGCCAGTTGACAAACTGCAGCAGAATGACGTTGACGGCAAGGATCTGCTCACCGAAACCGGAGGACTGGCTGTAGAAGAAACCAAATGCAAACGTCAGGAAAAGGGTGCGGATAAAGATGTCGCGATTGATCTCCAGGAAGCGCCTGAGCGCGGTCCAGCGCAGAACGGCGCGGCGCTGCAGGTCGGCTGCAAATCCGCGGTATTTGATCAGCCACAGAACGACGGCCAGCAGGAGGCCAAAATACTGGGCAATCACCGTACCCCACGCAACCCCGGCAATTTCCAGGTGGTAGTTGAAGACCAGCACATAGCTGATCACCATGTTGAGTGCATTGATCGCGACCGTCAGGATGAGGGGATATACGGCATTCTGCATGCCGAAAAACCAACCCATCACTGCGTAGAGCAAGAGGGTGGCCGGGGCCGCCCAGATCCGGATATTGAAGTACGTGGCAACATGCGGGTAAGTGCTCTCGTCGACTTGCAACAGGTAGCTGGCGGCTTCGCGCAGCGGCCACTGCACGGCAAGCAAGATCAACCCCAGCAGGAGTGCGATGAGGGCGGCGCGGGTCAGGGTCAGGATCATGCCGGGGCGGGCATTCCTGCCAAAGAACTGCGCGGTAATCCCGGTGGTACCCATCCGGAGGAAACCGAAATTCCAGTACACGAAATTGAAGATCATCGACGCAATACCGACAGCACCGATATGCACTTCCGAGAGGCGCCCCATCAGCGCAGTGTCGACCGTACTTAACAGGGGAATCGAAAGATTGCTCAGAATATTCGGTATGGCAAGCCGTAAAATCTCCCTGTTCATGACAATATGAAACGCGCCTGATGCAGTTATTCAGAGGGCACAAATTATCCTTCTCACCCCAAAAAGCTGTTCCAGCTGATTTGTTTTATTTTCGGCCCTGCACAACGCGCTGACATGACAAGCCGCAAACCTTCTGCGAAGGCGTCACGATCCCTCATTGATTTCCTGAAGAGCCGATATTTCTGGACTCATGCCGCCCTTATCGGGGGCTTCTTTCTCGTCTGCATCGGCCTGACCTTCCTGTGGCTGCGGATCTACACCCATCACAATCAGCGCCTCGACCTCCCCGATTACATCGGCGAGCGGTATGAGGACGCGCTTGAGGATGCCAAATCCCGGAGTTTCCGGATGATGATCCTGGACTCCATCCATATCGTTGGCCGTCCGCCGCATGAGATCCTGTACCAGGATCCGGATCCGGGCACCCAGGTCAAACAAAACCGTACGGTCTATGTGACTATCACCAAGGCGACGCCAGACCAGATCCCGATGAGCCGGCTCCCGGTGCTTTATGGCAAGAGCTTCGATCGCAAACAGCGCGAGCTGCTGCAGAGTTTCGAGATCCGGTCACGGGTGGTGGGCAAACGTTATGACCCAGGCGAGCCCGATCATATCCTGGCTGTCATTTACCAGGGCGATACACTGATCGACCGCCGCGGCCGGGACAACAGTGCGATGATCGAAAAAGGCGCAACGCTTGAATTCATTGTATCGGACCGATCGGGTGGCCGCCTGGAAATTCCCGATCTGATCTGCAAGACCTATGCCGAAGCCCGCTTCCTGATCTCCAATTCGGGACTCGTGCTCGGCGAGGTGATCACCGATGGCCTCACCGAAGCAGTCGATTCTGCCTGGGTAAGCGGTCAGGTCCCTGATCCGGCCGAAGGCACCATGCTGATGGGTCAGGAGATCCGGTTGAGCTTATCAAAAAATCGTCCTATTCACTGTCAATAATCACTCGGTCATGGAAGACATCACAGTTCAAGAATTGCGCAAACGCCAAAACCAGGGGGATGCGGTGAAGCTCATTGATGTGCGCGAGCCTTACGAACATGAAGAGTTCAATTTGGGTGGCAAGAATCTGCCGCTTGGCGAGATCCAGTCCTGGATGTCAGAGTTGGAAAGCGAGAAAGAATCCGAGATGGTCCTGTACTGCCGCACTGGAAACCGCAGTGGTATGGCGGCCGCGTTTCTAAAGGCCAACGGGTTTGCCCACGCGCGCAACCTGACCGGTGGCGTCGTCGCCTGGCAGGAAATGGTCGACCGCGAGGACGCCTAGAATTTGTTCTTCCACATCATGGATTCCACCGGCCGGCTCGTGCGTGCATTGTACTTTGCGCCGGGCTTGGTGTTGTACAGCTTGTCGATCGTACCATCGATGGTAAAGTAGATCAGCTGGCCGATCGGCATGTGCGGATAGATGCGCACCGGTTTGACACAAGAGATCTCCAGAGTCCAGTTGTTGCAGAATCCGACATCTCCTTTGCCCGCCGTCGCGTGGATGTCGATCCCCAGCCGGCCAACACTGGATTTCCCTTCCAGGAACGGTACGTAATTGTGTGTCTCCGTATACTCCTCCGTCACGCCCAGGTACAGTTCGCCCGGCTGCAGGAGGTAGCCCTCCTCTCCGATGGTAAAATGCTCCACTTCGTTGTGGCGGCGGGCGTCGAGCTCTTCGTCGCGGTATACGGCCATGTAAGGCCCCAGATGCACGTCGTACGAATTGGTTCCCAGGGCCTCACGCCGGAACGGCGAGATCACGATCTCCCCCTTGTCGATCGCCGCGAGTATTTGCTGGTCAGTCAGGATCATGGCACATGATTGACGCAAAAATGGTTATCCGGTGCCGGACTGCCAAATCAGCATTCAGCCGCAGCCCGACTTTGGCAATCGCCCTATCTTGCGCCGCAAACCCAGAGCACGCATGCCACTCATTTTCAGTGAACGTTGGGGCACCAGTACCCGCGTAGCGGTTTGGTCAGCCGAGGAAGACCAGGACTACTTCCTGGATCGGCTGGATCTGACTGCAGACGACCTGGCGCTCGTCAGGAGTATGCATCCCCGCCGTGCGCTCGAATGGTGTGCCTCGCGGTACCTGCTCGCGCGCATGATCGGCAGAGAGCGTGCGCGCCGCTGCACCAAGGACGACCATGGCAAGCCGGTGATCCCTGGTGATGCCATCGAGTTGTCGATCAGCCACTCCTACGGCATGGCAGCTGTCATTGTCTCGGATCGCCACAGAGTGGGGATCGATGTACAGCGGCAGACATCCAAG
>JAWWBX010000206.1:0-7952 GCA_033720735.1 Saprospiraceae bacterium
GTGTTCAGGTGTTCAGGTGTTCAGGTGCTTGCCCTGTACGCGTAGCGCAGCGAAGTCGTTCAGGGTTCATGTGGTGTAGACGTGCTTGCCCTGCACGCGTAGCGGAGCGGAGTCGTTCAGGGCCCAAGTGCCTATGTTTCAGTGAACGTGAATGGCAAGCGTTTCACAACCTCAGCGCCCCCGCAATCGTTGCGGTTAAATAGTGTTAACAGGTTCTGGTAGCCCGATGGGTAACCTTTTGGCAAGGAATGACGTATCATACAACATGACGCGTCCCGAAGTACACCTCGAACCGGACCACCTGGACAAAAGGCTGCAGTGGCTGGCCCTGGCCGGATTGGTCGTCGCCATCGTATTGCCCGTGTACCACTACGGGGATCTTCCCGAGACCATTCCTGTGCACTTCGGGGTCACGGGTGAGGCCGATGGCTTTGGTCCGCGGTGGATCATCTGGCTGCTCCCGGCGATCGGATTGGCCATCTATGCCGGACTTTCGCGCCTGGTGAGACACCCGCACTCCTTCAACTACCCGGTACCGATCACGGAGAAGAACGCAGGGGCTCAATACCGGAATGCCGTGCGCATGATCCGCATTCTCAATGCGCTGATCACCTGCTCGTTTGCCTGGATCACCTGGGGTATCATCCAGGTCGCGACCGGGTCCGCTGGTGGGCTGGGAATGTATTCAGTTCTGATCTTTCTATTGCTGGTCACGGGGACCACCGGATATTTCCTGTATCGGGCGTTTCAGATCGGTCGGTAGACTGATTAACTGCCTCAGATTTTCTCGCGGATTACGCTGATTTCGCAGAAATTCGGAGCGTTGGTCGGGCCACTGATTTCACAGATTTCTACTGATTTCCACGATTCCTGCTCACGAGACTGGCGAGCTGACCGTCGACTAGAGACTCGATTAAGATTCTCGCAGATTGCGCTGATTTCGCAGAAATTCGGAGCGTTGGTCGGGCCATTGATTTCACAGATTTCTACTGATTTCCACGATTCCTGCTCACGAGACTGGCGCCTGTCGTATGTTGACTGCTGACTGTCGTCTGGAGACCGTCGACTGGAGACTGATTAAGATTTCTCGCAGATTACGCTGATTTCGCAGACACTCGGAGTGTTGATTGGGCCTTTGATTTCACAGATTTCCACTAATCTCCACGATGCCTGTGCTCACGAGACTGGCGCCTGTCGTCTGTTGACTGCTGACTGCCTTCTGGATAAGGCGAACAGCGAAGTGCTAACGGCCAAGCGCCAATGGCTAATATCCATAGTAAGTTGACTATCAGCGACTCAGATTTGCAGAAAATCCGCTATATTTAGGAGTATTCCAACCGTTGATAGCGGAGCCTGCCATGCCTCATATTTGAGGAATTTGTATGTGATATATCTCTATATTTGCAGCCATGCGTCTGAAAAGCCTGGAGTTAAAAGGGTTTAAGAGCTTCGCCAATGAGACCACCATCCACTTCGACGAGAGCGTCATTGGGATCGTAGGTCCGAACGGGTCGGGCAAATCCAACATCGTCGATGCCATCCGCTGGGTGCTCGGGGAGCAGAAGGGAAAGGAACTGCGCCTGGAGAGCATGGGTGACGTGCTTTTTAACGGGACGAAGAAACGCAAGCCGGGTGGCGTCTGCCAGGTCGCCATCACGTTCGAGAACACCCGGAATATCTTGCCAACGGAATACCAGACGGTCACCATCACCAGGATCCTGTACCGCAGTGGGGAAAGTGAGTATCGCCTCAATGGCGTGACCTGCCGGCTCAAGGACATCCGGTCACTCCTGATGGACACGGGCATCGGCTCCAACAGCTACGCCATTATCGCGCTCGGGATGGTTGATGATATCCTGCACAACAAGGACAACGCACGCCGGCGCATGTTCGAACAAGCGGCAGGTATTGCCAAGTACAAACGACGGAAGCACGAGACGCTGCTGAAGCTGAAAAACACCTCGGCCGACCTCGACCGCGTCGAAGACCTGCTCTACGAGATCGAGGGCAACCTCCGTGCGTTGGAAAAGCAGGCCCGCCGCACAAAGCGGTTTGTCGACCTCAAGGAACTCTACAAGGAGCAGTCGATCGAGCTGGCAGTTCGCAAGAGTGAGGACCTCAGCAATCGCTTCAAGGATCTGAGCAAACAGATTGAAACCGAAAAGGACGTCTTGCGACAGCATGAAGCCGATCTGGCAAAGAAAGAGGCGCAACTCCAGGCCATCAAGAAAGGGAGTATTGACGAGGAACAGGCGGTAAGTACCAAGCAGCGCGAACTGAACATCCTGGTCGGCAAGATCCGCAATCTGGAAAGTGACAAGAGCCTCAAAGAGCAGGAAATGCTCTTCCTCCATCAGTCGGTCAAAAAGCTCAGCGAGCAAGTCAACCACAATACCCAGCGGTTGGAAGGTCTGCGTGAGGCCATCACTGCAGGCACGCGAGAACTGCAACAGGCATCGCAGGAGACGGAACAGCGCAAAGTAGAACTCGAGGAGAAGTCACAAGCGAAGGTGGCCATTGAGGAGAAATACCAGGCCATGAAGGAGGTGCGGGACACCTTCAGCGGACAGCAACAGGAATTGGAAGAGGAGTATATCAGGTTGGAGAAAGCCCTGGCCTCGCACAATACCGACGTGGTGCGCTACACCGAATTGCAGAGCAGCTACGCGGATGAGCTGGCCATGGTGGAAGCCGAACTGGCGGCCAGGGAAAGTGAACATGCCGTCCTGACCGATCAGCTCAAGACCTTGCGGTCCGAATTGGCCGATCGTGAGCGCAGGGCATCTGACAAAGCGAGCCTGCTGGCGGACCTGAGAGCCCAGCAGGAAGATGCCCGGAGTGCGCTGCAGAAGAAATTGCGGACGTTCGATGCCAAGGTCAACGAACGCGACCTGCTCAAGGATCTCATTCAGAAACTCGAAGGGTATCCCGAATCGATCAAATACCTGAACAAGTCAGGTAAATGGAAGGCGCAAGCACCGCTGTTGTCCGACGTGATCTATTGCGAGCCCGAGCACCGGGTAAAGGTGGAATACCTGCTACGCGGGTATCTCAATGATTATGTGGTCGATACTGTAGATGACGCCGCCGAAGCGATCAACCTGCTGTCTTCGGCACAGAAAGGCAAGGCCAACTTTTTTATCCTCGACCGGATTCCTCCGTCGCCATCGTCAATGCGGGACGTTCCTGACGCCACCCCTTTGCTCAAGTACATCCAGTGCGAGCCGAAATATGAGTCGCTCGTTGCGCATTTGCTGGGCAAGGTCTACGTCACCAATGACCATCCGACCGATGCGCGGTATGCGGCGTATCGCGATTGCGTGCTGGTCGATGCACAGGGGCTCTTCTTTCTGCACCAGAACAGTGCTTCAGGCGGATCGGTGGGGCTCTTCGAGGGAAAGAAACTGGGGCGTGCCAAGAACCTCGAACGCCTGAATGAAGAGATCGCCGTCCTGGAGAAAGAGATCAAGTCACTGAATGAGGACCTCGAGGCCCTGGATCTGCAGATGCAGCTCGCCCGCGACGAATCGGACGACAGCGGGGTCGGGGAGGTGCGTGAGGGTGTGATCCGGTGCGAACAGTCCCTCGCTGAGTGCTCCGTCCACGTTGCCAAGCTGCGAGAACGGAAAGAACAGCTCTCAAGCCGTATGCGCGAAAGCGAAAAGGCGCTTGACGAGGTGCAGCAACAGCGTAAGTCCACCTCCGGACAGCTCGCAGTCATGAAGAGCCAGATGGAAAGCGACGCGTCGCAGTGGAAAGATGCTGATCAGGAATACGGACAGCTGCTCAACACCTTTTCACAGGCCAATGCTGAGTACAATGCTGCACATCTGGCCTATGTGCAGCGCGCAAACCAGGTGGAAAGCCTCGAACGTGAGATCAAATTCAAAGGGCAGCAGGAAAGCGAACTGAAAGAGCAGGTCGCCAACGACCAGGCACAGATCGAACAGGACCTGCAGACGATCGGGCAGATCCAGACAGAGGTCGAACAGATGGGATCCGAATTGATCGATCACTATGCTGCCAAAAAGGAGCAGGAGGCTGAGTTGGGCACTGCCGAACAACAGTACTTCGAAGCGCGCAATGAGATCCACGAGCTGGAAGAGCGCATCCGCTCGATCGCCCGGGAGCAGCAGAATTCACAATACCTGGTCAATCAGCTCAAGGAGGAGCACAACAATATCCGCTTCAAGCTGGCTTCGGTGTCAGAACGGCTGCAGATCGAATTCAACACGCGTCTGGAAGACGTCCTTGAACGTGAGATCCATGCTTCCCTGGCGCTCGAGGAACTGGAGGAGAAAGTACACAAGCTGCGCAGCCGCATTGAGAATTTTGGCGAGATCAATCCGATGGCGGTCGAGGCATACGACGAGATGAAGGAGCGCTACGATGTGATCAACGACCAAAAACTGGACATCCTCGAAGCCAAGGAGTCGCTGATGGAGACCATCCGCGAGATCGAATACACCGCGACCAGCAAATTTGAAGAGGCCTTTGAGAAGGTCCGCGCCTACTTTATCGATGTGTTTCGCAGCCTGTTTACCGAGGATGATAGCTGTGATCTCATCCTGGCCGATCCGTCCAACCCGTTGGAGTCGGATATCATGATCATTGCTAAACCGAAAGGCAAGCGTCCCAAGTCGCTGAGCCAACTATCCGGAGGTGAGAAAACACTGACAGCTACTGCCTTGCTGTTCGCACTCTATCTGCTCAAACCCGCTCCATTCTGCGTGTTTGACGAAGTGGATGCACCGCTGGATGATGCCAACATCGAGAAGTTTAACCGGATCATCAAGAAATTCTCTGAGCAGTCGCAGTTTGTCATTGTCACCCACAACAAATCGACCATGGCCGCCGTCGACATTATCTATGGCGTGTACATGGAAGAACAGGGGGTTTCCAGTCTGAGCGCGGTCGATTTCAGATATCTCGAACACCAGGCATTGCTCGAGACGGCCGAAAACTGATTGGCGCACTTCTTGCGGATTAGGCACCTATGAAAGTCCTGAAATTTGGAGGTACTTCGGTGGGCACGCCCGCCGCTTTGCGCTCGGTCGCTCAGATCATTCGCGCGCAATCCGCCGACCATCGTCTCATGGTCGTGGTCTCGGCGCTGAGCGGTGTGACCAATGCGCTGGAGGCCCTTGCCGCCTCAGCCGTCAACGGAGAGGATTTCTCTGGCTACGTGTCCGGAATCCGGGCAAGGCACCTGGAAATGATCGAAGCCCTCGACTTTGATCAACCCACTGTTGATCAGTTCCGGGAGCACATTGAAGAATATTGCCATGATCTGAACGATATCTGTACCGGAGTCAAATTGGTAGGTGAGCTGTCCCCGCGCAGCCGGGCGCGCCTGATGAGCGCGGGAGAGTTGATCTCCTCTCATATCGTGACACGCATGCTGCAGAGTGTGGGCGTAGAAGCCGTGCGTAAGGACAGTCGCGACTTCATCACTACGACAGGAGATCCACTGAACGGGATGGTCAGGATCGAGGAAACCTACGACAAGCTGCGGCAACTTGCAACGAGCGAAACAGCGCAGGTGATCGTGATGCCCGGCTTTATCGCACGTGATGAGCAAGGTAAGGCGTCAACGCTGGGGCGGGGTGGATCAGACTACACGGCTGCATTGATCGCCGCAGCAGTCAAAGCAGAGGCCATCGAGATCTGGACGGACGTCAGCGGGGTGATGACTGCCAACCCACAACTGGTCAGTAAGGCCCATCCGGTTGAGCGGATGACCTACGCCGAAGCCATGGAACTTTCCTATTTCGGAGCAAAAGTGATCTACTCTCCAACGATCCATCCACTGATCGTAGAGGGGATCCCTTTGCGCATCAGAAACACCCTTGATCCGGCAGCGCCCGGTACTCTGATCACGGCAAACGAGACCGATGATAATCTGCCCGTCAAGGGGATCTCAAGTATTTTCGATATTGCCCTGATCACCGTGGCCGGAGCCGGCATGATCGGCGTCCCGGGCACCGCCATGCGCATGTTCAGAGCGATGGCTGCACGTGCACTAAATATTCTCTTTATCACGCAATCCTCTTCCGAACAGACGATCACCGTCGGACTGCGTGAGGCGGACGCCGATGCAGCCAGACTGGCGCTGCAGGAAGAGTTTGCTCGTGACCTCGAACGCGGGCAAATCGACGAGATCCTGGTTGAGGCGGACCTGACCCTGATGGCAGTGGTCGGCGAGCAGATGAAAAACCGGCCTGGTATTGCCGGCAAGATCTTCGGACTAATGGGTGAGAACGGGATTAACGTACGGGCGATCGCACAAGGATCCACAGAACGCAACGTATCATTTGTGATCAGTACGCGCGATGCAAGCAAGGCGCTCAACACGCTGCATGAAGGCTTTTTTCTGTCTGAAAGCCGGGCAGTGCATTTGTTCAATGTCGGTGTCGGCAATGTCGGAAGTGCCGTGCTGCAACAGATCCGTGATCAGCATGCACACCTGCTCGAAGCTTACGGGCTTGATCTGAAAGTGGCCGGTCTCGCCAACAGCAGGAAGATGATCTTTGACGAAGAAGGACTCGATCTTGAGAACTGGCAAGATCGACTTGCTTCCGGGGAGCCGTACTCGCGGGATGGATTTGTCAAACAGATCATTGAACTCAATTTGCGTACTAGTATTTTCGTGGACAACACGGCGTCCGCCGACGTAGCGGTGGCCTATGCCCCGCTCCTTGGCGAAAGTATCCACGTGGTCACGTCCAACAAGATCGGTGCATCCTCGGATATGCAGCACTATGCGGCGCTCAAGGCAGCAGCGGTCGAGCATGGTGTGCAATACCTTTACGAGACGAACGTCGCTGCTGGTTTGCCGGTCATCAGGACCATCCGTGACATGCTGCTCACGGGCGACAGGATCCACCGCATCGAGGCCGTCTTGTCCGGGAGCCTCAACTATATCTTTAACCGGATTGGTGCGGATTGTCCGTTCTCGCAGGCCGTCACTGAAGCCCGCGAGCTCGGGTTGACCGAGCCTGATCCTGCCATTGATCTCAGCGGCCTGGACGTGCAACGCAAGATCCTGATCCTCGCTCGCGAGGCGGGCTACCACTTCGAACTCAGTGATGTAGGGCGCGGCCATATGATCCCGCCAACACTTGAAACCGGAGCATCATGGCCTGATCTCCTTGCATACCTGCAGCAGCATGATGCCGATATTGAAATGCAGCGCCGGGCCGTCGAGGAAGCCGGGCGTCAGTGGCGCTTTATGGCGACCCTGATCGATGACAAGTTGAGTGTTGGTGTGCTGTCGGTCAGCCCGGAACATCCGGGGTGGGTACTGGGGGGGAAGGACAATCTGGTGCTCCTTTACTCGGATCGATATCATGAACAGCCACTTGTGGTCAAAGGCGCCGGAGCAGGCCCGCATGTCACAGCCTCAGGCGTGCTGGCCGACATTTTGCGGATTGCCAACGTCTGACGCAATGCGCTATTTCAGTACACATGATCATCGTCACACCGCCTCGTTTGCCCAGGCAGTCCTGAGTGGCCTGGCTCCTGACCGGGGATTGTATTTCCCTGAGGAGCTGAGACCCTTGCCGCGGCATTTCTGGACAGATCTGGGACAAAAATCCGATGCCGAGATAGCGGTTAGCGTTCTGCAACAATTTGTGGAAGGGGTGATCGACCCGCATCAGTTGCACGACATTATTGAAGACGCTCTTGACTTTCCGTTTCCCGTCACGCAGATCCAGCCTGGCGTCCACGTCCTGGAATTGTTCCACGGGCCAACGCTGGCCTTCAAGGATGTCGGTGCCCGTTGTATGGGCCGCATTTTGCCGTACTGCATTGACCAGGAGCGGGAGACCCTGGTTCTGGTTGCAACGTCCGGAGATACCGGCGCAGCCGTGGCGCACGGATTCCTGGGTGTCGATGGTGTGCGGGTCATGGTCCTGTACCCGGCCGGGAAAGTGAGCGCGTTACAGGAA
>JAWWBX010000207.1:0-7928 GCA_033720735.1 Saprospiraceae bacterium
CGCGCGCTCTCTCTCACTAGTTGTAGTTAGGTTGAGCCATGCCTGGTGGTTGCGGGAGGTCACCACGATTGATTCACTTGTCATCCCTAGCGACGAGGCCCTCCGAGGAGTCGAGGCTGGACTCACACAAGTTGTAGTTAATTCACTTGTCATCCCTAGCGACGAGGCCCTCCGAGGAGTCGAGGGATGACGTCATCCTCATACTTCCGTATTTCGACTAAGCCCCTACGGGGCGCACGGAGAAATCCAGCCAACGGTCTCAATCATTACTTGGCATTCTCCGCATTCTCCGCGGTGAATTCTGAGCGTTCCTTAGCTACCTCTCAAACGGATCGGAGAACCGCTCATCCGCCAAGTACGCGTGGTCGGTCAAGGTCTCCAGAAAGCGGATCAGCGCAGTGACCTGCTGATCGTCCAGGCCGAGCCGTGCCGGTCCGCCCGTTTGCCAGTCGCGCAGCTCGAAGGACAGGTTCTCGTGGTCCTGGATATTGTTGTTGTAATGGTCGATCACTTCTTCCAGCGTTGAGAAACGTCCGTCGTGCATATAGGGCGCGGTCACCGCGATGTTCCGCAACGACGGGATCTTGAATTCACCAACCTCCTCGGGGTCGAAGGCACCGGCACCGGGGTCCGCGTAGACCTCGTCGAGACCGATGTTGGCCTGTGGATCATCCCAGCCACCGAAGAAACCGCCGCGTTCATTGAAGTCCTGGCCGAGGTGGCACTGGTAGCAGCGGCCTTCGCCAAAGAAGACCTGCTGTCCGAGCAGCTCAAGATGATTGAATTCTTCGATACCGGCCTGCACCCGGTCAAACTTGCTGCGGGCGGAGATCATGCTGCGCACGAATTGCGCGAGGGCATCCACCACGCGCTCCTGGGTGATGTCGGACGAACCGAATGCCTGCTCGAACAACGCCGGATAGTACGTGGCCTTGTTGAGTTTGGCCAGCAGGAACTCGATGTCGTCGAGTCCCATCTCCTGATGGTTGCGCACCGGTCGCAGCACCAGGTCCTCCAGGCTTTTTGAACGGCCATCCCAGAAGAGCATGCGGTCGTCATACAAGTTGATCAGTGCCGGGGTATGGCGCGTGAGCACCTGCTCGTGCACGCCGCTGCTCAGGGCGGTCCCGTCACCAAAACCGGCCGACTGCACGTGGCAGGTGGCACACGATACCTTGTTGGTCCGTGAGAGGATCTTGTCATAGAACAGGACCCGCCCGAGGGTGGCTCCGGCGTCGGTCACCGCAAAGCGGGACTCGTCGACCCAGTAGCTGCTTTCCACAGCTGGCTCGGAATAATTGGCCAGGGTGGCTGGCAACACCGGCTCAGGGGCGATAATCCGCGGTTGCTCGTCGTTGCATGCAACGATGCACAACGTGGTCAGAATGACAGAGGCGAAAAGGAGTTTGGTCCGGGTCATAACTCAGAAATGAAATTGAACAAACATCGATGCCGGTAGATAGATGTCCAGCCTGGTACCGGTCGTCTTGCTCAGTTGGTTATTAAAATCGGGAAAATTTTCGAAGATCTCGGTATGTGTCGTCTTGTACCGGGTCGCGTAAAAGGCACTTTCTGTCCTGAGTGAAATGCGCGGGGACACATGCCAGGTCAACTGGAGAAACGGTCCGCCACCAATGCCCTGATCTTCCATCTCCTGAGTGATCTTGTCGAAGCCGGAGTCATCGGTGATCTCTTCCAAATGATAATACCCTGCAATGTCCACGCCAGTAGCAACTTGCCATCGCGGATGTTGCAGGACATGGATACCGGCACCGATCCGGCCGTCCAGGCGCAGGTCGGTCCGCTTCTGGCTGTCGGCAAATCCCTCGTGGACCACGGTCTCAGTGGCGTATTCGGGTCCGACGCCTGCCCGCAATAACAGTTTGCCCAGTGCGAGGTCATAGGTCAGCAGGTAGGGCAGGGCATCTTCCCGCTCCGTGCCGTCGAACAAATTGTGGAGCAGTCCGGTGGCATTGAGGCCAAGAGCATGTTTCAACACAGGTGCATCGGTCACCGGCTGTTGCGCCCCCAGTGGTAAACAGGTGATGAGTGCCAGGACGGTCGATATCATGCGGTTGATCCTGCTCATTGGTAGTCGATCTTTGAAATCAGGGTGCGGGCCGCGCCATTGACAAAGAGGACGGCCGTGGAGTATAGCGTGCCTTCATCTGCAAAGAGGTTGGTCGGTGTAAAGCTGAACGGATAGACCCGATCGAGGGCGTAGTCTGCCGTGACGTCAAACATCTTGATCTCGGCATTCTCCACACCAAAGCCTGCGGTGAACAGGCGCGTCCCGTCAGGAGAAAAGGTGAGACCCTGGTAAAAATTCGAACCGCCTTCGAGTGCGGTGACGGGTTCGAGGTTGGCGTCCATGATCTGCCCAAAATTGGACATCGCAAACACCAGGTAATCGGGTCGCGGACTGAGCAGGACCGCAGATCCCGCCACGACAATGGGTTCCATGCGCTCAATGCCGAGAGACCAGCCGGTGATCCGGTATCTGGCCACTTGTGTCAGCGCAAATTCCCACACCGTCACGACATTGTCGCCGGTGCTGGCGGCGGCGAGAAACCTGGGATTGATGGTGACGGATCCCACCGTTGACCGTTGCTGTCGCTGTGCCCTGTCGTAGACTGCAATGGTTCCGTTGCTGCGTGTCACGATGATCAGTTCGTCCACTACGACAAAGTCGAGCACATTGAACGCCGTATTGATCGTATGCGACCAGTGCAGGGATTCCCGGTCGGCGATAAAGATGACCGAGTTGCGGTCGCACAGGTATACTTCGTCCTTACCCTGATATTGCCCAAAACGGATGATCGGGGTGTTCAGGGTGTACAACTCGCTGGCCTGGACTTCGTCTTCCTCGTAATTGTAGCGGAAGAGCAGGTCACGGGCGCGGTCGAATCCTACGATCTCGTCATGCGCGGTATCGGCCGCCATGACATCGGCGCGGAAATCAATGACCTGAAAATTGAGACCGACATGCCTGGTCGGAGACATCAGGAAGCGCCCGCCGATCCTGGCGTATACCTTGTAGTACACGTCGGATTCGATCGGGAGCTGAAAGTCTGTAAACGTCGTTTTGGTGCGTTGGTCGATCCGGGCCACGATGGCCGTCAAGCCGGAGACTTCCGGTTCAGGTGTGTCAGGAATACTGTCGATCGAGCGGAGTATGATGTATTCTTCAAACGAGGAGACATCGACCTGTGTCCAGTTGAGATCAACGCTGTGATCTTTCTGGTCTGCCGTCAGTGCGAGCGGATATGCAAACGGTGCAGGGGTGATATCCGGATCTGAACAAGCTGTTGCCAACAGCAGGGCATAGAGAAAGAGGCAGATCCGGGGTATTGACTTCATGGCGTTGTGCACATGTAACACTAAAACTAACGATAAAGACAGCCCTGGAGGCCCGCCAAGTTGGGTGAGTTTGCCAACATTTTTACAAATAGCAGAGGTTGTGGGGGTATCTTTGCGCGCTGAATCATATGGGAAAGAAGAAAAAGAAACGCAAAATGATCAAGGGACAGAAGCTTGACACAAGGACGCTGCAACGTGAGGTATTGAGATACCTGCGGCAGAATGCGTCAAAACCGCTGAGTGCCCGCCAATTGATCAAGCGGCTGAAGATCGCCAACGACAAGAACAGCATGACCAAAGCACTCAAGCAGCTCGTGAAGGCCAACAAGGTGCAGCAAACGGGCGGCGCCTACTTTGCGACCGGCAAGCCGCCGCGCACGGCCAGGCGTGAGGAAACACATACCGGCGTGGTCGACATGACGCGCTCGGGCGACGCCTATATCGTGATCCAGGACAAGGAAGACGACGTGTACGTGCGGGGCGAGGACCTGGCTGGTGCCATGCACGGCGACACCGTAGAGGTCGTGGTGCGCAACCGCAACCGGCGGCGCCCCGATGGTTATATCAAACAGGTGGTCAAGCGTGCTACCGACCATTTCATCGGCACCTATTACGAATTCAAGAAGTACAGCGTGGTATCCCCCGAACGGGTGCGGGTGCCGTTTGATATCATCGTCGAACTCGAGAATACCCAAAACGCCAACCATGGCGACAAAGTGGTCGTACAGGTGATCGACTGGAGCGGCCGCCTGAATGGCTCCCCGGAAGGACGGATCACCGTCGTGCTTGGTCAGCCGGGCTCCAGCGATATCGAAATGCAATCTCTCCTGTTGCAGAACGGGTTTAACGTTGCTTTCCCTGACGACGTGTTGCAGGAGGCAGCAAAGTTGCCAGATGCGCCGACGGAGGAGGACAAGCGCGGCCGGCGTGACTTTCGTGACATTCCCACGTTTACCATCGATCCGGGTACAGCCAAGGACTTTGATGACGCCCTGTCTATCCGGAAACTTGACAATGGTCAGTTGGAGATCGGTATTCACATTGCCGATGTAACCCATTTCGTGCGGCCAGGGACCGCCATCGACAAGGAGGCTTACCGGCGGTCTACCTCCGTCTACCTGGTGGACCGGGTGGCGCCCATGCTCCCCGAGGAGCTGTCGAACGCCCTGTGTTCGCTGCGTCCGGAGGAGGAGAGCTTGTGCTTCTCCGCCGTCTTTACGCTCGATGACAAACACAATGTGCGCAGCCGGTGGTTTGGCAAAACGGTGATCTACTCGGACCGACGCTTTACCTATGAAGAGGCGCAGGAGGTGATCGAGTCGCGGGAGGGTGATTTCGCGGAAGAGCTGCACACCCTCAACACCATCGCGCACAAGATGCGCAAGGACCGTCTGCGCAACGGGGCCCTGATGTTCGAAACGGACGAGGTGCAGTTTGTGCTGGACGAGCACGGGGTACCCGTGGAGTTGTACGTCAAGGAACGCAAGGACGCACACCTGCTCGTGGAGGACTTCATGCTCCTGGCGAATAAAGAAGTGGCCAAGTTTATCGGGGAGACGCGCAAGGACGACCGCATCCCGTTCGTCTATCGCGTGCACGACCTGCCTGATCCCGACAAGGTTGCGGAGCTCGCGATGTTTGCCCGCGAGTTCGACATCCACATGAAGATCGACACGCCAAAGCAGATCGCACAGTCCTTCAACCACCTGGCGAAGGCTGCGCGCGACAATGAGGCCCTGCATATCCTCGAGCCGCTGGCGATCCGCTGCATGGCCAAGGCCGAATACAACATCGACAACATCGGGCACTACGGCCTGGCCTTTGATTTCTATACGCACTTCACCTCGCCGATCCGTCGCTACTCAGACGTGCTGGTGCACCGCATCCTGCACGAGAATATCGATGGCCGCACCAAACGCCACAACCCCTCCAAACTGCAGGATCAGTGCCGCCATATTTCTGACATGGAACGCAAGGCACAGCAGGCCGAGCGCGATTCGATCAAGTACAAGCAGGCCGAGTTTATGCAGCAGTTTGTCGGAGAGACGATGACCGGCTATGTCTCGGGTATGATCGACCGCGGATTGTTTGTCAAGCTCGAGGCCACGCACGCTGAGGGCCTGGCCGGCTTTGAGCGATTTGATGAGCCGTTTGAACTCACCCCGTCAGGACTGAGTGCGCGCGGCAAGCGATCTGGCACCGTCTACAAGATGGGTGACAAGGTCGATGTGCGCATCCTGGACGCCGATCCTGGCAAGCGGCAGATCGAGATGGAGATGGTGGGGCATGCAAAGTGATCGCCCTAAAGCTATGAAGTGAGTTGCCTGGCGATCATTTGAACACCTTCAGTTCATCCACATAGATCCCCGTCGACTCCAGTTCAAAGATGTGCCGGTGCCTGTCTCCGCGCATCCGGATGGGGAGGCGAACCTCCACCCAGGGCCCGTCGACATTGACCGGCTCGTAGGTAAACTGGCTGTGCTGCTGACTGTAGACTTCTGTTCCTTCAGCATTCAGGATCCGGTGGCGGATCACCGGGAAGCCGGGCGACTCGGCCGTGACCAGCGCCCAGATACTGAACCACCACAGCTCTCCTGCACGTGCAGTGTCCTGCAACGCCACCAGCTCAGTGAGTTCCGTATTGTACAAGGCCCCTCCCCGCAGAGCAGTATCCGCCTGGTCATCATCAAACAACTCGGCAAACAGCACGGTGTCGGGCTGATAGAGTGAATCGGGTGGCAAGGTGCGCAGAGCAGCCACCGGTAGTTCAAGGAGCCGCATGGTCTCTACCTGTCCGATCGGTGTGGCTGCAGAGATGAGGACTTCCTCGGCCGGGACGAGATGCTCGGGTCCGGCCAGCAGCAGGAGTGGACGTTGGTCCATCCGGTCAAGTCGTGTTTTGTCGATCCCGGCGCGGCTGAGCAACTGCAGCACCTCGAGTGCCTGCGAGACGGAGGTGCGGGAGAGGTAGCCTTCCACGATCGGCAGGCCGGTCTCCCAGGCGCACTGCATGCCGTCACGCATCTGCCAGTGTCCGCGCGGCAAAGAGAACTTCTCGGCTCCGGCCCCGTAAAGTGGGACTTGCAGGATGGCCTGGAAGTGATCGTCCCCGTAGCGGGCGTTCACCAGGTCGCGATAGGGTTCCGACCCTTTGAAGTGCGTATTGGTGCGAAACACCCCTGATGACGACTGCCACAAGTGGTGGATGCCCTCGACGGTGGAAGCCAACCCGAGCAGGCTGAAGACCGCGATCAGCGCAACGCGTTTCCAGCGGGTGCGGGTCATGCGCACAGCCAGGTATGCCCAGTATGCGATAGTGAGCAACAGCAAATAGTAAAAGAGCCATGCCAGACGACCCAGGCTGCGGAACTGACCGAGGACCGGCAGGACTTCCACCAGCAAGCCGCCCACGAGCATGTAAAGCCAGCCCGAGGCGATCAGCCAAACGCCGATCGCCGTGCCGAACAGGACAATCGGTTCCGCATGCCGTCGGGAGGCGATGATCCTGCTCCTACGGCGAATAGCCACCACGATCAGCCAGATCAAGACCGCCGGGAGCAACAAGGTGCCGGCAATCCCGACATAACTGAGCCCTTCGACATCAGGCTTTTTGATCTTGAGGCCTTCCCGTAAGAAGGAAGCCACAGGTTCGTACCAGGGCAGGAAGGTGCCTTCAGCCCGGGCATTGAACACATAGAGTCCATACACGTCCTGCGGGCGGTCAGCAACCGGATCAGTGAGCTTGACAGTACCGTAAACGATCGTGCATGAGATGAGCATGATCGCCAGTGCTCCCCAGACCTGCCGGTCGATCCGGAAGCGGTAGAGCAGCCAGCGAGTGATGGCATAGCACGCCAGGAGAGCCGCCGCGATAAACAGGAAATACAGATGCGTAAACCCCATCCAGACGATCGCCGCCATCATTCCTATAGACGGCCAGAAGGGGCGTTCGGCACGTGCCCACCGGATCAGCAGCAGAATGAGCAGCGGGATGTACCAGCAATGCGCCAGGCTGTAGTGCCCGTTGAAGCGTTCGATCTGGGGACTCAGCAGCGTGATCGGAACAGCCAGCAGTGCCGCGTACCACCGCGGCAGATGGAACGACCTCAGGATGTAATAGATCAGGATTGCTGCAACGACCAGGGACAGGATCATCAGCATGTTGACCGTACCGATGACATGTCCATGCACAGGTACGACCTGGTCGATCAGTTTCAGGAGGCCAGCCCAGGCTGGCTGCATATCGGTGTAGACCGGGTGCTCGCCATAAGGGTAGTTCATGCCGTTGAACCACCAACCTGTGTCGTGTTTGACGAACCAGGCCGTCGTGAAGTAATTCTTCAGGCCGTCTCCCTCGTTATTGAACAGAAAACACGAAGGGCAGGCGAAGACCCGGGCGAACCGCGCATAGAGGATGCCACCGATCGTCAGGACGAGCAGGATCAATGGCCCATGTCGATGCCATGTGCGGCGCATGGGTCAAAGATGGAAAAAGGAAGGGGTTCCAGGTTTAAAGTTCAAGGTTTCATGTTTGTGCCCTGTATTCCTTCATTCTTTCATCTCTCTCA
>JAWWBX010000208.1:0-7881 GCA_033720735.1 Saprospiraceae bacterium
ACACCACATGAACACATAAACACGTGAACACACGAGCACATGAACCCTGAACGACTCCACTCCGCTGCGCGTGCAGGGCAGGCACATGAACCCTGAACGACTCCGCTGCGCGTACAGGGCAAGCACCTGAACCCTGAACGACTCCGCTCCGCTGCGCGTACAGGGCAAGCACCTGAACACCTGAACACTAGACTACCGTCCCATACCATCGCCGGGACCAGAGATACCACGTCGTCAGCGACAGCGCGACGGCCCAGTAGGCAATCTCCACGCTCCAGACCCAGACGAGGTTGAGCTGCAGTACCTTGACCACCACGAAGGTGTAAAGCACGTACAATAGCGTTGCGGCCAGCTGGATGTACAAGGCCTGCCGCGTAGCACCGGTGCCTGACAACCCGTTGAAATAGATCCCCCCGAAGGAAAACATGACCAGAATGACCAGCAAGATGTACAGGACCGGCCGTGCCTCCTGGATCAGCGTCATGTCTCCCCCACCCAGTAACGGATACAGAAAGAACGTCGGAAACAGAATGATCGGCAAGGCGATGGCCATCGTTGTCGCGAGGGTGATCTTGGCGGTTTTCCAGATGATCGGCACGACCACCTGCCGCTTCTGCATGCCGATAAAGTTGCTGACCAACGTGTTGATGCCCGACGCATAGCCCCAGCAGGGGATCGACAGCACCAGGTAGACCATGCGGGCCAGGTTGGAGATGGCCAGCGCCCGCTCACCCATGCCTTCAATAAACGTAAAGAAGACAAACCAGCTCCCCAGACCCACGATCGTCTGAACCACTACCGGGCCCGACAACTTGAAGATCCGCACGATGAGCTTGAGATCAACCCGGGGCAGCCTAAACAAGTGATATGTACGGGCCTTGCGGTCAAAGAGGATATACACCGCAAAAACGACAAAGGCAACCGCCTCGGCAATCGTGCTGGCGAGGCCTGCCCCGGCGATGCCCATTTCGGGCAAACCCCATTTGCCGTAGATCAGTCCGTAGTTGAGCAGGATATTGACAACCGCCAGAATGACCGTGTCGATCACGATGAAGCTCGTCCGCGCCACCCCCGTGTACAGCGCGATAATGCACACGCCAACATAGCTGAAGAACACCCCGTAGCTGCGCGGCTCGAGATACGCAATGCATTTCTCGAAGATCACTTCCGACTGAACGAAAGTGTCGAAAAAGGGACGGCCGCCGTACTGCATAAAGCAGAACATGATCCCGGCCAGGCCCAGAGCAAAGTACAGCAGCGCGTAGAACGTCCGGCCGACCTGGCCGGGCCGCTGTTCGCCGGCACGCCGCGCGATGATGATCTGCCCCCCCTTGGAAAAACTGTACCCGATCGCGGCGATGATCAGATAGAAGACACCGACCAGTCCGATCGCGGCAAAATCGCTTTCACTCACATGGTAGAGGAAAACACTATCCGTCAGTGCGATCACGTTCTGCACCGCACTACCCAACATGATGGGTAGCGAGATCGAGACAATCTGGCGGTATGAGGTGTTCAGTCGCTTCACCCTTCTGTCCGTGTTATCAGGCACAGATGGTTACGGCCGACAAAATACAGGACACAGGTTTGAAATTTGAACCCGCATTACGCTTAAAACCGGGGGCTTGCCAGGTTGTCACCACAGTTTTTTCTACTAGCAACGACCCGGGGCCGATCAAACGTACGGCGACACGGCATTTGCCAGCATTCCATTCCTTACATTTAGCGCTCGAAAACTCCTCTGACATGAAAATCACACACCTTTCGTTCCTCACATCTTTGTTGTTTCTTGCGCTCTTTGCGTGTCAAAGCGAACAAGCCGAAGCGCCCATGAGTGAAATGTATGCCAAGGCGGCATCACCGGACCTGGCCGAACCTGTGGCCAAGAAAGTGGAGAAAAAACTGGAGATCCACGGTGATACCCGGATCGACAACTACTACTGGCTCAACCAGCGGGAAGATCCCGAGGTGATCTCCTACCTCGAAGAAGAAAATGCCTACCGCGAAGAGGTGATGGCGCACCTTGAGGAGTATCAGGATAAACTCTTCGAGGAGTTGAAGGGACGGATCAAGCAAACGGATATGTCGGTCCCGTACAAGGACAACGGATACTATTACTTCACCAGGTACGAGGAAGGCAAGGAGTACCCGATCTATTCCCGCAAGAAGGGATCGCTCGACGCTGACGAGGAAGTCATGCTCGATCTGAATAAGATGTCCGAAGGGTACGATTACTACTCTGTGAGCGGGCGCGCCGTCAGCCCGAACAACAAGATCCTTGTATTCGGAGAAGATACCCTCAGCCGGCGGATCTATACGCTCCGCTTCAAGAATCTGGAGACGGGCGAGTACTATCCCGAGCAGATCCCGGGCGTGCAAGGGGGCGCCGTGTGGGCCAATGACAACCAAACTGTCTTCTACATCAAGAAGAATCCGACCACGCTCCGCGGTGAGTGGTTCTACCGGCACAAACTCGGTACTGACCCAGCAGAAGATGAGATGATCTATCACGAGTCAGACGACACCTTCTACCCGTTCATCTACAAGAGCAAGTCCAATAAGTACATCATCCAGGGATCTTACCACACCGTCATGAGCGAGTTCAGGATCCTGGAGGCCGACAATCCCACAGGTACGTTCCGCGTTTTCCAACCACGTGAGCGCGGGCTCGAATACAACATCGCCCACTTTGAAGACAAGTGGTTTGTGCGCACCAACATGGATGCGAAGAACTTCAGGCTGATGTCGACCCCGGAGGGTGCCACAGCCAAAGACAACTGGACAGAAGTCATTGCCCACCGCGATGATGTCCTGCTGGAAGGCATGGATATCTTCAGTGGACACCTGGTTCTTTCGGAGCGCATCCGCGGCATCCGCCAGCTGCGCGTCAAACCGTGGGAAGGCGAAGAGCACTACATTGACTTCGGTGAGGACGCCTATGTCGCGTACACCAGCACCAACCCGGAATTTGACACCGAGATCCTGCGCATCGGCTACCAGTCGATGACAACACCCAATAGCGTGTATGACTATAACATGAACACGCGGGAAATGGAGCTGCTCAAGCAGCAGGAGGTGCTCGGCGATTTCGACCCGACAAATTATGTGTCGGAGAGGATCTGGGCCAAAGCGCGGGACGGCGTGGAAGTGCCGGTGTCACTGGTTTATCACAAAGACACCAAGGTGGATGGATCGAGCCCCTGCCTGCTGTACGGTTACGGGTCGTATGGCGCCTCAATGGATCCCTCTTTCAGCAGCACGCGGTTGTCACTGCTCAACCGGGGGTTTGTGTACGCCATCGCGCACATCCGCGGCGGCGAGGAAATGGGGCGTCAGTGGTATGAAGACGGCAAACTCCTCAAGAAGAAAAACACCTTTACGGACTTCATCGATTGCGGCAAACATCTGATCGCAAAAGGATACGCCAACGAGGAGAACCTCTTTGCCATGGGCGGAAGCGCCGGCGGTTTGCTGATGGGCGCCGTTGTCAACATGCGGCCCGACCTCTGGAAAGGCGTGATCGCCGCGGTACCCTTTGTGGATGTGGTCACGACCATGCTGGACGAAAGTATTCCACTTACGACTGGCGAATACGACGAATGGGGCAATCCCAACGAGAAGGTCTATTACGACTACATGCTGTCCTATTCACCGTACGACAATGTGGAGGCCAAGGATTACCCACCCATGCTGGTGACCACCGGACTGCACGACAGCCAGGTCCAGTACTGGGAGCCCGCCAAGTGGGTCGCCAAGCTGCGGGAGATGAAGACCGACGACAATCCTCTGCTGCTTTACTGCAACATGGAGGTGGGTCACGGCGGTGCTTCAGGGCGGTTTGAACGGCTCAAGTCGACGGCCATGCAGTACGCGTTCCTGCTCGACCTGGCAGGCAAACGCGAGAGCGCCCTGAAAGGATAGTCCGCAGCGGACTGCGTCCTACTGCATCCGCTGCACGTAGAAGATCAGTTCCGATCCACCGGGGATGGACCCGTAGTCGGCGTCGCCATAACCGAGCGATGGGGGTACAAACAGGATTGCTTCTGCCCCTTTGTTGAGGAGCGCGAATCCTTCATCCCAGCCCCCGATCACTCCGCCCTCACCGACATTGAAGTCGAACGTGCGGCCACGCCTGAATGAATTGTCAAACATTTCGCCGTTGCTGGCGAAAATGCCGTAGTAGTGCGCGCTGATCTGCTGCCCCTGATCCGGCTTTGAATTGGCTGTTCCTTCCTCGAGTATGATGTAACCGAGCCCACTTGGTGTGCGCTGAATGTCCTTCTCGAGACTTCCGTTTTGATACGCAGCGTATCGGTCAGCCAACAAGCCGGCGACTTCGGTTGCCTGCTCCTGCAGGGCCTTCGACGCAGCAGCTTGTTCTTCCTGCTTCTCCTGCACATAGTCCAGGTATGCGTCTGCGGTCTTGATGTCCACCACCGTCATGTCGTACCAGACAAATTGCGCATCCTGCAGCGCGGGCGGACGGCTGTCGAATGAGTCTACCGGAAAGATGAGACGAATACTGTCGCCAATACTTGCGAAGCGGAGCACGTCCTGAACAGCGGTCAGGTTGCTGCGCGGACCGTCGGAGGTCTCGGGGATCGGCACTGCTGCGGGTTCCGGATCTGTTTCACGGGTATTGAACAGTGACGAGTCTGCTGAAACGAGGAAGTTGGTCCACACGAACACATACTCGCCTGGCTGAGCAGTCGGACCCGGGGCATCGTGCAACAGCACGTACTCGTAGCCTGACTCGGTCATTGTTCCCTGGTCAGACTCCGAACATGCTGCCGCCAGGACAACGACCAGAAGAGCGTATGGTAATAAGCGATTGCGCATAGGATTGCCTGTTAAAGTGATTTGTATTGTACATGTAAAAGGCGCGAAGGTACGTATCCTGAACCCTTCGCACTAATTATCGCGGTCTTCCCACATCAGCCATGCCTTCAGAAAGCCATCGATGGCACCATCCAGCACGGCATCGGTCTGGGAAGTCTGGTGTTGCGTTCGGTGGTCCTTGACACGCCGGTCGTCGAGCACGTAGCTGCGGATCTGGGATCCCCATTCGTTCTTCATCTTGCCGGCCTCGATCTTTTGCTTCTCCTCGCGCTGTCGTTCCAGTTCCTGTTCGTAGAGGCGCGATTTGAGCATCTGCAAGGCTTTATCGCGGTTGACATGTTGAGAGCGTTCCTGCTGGCATTCCACGACAATGCCGCTCGGCAGGTGACGCACGCGCACCGCTGTCTCCGTTTTGTTGACATGTTGTCCTCCTGCACCGCTGGCGCGGAAGGTATCCCACTCCAGGTCCGCTGGATTGACTTCGACCTCGATGCGTTCGTCGATCATGGGATGTACGAAGACGGAGGCAAAGCTGGTCATGCGCTTGCCCTGGGCATTGAAGGGGCTCACACGCACCAGCCTGTGCACGCCGTTTTCACCCTTGAGCATCCCGTAAGCGTAATCGCCATGGATCTCGATCTGCGCTGATTTGATCCCTGCGACATCCCCGTCCTGCCGGTTCAGCTCGGAGACGGTATACCCGTTCTTTTCGGCCCACATCTGGTACATCCGCAGCAGCATCGCAGACCAGTCACAGCTTTCGGTGCCCCCGGCACCGGCATTGATCTCCAGAATAGCACTCAGCTCGTCTTCCGGCTGGTTGAGTGTCGACCGGAACTCGACATCTTCGAGGACCTCGAGGGCGTGCTCGTATTTGGCGTCGACCTCGGCCTCGGAGCCCTCACCTTCCTGCAGGAACTCAGCCAACACCGCAAGATCCTCGATCTCGGCGCGCACCCGGTCATACTGGGCCACCCAGTGTTTGTGAGATTTGATCTCCTTGAGGATACGCTGGGCAGACTCCTGGTCCTGCCAGAAGTCGGGATCGAGCGTGATCTGCTCCTTCTCCTCTATCTTTTGAAGTCGTTGATCGACGTCAAAGATACCTCCTCAGGAGGCCCAGACGGGTTTGCAGTTCTTTAAGTTGATCGGTTGTCATATCTGCTATTCAACATGGTGAACGTAAAACATCAGGTCGGCATTGGCGGGCACATTTCCGTATCCGGCTGATCCGTATGCCAGCTGAGATGGCACAAACAGGATGGCTGTCGCGCCCTTGTTCAACAACGCGAACGCCTCTTCCCATGCGGCAATGACTGCGCCCTGCCCGAGAACAAAGTCAAATGTTTTGGCGCGGGTCAATGAATTGTCGAAAACGGCACCGTTCTCTACCAGCATACCGACGAAGTGGACTTTAACGGGTGAACCAGCGGTAGCGGTCGTTCCCGGCTGTCCCTGTGAAGTGAGAATATATCCCAGCCCGCTGGCCGTGCGAGTGATCTGCGCATCAAGTTGCCCGCCCAGGTATTGCTCGCGGAGCGTACGGAGTCCCTCGGCCAGTTGACCAGCCTGCTGGCGCAAAGCCTCAGCTTCGGCTCCGGCCGGCTGAGCCGGCGCAGCCTGCCTCTGCGCTTCCTGCATTTGTTCGTACTCACTGGGAGTAGCCATGGCCCGCACCTTGATATCGTACTGTACGACATCATACGCCGCGACCGAAGGCGGCGGAGTCTCAAAGGAGTCCACCGGATAGTAGAGCCGGATACTGTCGCCGACATTGGTCATGATCAACACATCGTGCAGAGGTGAAAGATTGCCGCGGCGCGTGTTGGCCGGATCGGCCGGCATCTGGATCGGCATGCCGCCAGGCTGCTCGGTCCGGCTGTCATAAATGACCGTATCACCCGACGTGGTCACCCGTGTGTCAATGATCAACCAGTCGCCCGGCTGCACCGGATCACCTGCGGCGTCAACGAGAAACTCATACCGGAAACCGGTATCGGTCATCTTGGTCTTCTTGGAGCAGGAAGCCGCCATAAGCATGGCCAATGCGCCTGCAAATAAGTACTTCATAATTGTCATTGTGAATGTGAATAGAGTCCTTGCCGTTCGAGATATTCCGGCAGAACTTCTTTCAAATATACGATGGTATCTGATAGGGATTTCCGGCTACTGCCACCCGAAGCGTTGCGATGTCCCCCGCCATTGAAATAGTCACGCGCCAGCTCTTGCACCGAGATATTTCCTTTCGATCTGAACGACAGCTTGATCGCATTATTTTGCTGGGTGATGAAGACCGCGATCCGCATATGCCGCATCATCAGAATGTAGTTGACGATGCCTTCAGTGTCACCCCGCTGGATCCGGAAATGCTGATAATCTTCCTGGTTGAGAAAGATAATGCCGGTCTTGAGGTCAGGAAGCACCTCCATGCGGTTGGCGATGCAATGGCCGATCAGCCTGAGTTGCTTTTCCGTCAGGCTGTTAAACAGGCGGTTTTGCAGCCAGTAGTCATCGACCCCCCGTGCTTTGAGATCGGCAGCTACGCGAAACAAGCGCTCTGAGGTGCTGTACTTGAACGATCCGGTGTCGGTGAGGAGACCGGTAAACAAGGCCGTGGCAATGTCGCGGTTGATCCGGTCAGCTTCTTTCAGCATCTCCAGAAACAGGTAAACCAGTTCTGCCGTCGAGCTGGCATCGGGGTCAGACAACATCCAGTCGGCAATCGGTTCGGGGTCGAGGTGATGATCGATGAGTAAACGCGGCGCTTCCGACTCCTGGACCAGCAGGCCCATATCGTCGATCCGGTCCAGGGCATTGAAGTCGAGCAAAACGATCAGCTCTGCCGCCTGCACCGCCTCGGCCGCTTCCTCCTTTTGCACTACAGACACCAGTGCCCGGTCGATCCCCGGCAGGAATTGATACAAAGGTGGATAGTCGGTGGGGAAGATCACGGTCACCTGATGCCTCCAGGATTCAAGAAACATCTGCATGGCCAGCGCCGAGCCAATGGCGTCGCCATCCGGGTTGCGGTGCCCGAAAATC
>JAWWBX010000209.1:0-7726 GCA_033720735.1 Saprospiraceae bacterium
GTGCCCTCCAGGTAGAGTTTGAACCAGTGGTTAGCATTGACAACTACATTCTCCCACACCTTGAAGGCATCGCTCCCATCTTGACTGACGGCAATGTCCCACAACCCGTCGTTGTTGAAGTCGCCGATTGAGTTTGCATGGCTCTGCATATAGTCGATACCCTGCAATCCACCTGAAGCCGCGTATGGCTCGCTAAAGGCTCCCATGCCATCATTGATAAAGAATCCATTGGGGTAATCGAACAATGGGAAACTTGAGCAAACGTAAAGATCCAGATCAAGGTCGTTGTCGAAGTCGTAGAACGTGCCTCCCCAGCCGATATGGCCGTTGAACAACGTTCCCGTAGGCACTGCGACATCCGTGAATGTACTATCCCCATTATTCTTCAGGAAAACGCTCCCGGCAAACGTATTGGTGACGTAGATATCCAGGTACCCGTTGTTGTCATAGTCGCCGACACCCACGTTCATCGCGTCAATTGTGATATCCGTTCCGGTAAGTGCCGATAGATCGGTAAAGGTCCCGTCAGCATTGTTGTGATAGAGTGCATTGCGGAAGCTATCCCGGTCATTCGCCACGTACAAATCTTCCCAGCCGTCATTGTTGTAATCAAAGAAGGTCGCGCACCAGCTTTGGCGGGTACTGTCGGCTGTCCCGGTGAATCCCGTGATGTCCGTAAAAGTTCCGTCGCCATTATTGCGGTAGAAAAAGTTGGTGTCCGGTGGTGGTGGTGGAAAACTCGGCAGAAAACCATAGTTGCAGAAATACAAATCGAGGTCCCCATCGCGATCGTAGTCGGACGCCGAAACGGACATGGTCGAGGCACTGTCAACCGGAAGGCCTGCGGCGATCGTCACATCTACCATGACCAGGTTGCCAGTGTTCTCGTACAACCGGTTCGGGCCACCGTAGGATGCTGTGACAAGGTCTTTGTCCCCGTCATTGTCATAATCGATCCAGAGGATACCCTTGACCTCGTCTGTGTTGTTTACCAGAGGCGGATCTATCAACTGGAAGGTGCCGTTGCCTTGATTTTCATAGAAATACAGATCGCGTCCAATAGCGCTGGCAAAGGTCAGGTCGTCCAGGCCGTCCTGGTTGAAGTCGACACAACTGATACCACCGGCTGCATCGAACGCAGGGGCACCGCCATACGTCCCGGTAATTCCGTATGTGGTCGATACTTCATTGTATTCCTGTGCCAGGCCAGTGCCGATCAGGCCACAGAAAACACACAGGAGTAAAGTTTGTTTCATACCCGGTTGCATGGACACGCGCATCACGATGAGACCGCAAATAGTACGCCGGAAAAGTTTGGGAAAGGAGAGCGGTGAGACCTTGTGTTCGACGGTTCGTCAACCTCATCCGCTCCCTTTCAGCCCCTCCCGGACAGTCGCGATCCGACAGTTGCATGAACCATGCAACTTAACGTTTCATAAATTTAACAAGAAAATTGACCAGACATGAAAAGAAGAACCTTTGGACAGGTCACCGGCGCCACGCTCCTCGCGAGCCATCCGCTCCTGCAATGGATGCGCCGTCTGGCATCTACGTCCTCCTTCGAGATGGAATTGTTGCGCGGCAATGTGGGCTACTTTACCGAACGGGGAGGTACCATTGGCTGGATGATCGGTGCGGACGGCGTCGTGGTCGTTGATGCTCAGTTTCCCGCCCAGGCCCAGCATCTCATCGAGGAGATCCGCAAGGAATCGCAATCGCCGATCGAATTCCTCATCAACACGCATCATCACGGCGATCACACGGCTGGCAATATCGCCTTCAAGGGCATTGCCAGGCGCGTGCTGGCACACGAAAACTCGAAAAAGAACCAGGAAAATTCGGCCAGGGCACGCGGTAACCTGGAAAATCAGCTCCTGCCGGACATGACGTTTACCGACAAATGGAGCAAGAAGGTGAGTGGCGAGACCATCACGATGGAATACTGGGGGCGCGCCCATACTGATGGCGACGCGATCACTCATTTCGAGAACGCGAACGTCGTGCATCTGGGCGACCTGGTCTTCAACCGGCGCTACCCGTATATCGACAAGGGTGCCGGTGCGCTGATCTCCAACTGGATCAGTGTGCTGGATCGTGTCAAGCGGCACTTCGACGACGAGACCATTTTCATCACCGGTCACGCGCGCGACGGGTATTCGATCATCATCGACAAGGATGACATTACGGCCTTTGCACACTACCTGGGCAAAGTGCTTGAGTTTGTCGGTGCGGAGATCAAGCGCGGCAAGTCAGATGAAGAGATCCTGAAAGCGACCGCGATCCCCGGGGCCCCGGAGTGGCAGGGTGAGGGCATCCAGCGCAGCCTGAATGCTGCCATCGTCGAACTCCGCGAAGGCAAGTAGCATGGCCCTGCTGTGGGGGATTGACCTGGGAGGGACCAAGATCGAGGGTGTCGTCCTGGAAGGCCGATCGCCAGACCAGGTGGTGCTGCGCAGGCGCATCGATACCGAAAGCCGGCACGGATACCAGCACATCCTCCAGCGTATCGTCCTGCTGATCAGGGAAATGGAGCACGAACTTGGGGTCACCGCCGCCGGCCTTGGCATGGGGACGCCGGGAGCCATCGATCCGCCCACCGGTCTGCTCAAGAACTCAAATACCGTCTGCCTCAATCAACAGCCCTTTCACCGGGATATCGAAGACTTGCTGAAGATCCCCGTGCGGATTGCCAATGATGCCAATTGTTTTGCTCTGGCCGAAGCACAAATGGGTGTTGTGGCCAGCGAAATGCCGGAAGCCGCGGTGGTCTTCGGTGTGATCATGGGAACCGGTGTGGGCGGGGGCGTCGTCGTCAATGGACAAGTCCTCGGCGGTCGGCATGGCATCGGCGGTGAGTGGGGTCACAACTTCCTCGATGATTCCGGTGGTGCATGTTACTGCGGTAAGACCGGCTGCGTCGAACGGGTCATCTCGGGCACTGCGTTGCAACGCTTTTACGCCGATGCGGCAGGGGAAGAGCGGAAGCTCAGGGAGATCTACCAGCGCCACCAGGCTGGCGTCGATCAGCATGCCACGGCAACGATCGACCGGTTGATCCACTTTTTCGGCAAAGGCATCTCCACGGTGATCAACATCCTGGATCCCGATGCCATCGTCCTGGGAGGTGGTGTGGGCAACATCGACCTGCTCTACACCGAAGGCGTCAAAGCCGTCGAGCCCTATATCTTCAACCCGCGTGTCAACACCCGTTTTCTGCGGCCAGCCCTCGGCGACAGCGCCGGTGTCTTTGGCGCCGCCCTCCTGAACCCGTAGTTCAAACCGATGAACGGATTCCTCGACTTCACCCTATTGGCTTCGCTAGGAATGACAACGCCGGTGTCCGAAGAACCGAAAAACGGACAAACGGACATACGGACAAACGGACATACGAATGAACACTCCGCGTTACTTACTATCTTCGCAAACCAGCGCTGCAGCCTCTACAACTAAACGGCTACCAGCGCGTTCCATACAATAATAATGCTGATGAAGATGCGTCGATTTACCGTTTTGATCCTGACACTCGCTCTTGCTGTCCCGGCTCTGGCACAGAACGGCAGCAAGGAGAACATCTGGAAGACCCTGTCGAAGATCACCTACAAGAAGGAGTATGATGAGTTGATGGGATTCAAGATCGACAAGCCGGTCTTTTCTGACGAGATCAAGGTACTGGATGGTGAGATCGTCACGGTCAAGGGCTTCATCATTCCGACCGAAGGCTACAAAAGCCACAACGAGTTTATCTTCTCTGCCTTCCCGTACAGCATGTGCTTCTTTTGCGGTGGCGCCGGCCCGGAAACGGTCATGGAGGTGATCACCAAAGAGCCGGTCAAATACACTGCCGAGTCGATTACCCTGCGTGGCATCCTGCGCCTCAATGCCGACGACATCAACCGCCTCATGTACGCGCTCGAGGAGGCCGAGATGGTTGAACAGCAGTAGTGTTCAAGTGTTCAAGTGCTCGAGTGTTCAAGTGTTCAAGTGCGTACTCGAGTGTTCAAGTGTTCATCTCCTCCATCCTTGCGGATCTTTCCTTCATCTCTTCCAAGTCTCTCTTTTACGGCTTATACCACTTGAACGCCATCGTTCCTGAGGGCAAACCACGCACCGCCGCGATATACATGCCTGACACCAGCACTTCCGTTCCCGGCACGATGCCTCCTGCCGGTAATGCTTCAGACAAAACCAGACTGCCGTCCGTCAGATAGAGATCAATGTGCAGGCCGTCGTAGGGGATCGCCGACAATACTTCGAGGGCGCCCGAACTGGCCGTGCGAATGGTCATCACATCATCCCTCCCTTTGACCGGGGAGGACAGGATCGATGACAGTTCCTCGGTCCCGTCGCTGAGCACTGCCCTGATCCGGTAGTACGTCGTCATATCGGGGGCATGCTCATCGGTGTATGCAAAGACCTTTCCCTCGCCGTTGGCAGGTACGGTGCCGATGGTTGTATGATCGAGGAAGGCAGCTGTGCTGCGTTGCACTTCAAAGCGATCAATATCCCCGGTGTGCTCCACGCGCCAGTTGAGCTCCACACGCCCGGCCTGGCGGCGCGCATCGAAGGCGATGAAATACAAGGGCAGCGCACCGTCTACGATCACCCGATAGATCTCGTCATTATCGAGATCGGCAGCATACAGCTCGCCATCATCATCTTCACCAAATGTTGAAAGCTGATTGAACATCGCACTACCGGATTGCATGGTCACATTGAATGACGGGTCGATCAGCCAGATGTTCTCAGACCCGTAATCGGCGCAGATATAGTAGCCGTTGAGGGTCGGGAAATCAGATCCACGATAGACAAAGCCGCCGGTGATGCTGTTGCCGGTTCCCAATGGGCAGCCCTGGTTGCAGTTGTGCGGATACTCAAAGATGGGGAAGATGTACGCCGACGCGGGGGCACAATCGGTGAGTTCATACGCATTGTTGCCCTCATAGCAGTCCCAGCCATAGTTCTCGCCGCCCGGGCTGGACGCCGCCTGGAAGTGCACCTCTTCCCACATGTTCTGTCCGACATCTGCGATCCACAGATCGCCCGTCGCCCGGTCGAAGCTGATGCGCCAGGGGTTGCGCAGTCCGAAGGCCCAGATCTCATCGAGGATATTCGGATTGGAAACATACGGGTTGCTTGCGGGCACATAGGGTGGATTGGCATCGACATCGAGCCGCAGGATCTTGCCCAGGAGGGACATCGAGTCCTGGCCGGATTCTTCTGGATCACCGGCAAAGCCACCATCGCCCAGCGGGATGTACAGGTAACCGTCGATGGGACTGAAGGCCAGATCTCCTGCATTGTGATTGGTATAAGGTTGTGCGACCTTGAGCATCACCAGCTCGGATTGCTCCTGCGCGTCGTTGGGATCGAGTGGGTTGACCCGGAAGCGCGAGATGTAGGTTGTGTCGGGTCCGAACAGCCCGACATAGTTGACGTAGAAATAGGGCTCAGTCGGAAAATCAGGATGGAACGCAAGTCCGAGGAGCCCGCGCTCACCACCATCCTCGACTTGTGAAGAAATGTCCAGGAAATAGTCATTGAGCACGGCATTATTCTCAATGATACGGATCGTGCCTCCTTTCTCGACGACGAACAGGCGTCCGGAGCCGTCGCCGGCCCCGGTGATGTCTACGGGGTTGACAATGGCGGGCCCGCTCAAGGTCAGCGGCTGGAAGTCAAGCACAGGTTGCGCAGCCACACCCAGGCAGCAGGCCAGCGACGCGCAAAAGAGAAGCATGCGTTTCATAAGCTGCGATTTCGCGTGATCCTTATTTCCGGGTGAGTGCTGGAGGGAGAGGGGTAATGAAGATAGGAACTTGGGAGTAAAGACTTCAAAAGTCTCCAAGACTTTTGAAGTCTCCTAAGACCCACCCATCCTCCGCATCCCAAACCTGATCGCGACAAGGATGGCCACCAGGATCAACACCACGTAGATCAGAGGGATGTACGTAAATGCGATGATGCGCGTCTTGTCCAGGATCCACATGAGGCTGAGCACCGCAATGATCATGATCAGCAGTCCGCCCAGTTTATCAAAGCCGGGTACCGCGTCAAGGCTGACATTCCTGCGGACGAGATAGAGCGTGATCACCATGGAAATGAGCGGCAGGATCTGGGTAAACAGGTTGGTGTCCATGATGCTCTGTCGTTCAAACAGGAACAGGTACACGTTGAGGGTCAGGGCAAAAATACCCGGCACGCACGCCAGGTAGATGAGCGCAGTATACAGGTACTTCCAGGGCGACAGGTGCCCTTCGCCTCGCGCGAGGATCAATGCGAGCAGCGCTGTGAGTGGCACGGCCACAAAGTAGAAAATGAGGATCGCCGGGTTGTTGGAACAGATCTCGAAAAAGTCACCCAGGGTCATCGCGGTTCAATTTGCTTCAATGTTACACTTTTGGTCCGAAAATCGGCAGAGCTGACGTTCAGGCCTTCAGATGATGTTAACGGTCTGTGCTAAGGTTTCTTTAAATCCGCTCGTGACATTGCAGGACATGCTGCGACGTGATACCTTGAGGGTGAAACCAAAACACGAACGATATGTGGAAGTACGTCTGTCTCTTCATGCTGGTCGCCTTGACAGCCTGTAAGGATGACCCTGCCGATCCCTTCGACCCGGGACTGATGCACCTGGATGGCGACAACAATACGGCGCCCTTCCTGCCCGCCGGCACCGTCGAGGCAGCGGCCCGCTTCGACGCGGACATCCTGGCACAATACAGCGGCAAGCGCATCGACAACGTGCAGTTCTTTATCTACGATATCCCAAACGAAGCGCATCTGATGATCTATGGCCAGGGTCAGGGCAACGAGCCCGGTCCGGTCTTATACGAATCAGAGATCACCGGGGCGTTGGTGTCCGGCGGCTGGAACACCCTGCCCCTGCTGGCACCGCTCGACCTCCCTTCCGACGAACTCTGGATCACCATCCGCATGCAACTCACCAATGCGGGCACCCAGGTGATCGGCTGCGACTTCGGACCAGCCGTCGAAGGCGGGGACTGGCTCTTCGAAAGCAGCGACAATCAGTGGCGCACCTTCCGGGCCCGCAGCGGCTCCAGCATCAACTGGAATATCCGGGCCGTGATGATCGATTAGAGCCCTTGGCTGGGCAGGGAAAGGTTCCGGTAGAGAAAGGGGCTAAAGCCCCTGGATCTGCTTTGATCGCAACCCCGGCCTGAAGGCCGGGGCAAGAAAAGCTGCCCGGGTACAGAAGAAGCCGGCCAGATACAGAAGAAGCCACCCAAGAACAGAAGAAGCCACCCAGGTACTGAGGAAGCCGCCGAGGTACTGAGGAAGCCGCCCAGGTACAGAAGAAGCCATTCAGATACAGAAGAAGCCACCAGGTACTGAAGAAGCCGCCCCGGCATTGAGGAAGCCAACCCAGGTACAGAAGAAGCCACCCAGGTACTGAGGCAGCCGGCCGGGTACAGAACAAGCCACCCAGGTACTGATGCGCAAGCGGTCTGTCGCATGCACCCGTGGCCCGGCTTACCCATTGATCGCGGATTACTCCTTTTGAGAAGGCTGCCGGAGTCCGTCCTGGGGGTCTGGGATTGAACGGAGTCACGGAATCACTGAGTCACCGAGTCACTGAGTCACCGACGCACTTAAACCCCGATCAGCATGCGTGTGGGATCCTCGAGCGCCTCCTTCACTTTGACGAGGAAGGTCACGGATGTACTGCCATCGATGACCCGGTGGTCGTACGAGAGCGCCAGGTACA
>JAWWBX010000210.1:0-7687 GCA_033720735.1 Saprospiraceae bacterium
AGAATCGTACCGATTCATCCAGGAACTGGACGTCTCCTATCTCCACGTCTTTACCTACTCCGAACGGCCCAACACGCCTGCGGCCGAAATGGCAGGCGTTGTCCCGGTTGGCGAACGCCGCGAGAGAAATGCGATGCTGCGCATTTTGTCTGACAAGAAGAAACAGGCATTCTGTCAGCAGTTTGTCGGGCAGACGAGGAACGTGCTGGTGGAATCGTCGAAGGAACCGCACACGTTGTCAGGCTTTACAGACAACTATATCAAGGTGAAATTGGCCGAGGATTCTGCACCGGTCAATGCGATCGTGGCCGGTACCTTGACACATCTTGATCCGGAAACAGCATCCATGGGATTCAGCGTGCAGGGTACAGTGAGCAATTAAAAGCCCTAACTTATATCCATTGCCCTGAAACACATGGATATGAGAACGCACGTCATCTTCTTCCTCCCTTTGCTCGTGTTCTGCGCGACCGCCCGGGGCCAGACCATCTTTCCGACGGGAACCACCATCTACAAGCCGGATCAGGCTTACAGCAGCTACATCCTGATCTCGGATCATACGGCTGTCGGCAATCATGCCGACCACCGGGTGCGTACGGCTGAGACCACGTCACCGGATGATATCCGCCTGATTGACATGAACGGCCGGGTGGTCCATTCGTGGAAAGTAGAGCCGTACTTCAACAAGCGGAGCAGGCTTCTGCCTAACGGCCATCTGGTATGTGTGGGTCCGGACAAGACCATCCTCGAATACGACTGGGACGGCCACCTGGTCTGGTCGCACCAGGGCATTGGGTCGGTCAATGACCTGCGCGTCCTGCCCAATGGCAACCGGTTGTTGAATGCGCATGACACCATCCCGGAAGCATTTCAAAGACAGGTGAAGGATGTGCACATCGCTCCCTGGTGGGGTCCCCGCAAACGCGGCTCCGGAGAGAAGCAACTGGGCGCAGACATCTACGAGATCAACCGCGATGGAGAGATCGTCTGGGAGTGGCATGCCTACAATCATCTGGATCTGAACCGGTTTTCACCGGCAACTCCCCCGGGCGACTGGCTGCACGTGAATTCGATCTCACCCATCCCCGAGAACAAGTGGTACGACAGCGGAGATACCCGCTTCAGGCCCGGCAACCTGATCGTCAACGCCCGCAACATCGATAGCATTTACATTGTGGACAAAGAAACGAAAGAGGTGGTGTGGTCGATGACCCACAACTACAAGGGCGGCATGGCGCATTCGCATGAGCCGGAGATGATCGAAAAAGGCTCGCCCGGGGCCGGCAACATCATCTTTTTTGACAATGGCCTTTTTACGCGGTTTCGCACGCATACCGGCCAGTCGTTTGTTGTCGAAATGAATCCCGTGACCAAAGAAATCGTGTGGCTCTACGAGACCGAAGGGTATGCCAACATCAAGTTCTTCAGCAAGACGATGGGCTCTCAAAAGCGACTGCCCAACGGCAACACCTACATCGCTGAGGACAATAAGGGACGACTGTTCCAGGTCACACCGCAACGGGACATCGTTTGGGAATATGTCAACCGCGGCGGCACTACGCGGCCGTCAGTCGTACCCTATGACTATACCCCTCAACTTCGTGCCATGCCCAGGCCGGACGAACTAGCGGTCACCCCGCCGAATAATCTTGAATGGCATTTGAAACCGGATAAAGAGCGGCAGTAGTGGTCATTGGCTTTTGGCTTTTGCCCTTGGCCTTTGGCTTTTGGCTTTTGGCTTTTGGCTAAAAAACAGATTCGGCAACTCGGCGTTGAAATATTCCCGGACTTTCGGGCACTAGAACACCTGAACCCTATACGACTCCGCTGCGCTCCGCGTACAGGGCAGGCACGTGAACACATGAACACATGAGCACGTGAACACAGGTTTAACAAACCTTAAGACTCTTCCCTTAAACATTAAGATTTCCGTGGCGTCAAAGGGGCATTCAACCAATTGATCACTCTCAAATCACGGAATCATGAAAAAGGTGAATGTCCTTTCGAGCGAAGCGAGAAACAAAAAAACCAGTATGCGGATCTCAGTAGGACTGCACACGGCATTGCTCGTGCTTGGGTTGATCCCCCTGACATCGTCGATCACCATGGACGACCAGGATGATATCGTGGTGATCCCGATCGAGTTTGCAGAATTTGCACAGAGCAATGACGAGGGCCTGCAGGCAAAAAGCCCGGTGCCGGACCCGGAGGTGAAGCCGGTGGTCGAAGCACAAGAGGTGGAGCCGGACATCGTGGAGGCGGAAGAGATCCAGGATGTCGCTCAGGTCACCGAACAGGTGGAAGAGGTGGAGAGTGAGATCGTGGAGGAAACGGTCGAGGAAGTGGCGGCCTCGGAAGATAACGTCACCAGCGACGACACAGAGTCGGCGACAGAAGGTGGCTCCGACGCCACCCTTGCCGATGGGGATATCGAGGGCAGCGACGTCTCCGGCGCTGACGCAGGTCAGAAAGGACTGGATGGTGACGGCGTCATCACGCGTCAGATCATCTATCGCCAGGACATCTCGCAGGCGGCCCTTCACAGTGGCAAGATCGTCGTCGATCTCTGTATCGACCGCCGGGGCAGGGTACTCTCTGTTGCCAACAATGGTGAAGGCACGACCATCACCGATATGGACATGGTCCGCCAGGCACTGGAGATCGCTACGGGCTACCGGTTTGAGACGGATTACAGCGCGGCACGGCGCGAGTGTGGCAGTTTGACATTCATCTTTGATATAGAGGGTGGGTTGGAGTTTGCGGACATTGCGATGAACGAGTAACCTCCCAACGACTTTCTATCCGTTCGATTGCTCCTCCACCCGGTGGGTGGGGGAGTTCTTTAGTTGCGCAGGATATTACCGATATCCTGAACGGTGCGAATCCCGTTGATCTGATCCGAAGTAAACTCGGTATGGTAGTACCGCTCAAGCTGAAACACCATCAGCTCGATATCCAGCATGTCCAGGTTGAGATCTTCGCGCAGATCCGTTTGCGCCGAGATCGATTGCGTCGGGATCCTCAGGATCCAGGCGATCAGGTACAGGAGCTTGGCTTGAAATGTCATGCAGGGCGGTATAATGCTGTAAAAACAGATGTTCGTGGTGAAATGTTGCCTGTAGTCAGGGGTTAAAAGAGGATCCCGGCCAGAATCATAACGCCACGAAATCGTGATTCAGGTCTGGCAACGATAAACTTGCGCCCACTCCAGACCGCCTGCAGATCGAGCGTGACCGGCCTGAGCATCGCCTGAATACCAAGCTGCCAGCCCGGGTTGAACCCCGTCACCTGGTCCAGGTCCAGCCCTGAGGTATTGTCATCGACCGCGAACACCGCATGCACATGCCCGCCGGCATAGGCCCGCAGTGCCCACCAATGCCCGTCGCCCGGGACGGAAACGCCGAGATGCACGGGAACGTGCAGTTGATGGAAGTTTTCACGCTGCGCAAAAGGTGTGCCCGACGCCGACCCTTCCAGTGCCACGCGCTGGTAATGCAGCCCGGCCATCAGGAAAAAGTTGGCCTCCTCAACGATCCCGTCTACCCCGTAGGTATGGCCATAGTACCGTAGATCGTCATTGAAGCTGTTTTCGTCAGAAAGACGCAACACGGCAAGCCCGGTTTTGGGATTGAGATAGGACCTTGACTGGCCGGCGATTTGACCGATCAGCCCCATGGCAATACCAATCATTAGAACCCGGCGTTTCATACAGGCCTCTTCCGCGATCCGGCGCAAGGTACGGTTTCCGCCAGCGTACTTCGGAATGGGTGAAAAACCATATTTTGACCCCGATGTATCCTGACCTCTCTTACATCCTGCACGCGCTGATTGGAACTGCCCCGGACAATGCCCTCAGCATCGTCAAAACCTTCGGTCTGTTCCTCATTATCTCATTTCTGGCCAGTGCCTGGTTCCTGCGACTTGAACTGCGGCGCAAGGAGCGGGAAGGTCTGCTTCAGCCATCCAAAGAAAAAATTACGGAAGGCCAGCCAGCGACAATGTCCCAGATCATCCTCAATGCTGTGCTGGGGTTTGTCCTGGGCTTTAAACTGGCATACATCGCCGGGAATTTTAATGCTTTCAGGGAAGACGCGGCAGGCGTGTTGCTGTCCGGACAGGGCTCACTGGGCGCTGGCCTTCTTGGCGCCGCATTGCTCGGCTTCTGGAAATACTGGGACAGCCACCGCAAGAAGCTGGAGAAGCCGGTGACGCGCACCATCACCGTCTGGCCCCACCAGCGCGTAGGCGATATTACCATTGTCGCAGCCATCTCCGGCGTGGTCGGGGCCAAACTGGCGACCATTTTTGAAAGCGCCGATTTGTTCAACCGGTTTCTCGCGGACCCGGTCAACTTTCTGCTGTCCGGCAGTGGACTGGCGATCTACGGTGGACTGATCGTTGCCTTCGTCACCGTATTGTGGTACATCAAAAAGAAAGGGATTGCTCCCCTGCATATGATGGATGCCGTCGCTCCGGCCTTAATGGTTGGCTACGGGGTCGGCCGTATCGGTTGCCAGCTCTCCGGCGACGGCGACTGGGGGATCGTCAATACCGCCCAGCCACCCTCCTGGTGGTTTCTGCCCGACCGCTGGTGGGCGTTTGATTATCCACACAACGTCCTGCGGGAGGGGATCCCCATTGATGGCTGCACCTGGGATTATTGCCAGCGGCTGGCAGAACCCGTGTTTCCCACTCCGGTGTACGAAACTATCGTGGCCTTTATCATCGTGGGTATCCTCTGGGCCTTACGCAAGCGGATCAAAGTGCCTGGTGCCCTGTTCTTTATTTATGTCCTGTTTACCGCTGTCGAGCGCTATTTCATTGAAAAGATCCGCGTGAATCCGGATATCGAATTCCTGGGGATGAAGGGGTCACAGGCCGAGTATGTCTCGGTGATCCTGTTTCTGGTCGGAATTGGTGGGCTGTACTGGGTCTGGCGTCGTCACCGGCGGTTGAGTTCCGCCTAGTCGATCTGATCGCAGTCACGCGCAAAGATCCGGATGGCCCCTTTGCTCTTGCGGATCAGTCCGAAAAATTCTTCAACGAAGGAGACAGCAAACCGCTCCGTACGCTTGGTCAGATGAGGTGTCGCCAAACAGGTGGCAAGCAATGCGTCCTTTTTTGACAAGAGCAACGTGCGGGTGGATTCGCAGATCTCATCGCTCAGGCAATATGCCTTGTTGTACCGCTGACTGACACTTTCAATGGGTACCGTCTCGTGCGGGACAGCATAAGGCGGATGTACGAATCCGCTGTAGTCGAAATCGTAGGGGATCGGCAGCAACGTCTGTGTTTCCGGACTGGTGATGATCTCCATGTTGTGCCGGTTAGAAAAGTTCCAGTCGGTATTGGCGATCATATACTGGAACATGGTGAACAGTGCCAGTTGCTCCGGATCCATATATTCCTCGCGCAGAACACGCGGCTCATGGACCCGCCCGCCAAGACGGTCGGCGAGACTTTCGGCCGGTTCGATCACAAAGGCGTGCTGGACAAAGGAGGCGCTGTCCCGACCGGAGTCCACATACTCAACCTGCAACACGTGTGTGCGGAAACTCTTGTGGGTGAGGGTCGCAAACAAGCGGTACGCGAGAAATTCCTTGAGTAACATCTGATCATAGGCCTCGGTGTCGCGGCAGGCGTTGACCCATTTTACTTTATTGTAGCTGTAATCGTGCTTCGAAAACTTGATCCGGATCGGTGGATAATAGCACACCTGTTTCCGGATATTTCCGCGCGCCCGGATCAGTACCTCACGGACCAGCGTGTCGCCGGGGCGGAACAGCTCCAGGGTAGCGGGTTGGTAGATCTCGACATCCTTTTGCTTCACCAGAAGTTTCAGATCGGTCGTGAGCCGTACATGGAGCACTGAATCCGAGGCAAAGAGATCAAACGCCGAAGGCAGCTGCGCTGCCCCGGGGGCAACCAGTGCCACCATCAGGAAGATGACCGGCGTACAGACACGCCACCGTAACCGGATGAAGTGAGGGTTCATTGGGCGAAAAGTTACGATTTCCCTGTGGTTCGTCGTGCGGCACGCGCCAGGATTGTGTAGGTCTCATCTGCCGCCCGATCCCAGGAAAACTGGCGGGCACGCTGCAGTCCCGCTTCCGAGAGCTGCCGCCGCAGTGCCGGGTCGTCTGCCAAACGGGCCATGCCTCCGGCGATGTCTTCCTCAGCCACCGGGTCGACTTCAATGGCTGCACCACCGGCCACCTCAGCCAGCGCGGCGCCGGTCGAATCCGCCGAACTGGTCAGGACGGGAACGCCGCAGGACATGGCTTCGAGTACAGGCATGCCAAACCCTTCATACAGTGATACGTAGCACATGGCCAACGCACTGCCAACGATAGTAGGCAGGGCATCGTCAGGTGCGTAGCCGATCTGGTGAATGTCGTCCTGATATTCAGCGTTAGCAATCGCCTGGCTCACCTGGGCGGTCTTCCAGGAGCGCGCCCCGACAATCACCAATTGGACGTCATTGTTGGTGGTGTGCTTGAAGATATCGAACGCCTGGACCAGGGCTACCAGATTCTTGCGCGGATGGATCGCTCCGACATACAGGAAGTAGGGCCTGCCACCGGTCAGCCGGGCACGTACCGCTTTCTGATCTGACGGGCTGACCGGCACAAACGCGGAAGACACACCATTGTAAACGACAGAGATCTTTTCTGGCGGCACCTGGTAAAACTGGATGATCTCGCGCCGTGAGAACTCCGACACGCTGATGATCTGCCTCGCTTCCTCAAGGAACCTCGGCATATTCCGCAGGTAGTATGTGCGGTGCGCCCGTGTGATATGCTGGGGATAACGCCGGGGTGCCACGTCATGCACCGTCAACACGGTTGGCAGACGCAATCCTTTCGGCATGTAGCCATATGGCGAGAAGAAGACATCCGGCCGGTTGCGCATCAGGTCATGCTTGAGACGCACCTGGTACCACAAGTGGTAGAGCAGTGGATGACGGGCCGGCGGCCACAGGACGATCTGCGTGGCGTTCTCGCCATACCGAAAAGATGGATTTGCAGTGCGATCGTAGTAACAGCGGAATTTGTCAGTCGGATGTGCCTGGACCATTCGACGCAGGATCTCATGGGTGTAGACACCAAATCCTTCCATCTTGTCCCTGAGCAGAAACCGGGTATTGACCGCGATACGCATAAACAGTAACTAATTGGAGGCGACGTGCCTGTTGATCCGCTCAAGTACCAGCGGTTGCTCAAATCCCTTGCGGACCAGCGCGTCATGCACTTTCCTGCGCACACTCCAGTCTATGGGATCACTGATCTGTCTGGCAATCACTTCGTCTACATAGTTCAGATACTCCTCCTCATCAATCTCTTCGAGCCCGCGGCGGATGCAGTAATCCGAAACACGACGTCGCTTGAGCTCCATCGTGATGCGATTCTTCCCCCAGTGGTTGATACGGAACTTGCCGCGCGCGAAGCTCCTGGCAAACCGCTCTTCATTGAGAAAATCATCACGGATCAATTCGGTCATGACTGCTTCAAGGTCATCGCCGTAGACGCGCAGTTTCAACAGTTTCGAACGCACTTCGCTGTGACAGCGATCGCGATAACCGCAAAACTTGCGCATCTGCTCAATGACCCCGGCCAGGTGGGCGAGTTCGGACATAACGTAAAATTAGAGGTTAGAGATTAGATATTAGACCCAGACACTGGAACAC
>JAWWBX010000211.1:0-7604 GCA_033720735.1 Saprospiraceae bacterium
ATATTGGGACTCGGCCTGCATCGACCCGGTAATGGTAGGCATCCCGTCCTGCACCCAGCTACCGAAAGAAGGGAAGAGCTTGAAAAGCTCATAAACGACCACGACGAGGCCCAGCAGGATCACCCAGACATTGTACTTCCGGAATGCCGCACAGCCGGAAATGACCGCAATGCCGGTGTACAATGCCACCCAGAATTCAGGATCGGGGTCGTTGAGCTGGATCGCGGCAAACACGATGAACAGTAGGCAGAGGATCAGGTTTGCTATTTTCATGTGGCGTGTCTTCACCTCAAAGATAGGGCAGACATCAAAACCAGATCAAGCATGAATGAAGCCATTCTGGCCGTCGTGTTGCTCAATGCCCTCGGATTCTTGTCGGCCTGGTTGCTGCAGACTGACAAGCTGACCGACCTGCTCTACTCCACCAGCTTTGTGGTCATGATCATCGTGCTGTGGGTTGGTGGTGATGGTACGGGAGGGATCACTTCGTGGCTGTACCTGATGGTGCTCATCTGGGCGATCCGGCTGGGCGGCTACCTGTTTTGGCGCATCCACGCCATGGGCCGTGACGCACGCTTTGACGACATGCGTCCTTCTTTCTGGCGCTTCATGGGGTTCTGGGTGCTGCAGACGGTCAGCATCCTGATGATCGGCTTGCCGCTGCTGCTGACAGCCGGTGAAACGGCTGAACCACAATTGACCATATACCTGGGTGCCGGGATCTGGCTCACCGGATTTCTGGTCGAGACGATCGCTGATTGGCAGAAATTCTCTTTCAAGCGCAGGCACCCCGACCAGTTTATGTCATCAGGGCTGTGGCGCCGGATCCGGCATCCCAATTATCTCGGCGAGATCCTGGTGTGGACGGGGGTGTTCCTTGCTTCCATCCCGTTGCTGGAGGGAGTGACCTGGCTGGCCTTGCTCAGTCCGGTCTGGATCTTTATCCTCTTGCGCTACATCAGCGGGATCCCGTTGCTGGAAGAACGGGCTGAAGAGAAGTACGGCGATCAGCCGGAGTATCAGGCTTACCGTCAAAACTCTGGCAGGCTCTTGCCGAAATGGTGATCAAAAGTCAATCCGGTAGTTCAGGATCGGAATCACACCGAGTTGGGTGTTGCGTCGAATGCCACCCTGAAAGAAGTCGTATGCAGGGAGCCAATCATTCTCCACATTGAAGACATTTTGAATGTCCAGTGACCAGGTGGAGCTGTGCGAGGCCTTGTCCTTGCGGAGGTACAGGCGCATGTCCATCCGGAAGTAGCCGTCGATGCGGCTGTCGCCCGCCGTGCCGGCAACGTAGATGGTGCGTTGCGCTACTTGCGATTCGGCTTCATCGATCACTGGCTGTCGGAGACCACCGCGCTCGATCAGCGAGGCGTTGATCCCAAACGTACGCTGCCCGTATGCCTTTTCGCTACCCCATTCTTTTCCGCCAATCAGGTACAGGGAGTGATGGGCGTCAAACGTGGTGCCGCGTTCCTCGCCGAAGTAATCGTCGTAGATGGACCGATAGATTCCGGCGTTGGCCGAGACAAACCATGAATGGCTGAAGTTGCGCCGGTACCCCAGGGTGGCCCCGTAGGTTCTGCCTTCACCGGCAGAGACCAGATTGTTCCGGTTGTTGGGCAGATCCTGCAAATTCAGGACAGAGAAATCACTGTCCGGCAGAATGGGCAGATCGTACAGTTCGTAGTAGAACAATTCGCCCTCGAGAATGCTCACCGGGAAGGCATACTGGTACTTCAGCTGTGCCACACCTGCCTTGACCGGGCTGAGAAAGGTGTTGGGCGTGGCACCGGGCATATGCAGGAAGGCATATTCATAGAGCGGCTGTGTGCTGCCCCTGACCGTCGCTGAGAGATGATGTGCCGGGTGCGGTTTGAGACGCACACTGATCCGTGGCTCCAGCCACGGATTGCCGGATTCCAGCGCATTGGGGGTATAGTAACTGTATGAGGAAAACCCGGCACCTGCTTCCAACTCGATCAATCGCCCGAATGAAAAGGTCGCCGCCAGATAGGGCCGGGCATGCCAGGACGACATGTCGCCAGTAAAAGCGTAGCCGCCAAACGCAGAATACCCGTCGAGATTGAATGCGTGACGGGTGGCATCCATACCCGCCTTCAACCGGGTCTTACTACTGACCGCGATTGAAACAGACACCATTGATGACCATTTGGAAACGGCGCCTTCCTCATTGGCATAATCTTCCGGCCCGGTCTCCGCGATCCGCGACTCTGTCCGGTCGTGCTCCGTGCCCGACCAGACTGTCCCGGCCTTTAGAAACACCCGTGCGCTAACGGGATGGGTCCACAGTATTCCTAGTGCGCCGGTACTGGAAGAGAAGGCGATGTCACTGCGGTCACGGTCTTCTTCCCGTTCTGCAGGTTCTTTCGGCTGCAGGTCGTTGGTGTTATATCCGCCAAAACCGAACACTTTGAGCCGGCTGCCATGTTCACTCAGCTGGAATTGCGTGCTGAACGTGGCATCCGCGAAGTTGATCATCTCATCGCCGAAGTCGACACCGAGGTCTGTCAGCAAGCCGACGGTTGAGTAGCGGGCATTGACGGCGTAGGAGCTGAGCCCTCCCTGGACGAACGGCCCCCCGGTGGCCAGATCGATCCCAAGCAAGCCCAGCTGAGCGGTATGCTCGGCTTTGGCTGTATTGCCCGATTGTAATGACATATTCATCACCCCGGAGATAGCATTTCCGTGAGACAGATCGAAAGCACCCGTTGAGAGCGTAGCACTGCTCAGCATCAGGTTGCTGATCATATGCACCCCGCCACCCGTGGCTGTAGTGCGGTCTCCCAGCGTGCCGGCATTGGACAAATGATTGGGATTGACAATCTCCATGCCCTCCAGGCGCCACTGCATCAGGTCGGGATGCAGGCCATGGATAATGAGCTGGTTGGCCTGGTCGTTCGCTACCTGCACACCCGGGAAGCTGCCGGCGAACCTGGCCGGATCGAAAAACGTCCCGGGATAGCGACGTACCTCTTCCGGTGTAATGCGATAAAGCCGGTGCGGGACAACCACTGCCCGACCAGGCACGGTGACTTCGGCCAGCGGAATCGACCGTGGCTCCAGATCGATACCTAGCACCACATCCTTGGAGGACGTCAGCAGGATCTCGACATCCCTGCCGTGATAGGCGATGTGTTGCACACGCAGCACGTATCTCCCCGGCCCCAGCCCGGTAATGGCAAACTGACCATTGCGATCACTTTGCACATTGAGTTGGCCGTCCAGGAAAGAGATGACCGCATCCTGGACAGGTTGTTCGGTGAAGGCGTTGCTCACCGTCCCGCGGATGTGCTGTCCCAATCCCACAGTGGACAGACAAAGGAAACTTAAAACGATAGAAAACTGACGGATCAAAGCCCCAGGATTTTACGGTTGCTCTCACTGTCATAGTCGCCGCCGGCGAAATCGTCAAAAGCACGTTCGGTGACCTGAATGATGTGATCTCTGACAAAGTCTGAACCTTCAGAGGCGCCCTGCTCTCCATCCTTGATGCAGCAGTCCCATTCGACCACTGCCCAGCCGTCGTAACCATATTGCGAAAGCTTGGAGAAGATACTCATGAAATCGACCTCACCATCACCTGGTGAGCGGAAGCGTCCGGCGCGATCCACCCAGTCGGCGTACCCGCCGTACACACCACAGCGCCCGTCAGCATTGAATTCGGCGTCCTTGACATGAAACGCCCGGATGCGGTCATGGTACAGGTCGATGAAATGCAGATAGTCGAGCTGCTGCAGGACAAAATGACTTGGGTCGTAGTTGATCGCCGCCCGCGGGTGGTAGCCGGTCACCTCCAGGAACCGTTCGAATGTCATCCCGTCGAAGAGATCTTCCCCCGGATGGAGCTCATAGCACAGGTCGATGCCTGCATCAGCGAAGGCGTCAAGAATTGGCAGCCAGCGTTTGCCCAGTTCACGGAACCCTTCTTCCACCAGACCGGGCGGGCGCTGCGGCCATGGATTCATGTAGGGCCAGAGGAAAGAACCGGAGAAGGTGACGTGCGCGGTCAGCCCGAGATTACGGCTCGCCTTCGCCGAAAGCAGGAGTTGGTTGGTTGCCCACTCGGTGCGTGCGGCTGAGTTGCCGTGGACTTCTTTCGGCGCAAAGCTGTCGAACAGGACATCGTAGGCAGGATGCACGGCGACCAGCTGGCCCTGCAGGTGTGTTGAAAGCTCGGTAATTGTCAGGCCAAAGTCCGCGGCTTTCCCTTTCAGCTCGTCGCAGTAGACCTTGCTTGCAGCGGCCTGCTCAAGGTCGATGAGCCAGGTGTCACTCGTAGGCATCTGAATACCGTCGTAGCCGTGTCCGGCCGCCCACTGGCAAAGTCCTTCGAAACTGTTGTACGGCGGCCGGTCCTGAATGAACTGCGCAAGAAAGATCGCGGGTCCCTGAATCGTTTTCACTGGCGTCTGTTTTTGAAACCCGGACGGCATTGCGGACGGGCCGTTGTTCGATATGATCGATCAGCGTAAACTTACGTCAAACCGGACGATTGTGCTGTGAGCAGGATCATCATTGCGCAATGAACTAAATAGCGATGCATCTGTCACCATCTTGAAAAGCCCGTGAACGCCGCAGGCGTTCAACATCCTACCCACCGGTTGTTACCGCCGGAAAAGCATCCCCGAGATCGCAACCCTGAAGGGGTTGAACAGCATTGACAGAACAACCTGGATCCCTCCCAAAACCCATTTACCGAATAATGCGTTTCTTCGCTGACACGAAATCGTTCTTCTATGCTCAATGGTTTGATACACGCGCACTCGGGCTTGCGCTGGATTGTACTCGCCCTGGTCATTATTGCCATCCTACAATGTGTCCCGGCCTGGAATAAGGGGAAGGCCTGGACTGAAAGCAAACGCAAGTTGGTCATGTATGCCATGATCTTTATGCACATTCAGGTGGTGATCGGGCTGATCCTCTATTTCATGAGTCCGAAAGTGCAGTTTGGCGAAGGATTCATGCAGAATGCGCAATTGCGCTTTTTTGCCGTTGAACACATTGTACTGATGCTGCTGGCAGCCGTCTTCGTGACCATCGGGTATGTACGTGCCAAACGCAAGCCCACCGATATCGAGCGGTTCAAAAGCATCTTCTGGTTTTACCTGATCGGTCTGCTGGTCCTCATTGCCGGGATCCCCTGGCCGTTCCGCGGATTGGGGGCGGCCTGGTTCTGATCATACCCAAAGTTGGGTAGTGTTGGCTGACCAATGGGTATTGGCTGGCGAGTCCGTGCATTCTACCTTTGAGGCGCTTTAATACACACAGATTGCGGCTGACAGAACTACATATTGGACAACGTGCGTTGCTGGCCGAGTTTGCCATCTCGCGACTGCATCAGCGTTTGCTGGCCATGGGGATCTCCCCGGGCACACCCGCTGTCGTGATCCGGAAACTTCCTATGCACGGCAATCTATACGTGCGCTTCGGTGACCGCAACCTCGCGCTGCGCCACGAAGAAGCCCGCGAGATCCGTGTAAATCACTACTGATGCCAACGCTCGCTCTGATTGGCAATCCCAACAGCGGGAAATCCTCGCTTTTCAATCTCCTGGCGGGCACCAACCAAAAGGTGGGTAACTATCCCGGCGTGACGGTCGATGTCAAGTCGGCCGTGCTACCCGGAGCAGACGTGGAGCCGATCACCCTGCTCGATATGCCTGGTGTCTACAGTATGTACCCAGCCTCGGCGGAAGAACGCCTGGTCGTGGAGGCATTGCTCGACCCGGACCATGTCCATCATCCCGACGGGATCATTTATACTGTCAGTGCCGAGCATCTCGAGACCCAGTTGCTCCTGTTTACACAGCTGATGGACCTGGGATTTCCGCTCCTGCTGGCCGTCAACATGATCGATGAGGTAGATGGGTCTAGTTACGCGATCCGCACCGAGCAGCTGAGCAAGCAGTTTGGCGTACCGGTGATCGGTGTGAGCAGCCGAACCCGTGAAAATATCGAAGCGTTGCGTACGGCCATGCGTGACCTTGCAAGGCAGGAGGTGGGCACGCGCAAACCATTCTACCGGGTACCGCGTGAATATATGCAGGCAGTCGAGCGGGTCTTTGCCGGTGAGGAGGTTTCGATACCGTACCGGCACTTTGTGCTCATGCATCATGCCGACCGGCTCGGCTGCGTTTCGGATGCACAACGCGCCGAGGTTGAGGCCCTCAAGGCCGGGGAGGATTTCCAGCCCTTGCGCGCCCAGGTCGATGAGACCCTGGAGCGCTCTGAGCGCATCAAACTGATCGTGAGCGAAACACTCCGGGCTCCCGGCGGTCGCAACTTTACCTCTTTGTTGGATCGGGTGGTGACACACTGGCTGGTGGGGCCGCTCATCTTCATCATGATCATGGTCCTGGTCTTCCAGGCCATCTTCGCGTGGGCCTCGTACCCGATGGACGCGATCGAATCGGCGTTCGGGTGGCTCGGTGGGCAGGTGCACGCAGCGCTGCCGGATGGCTGGCTGACCTCGCTGATCGCCGATGGATTGCTGGCAGGGTTAAGCGGGGTGCTCGTCTTTGTGCCGCAGATTGCGATCCTCTTTTTCCTGGTCACGATCCTCGAGGAGATCGGCTACATGGCCCGGGCGGTGTACCTTTTTGACCGGCTGTTGCGGCGCTTCGGCATGAACGGCCGCAGCATGATCGCCCTCATCTCGGGAGGTGCCTGTGCCATCCCGGCGATCATGTCTACACGGACCATTGAAAACTGGAAGGAACGCCTGATCACGATTTTGGTGACACCGTTCATTTCCTGCTCCGCCAGGATCCCGCTGTTCACGGTATTGGTCGCTTTCGTCGTCCCCTACGAGCGGGTCTGGGGTGTCTTCAACAGCCAGGGCCTGGTCTTTACCGGATTGTATGTGCTGGGGGCAGTGGCGGCCCTGGTCTCGGCATGGGTCTTCAAACAGATCCTGCAATCGCGGGATGCAAGCTTTCTGATGCTTGAGCTACCAAAGTTCCGCTGGCCCGACTGGACCAATGTGTGGGTGCAGGTGCGCAGCAAGTCCGGTGCGTTTGTGCGCGAAGCGGGCAAGATCATCGTATTGATCTCGCTGGTATTGTGGTTCCTGGCGTCGTTTGGCCCGGGCAAGTCGATGGAGGTCGCCGAGCAGCAGGCACGGCAGGATGCGACTGAGCAGGCCCTGTCCGCTGACGCGGCCGAAGATCTCGTGGCCGCCGCCAAACTGGAGGTGTCGTTTGCCGGCCGCCTGGGCAAGGTGATCGAACCGGCGATCGAACCGCTCGGCTATGACTGGAAGATCGGGATCGCGCTGATCACCTCGTTTGCCGCCCGCGAGGTCTTTGTCGGGAGCATGGCGACCATTTATAGTGTAGGCACCGATGCGGATGAGTTCAGAATCAGCGAGCACCTGGCGAATGTCCGCGACCCGGAGACGGGCGACCGGGTGTTTAATGCGGCGACCTCAATGTCCCTGCTACTGTTCTACCTGTTTGCAATGCAATGCATGAGCACGCTAGCCGTTGTGCGCAAGGAAACAGGTACCTGGAAATGGCCGCTGGTGCAGTTTGTGTTCATGACGGCACTTGCCTATCTGGCGAGTCTGGCGGCGTACCA
>JAWWBX010000212.1:0-7601 GCA_033720735.1 Saprospiraceae bacterium
GGAGTTTTCGGGGGCACAAGGTGCCGCCCGGCACGTACACGGTGACGGTGCGCCATGGCAGCGCGGTGTCGACGACCAGCGTTTCGGTCCATCCCAACCCAACGTTTTCAACCACCCCGGCCATGTATGCCGAGTATGACGCGCTGATGGAATCCATGGAACGATCCCTGACCACGATGCATGACATGGTCAACAACCTGCACGATGTGCGCAAACAGATCCGGGAGGTGATCAAGGTGCTCGACGACGACCACAGAGCGCTGCGCGACGCGGCCACACAACTTGTGCAACGGATCCAGGATTGGGATAGCGACATGGTGCAGCGCAAAGCCAAAGCCTACGATGACGTCGAGAATTTCGAAAACAAGTTTACAGCCAATTACCTGTTTCTCATCAACCAGACAGAAAGCGTGATTCCGCGCGTCACCCGGGCATCGCGCGCACGGCATCAGGAGTTGATGGAGCAATGGGCTGTGCTGCGCGCAGAGGCCGAGTCGATCTCAACCCAGGTCAACAGTCTCAACCAGCAGTTGTGGGATGCCGGGATCGGCGCGATCCGTAGCGGCAAGCAGCGACGCAGCTGACAAAAAGGGGCCTGATATCTCTATTAAACAGCAAAGCCCAAAGAGCGGTACTCCCTGGACTTTGTTCGTTGGTATGGCGGGTGTGGTGTTCCGGGCCTATGTGGCAGCCGGTTGTGCAGCTTCCTCTTCGTAAAGCTCGAAGGCTTTCGGGTTGACAATGTGCACTTCACCTTTCTGGAATTTCTTGTGCAGCATTGGAGTGGACATGCGCGATGTGGCATTCGATGACATGTAGCGGAAGCTTGTCCAGTTTTTGTTAGAGTTGATGACCTTGATTCTGATCTGCATAAGCCATGATTTTTATGATGATGAAAATGGAGGATGATCTGTTATCGCGCCTAAAGAGCCGCGCAGCTACTCATTTGCTGCCAGTACTCCATACGGGCGATGTCTGATGCGTTGCTGTGTGTGGCCTCTCGCTTCCACCGCCGGTGCTCCGAGCGCACCGTGGGTGAGGAATCCTGGGACTGCGGTTGGCCAAATCGGTTTGGTGCCAAGGTTTTAAAAGACATATGACGATTTTCGTGAGGTACACCCTGCGGTGTACGAAATGGATTTCGAGCTACTGCTTGAACATGATCCTGTTTTGATCATTAATTGCCATAATTCTCAAGGCGGTATCTGGCGTTGAGGATCTCGTTGCGGCGCTCCTCGGACGGCTTGGTATAATGCTTGCGCTCACGGAGTTCGTTTTTCAACTGGGTGTCTCTGCGCTTGCGCTTGTAACGCTTGACCATGCGGTCAATACTTTCGTTTTCTTTTCTTTCAATGACTAACAAAATGCAATCAATTTTTACTGGTTAAACAATAACAAGCAATCGCTCCGCAACGGTAGTGTCGGGCGCAATTGCTCTTCAAATTTGCCAGGTTTGCTGCGGGACGCAGCTTCCCCGGTAATGACTAACACTTGTAGAACGTCTGGCAGTCATGAATAGTTCCTATAGAAACTAATTATCTGTGGAAGGCATCTCGGAGATAGTGATCAGGGGTGCTGCATCAAGATCTTCGGCATCCATGATCTGCGTGAGGAGCTCGATATTGCGGTTGAGCTCTTCGACCTGATGCGGCGTCAGTTGTTTGAGACGGTTTGACAGTTTTTCCTGCAGGGTGGTGGGGGAGGTGCTGAGCAGTTCTGCGCCTTTGGCGGTCAGGGTGACATCATTCACGCGGCGGTCTTCCTCATTGGGCAGGCGGGCGACCAGCCCTTTGGATTCGAGCCGCGCAATGATGCCTGAGATTGTGCTGGCGTTGAGGTTGATGTATGACTTGATCACTTTTGCAGGTGCACGATAGTCAGGCTGATCGGACAGGAACTGGAGAACAAGGAGTTGCGGGATGCTGATGCCGTACTCCTTTTCGATCCGCTTGCTCTCCAGGTTGATCGAGCGGATGATCTTGCGCAGCTTTACCAGGATCTCAATGTATTTCACAGGACGCTACCCTCAGGCGGGAGATGATGCGCACCGAAGATAGAGAATGCAGGCCGATCCGGTCCAAAGTGCGCGCTGGCCCTTTACTTATTCAGCGAAACCTCTTAATATGCAGACAATGCCGCTATTGGCAGCACTGATCCCAACCCCGTAAAACCCACACGCAGTTTGTTCCTCCCACTCCAGGCTCATCCTTCCGCAGCAGGGTTTTAATCGGGTCTGTCACGGCATGACCGGGACTCCGGTTGGTACCGGTCCGGATCATGTCGGATCACCTAAACCCAACCATGATGGCCAAGAAGAAATCATCACCAAAGCCTGTCCAGTACAGTTCAGTGGCACGCCGACGGCGGCTGCCACCCAAAGGCGAACGCGAGAAGGCGACGATCACCATGCTCGACGTGTCAGTAAAGAATCTGCAAAGTACCTGCGTAATCCAAAAGGACGGGCGGCTCCGGGTCACCGCGGAAGTGGACGCCAATGGGTGGAAGCATGACCGTTACCCGGAGATCCCGACCGATGCCTTGCGTGCACGTGATGTCGACGCAAAGATCCGGCAGACGGTCATCAAGGGCTATCGGCCCGGCGGCACGCCGACCTACTTCGAACCGAAAAAGGCCAGGCGTACGCATCGGCTGCCCATCGAGAAGGGCAAGGATGTGGATCGCGGCGGAACGATCTTTGGAACCGACAACCGCTACCTTTTCAATGACACCTCCTTCCCATGGCGCTGTACCGGCAAGGTGCGCACCACCGGCCAGTGGGGCTCTGGCGTGACCATCGGCTCTCGCCTTGTACTGACGGCCAGCCACGTTGTCAACTGGACGGGAGGTGCCGGCGGTGGCGTCGCTGGTCTCACCTTTACCCCTGCATATTTCGATGGTAGCGGACCGTGGGGTACGATCTCGGCAACACGGGTCATTTACTGGCTCAGGGCACCGGGCTCACTGACTGACGCGCAGACCGCCTTTGATTATTGCATCCTGGTGCTGGCCGATCGCATTGGCGACATCGTCGGCTACCCGGGGTACCGAACCTACCATGATGCGTGGAACGGAGGGAGTTACTGGCAAAGCATCGGATATCCCGGTGAGCTGTCCAGTGGAGAGCGACCGGCATTTCAGGGTGGAGGTGTCATTTCCTCGGTCCAGGATTTTGGTATGAGCGGCCAGACTGGCTTCGTGCTGGGGCATTTCAATGACTTCACCCCGGGCCAGTCCGGCGGCCCCGTCTGGGGTTGGTGGGGGAGTGAACCCTGGCCGCGAGTGGTCGGGGTGGGAAGCACCATCGGCAGCACGGCCGTCGTGCCCCCGCACGGCTCCACCACCGGTGACAACGAATATGGTGGCGGCCCGGCACTCAGCACACTGATCAGCTGGGCCCGGACCAACTACCCGTGATCACGCCCGGCAAGTCTGCCTCATAATAAAAGAAGCTGCTGATCACACAGCAGCTTCTTCTTCACTCCCTTTGAACCCGTAAACTGATATCCGTATTCACGATGTCTACATACCAAAGGCATAGTAGTGCACCCCGGGCAGGTCGGGATACACACCTTCGAGCATCACACCTCCTTCCTTGCCTTCCAGGTGTGACATCAGATCCTCTACGGAGGTCACTTCCCGGCCGTCTACCCGGGTGATCACGAAACCTTCGCGCAGATTGGTATTTCGCCGCAATTTGCCGGCATAGAGCTCCGTCACCCTGACACCGCCTTTGATGTCCAACCGATCTGCCGTCTCCTGGTCGAGCGTTTCCAGTTCGGCACCGAGGACCGTGATCAGGTCTTTGTGTTCTTTCTTGACCACTTCGGTATTGCCCCGGCGGTTGTTGAGTGTGATATCAAACGTCCTGATCTTGCCTTTCCGGTCTATCTCGACAGTCACCACGTCGCCAGGCCGGTGCCGTGCAATGATCTCCTGGAGTTGCGGAGAGGTCTGGACGCCTTGTCCGTTGACCGACAGAATGACATCGCCAACCCGGACCCCGGCGCTGCCGGCAGCGCTGTTCTCCAGCAGGCTGTCGACATACACCCCGGTGGTGGCACTGAGGTCTTTGTCGGCGCGCAGGTTGCCGTCGACCGTCCGGATCATGACGCCCAGTACACCGCGCTGTACCACTCCATAGTTGATCAGGTCTTCGACCACCTTGCTGACAATATTGGAAGGAATGGCAAACCCGTACCCGCTATACGCGCCGGTCGGACTCGCAATAGCCGTATTGATCCCGATCAACCCACCCTGCAGGTTGACCAGTGCTCCACCGCTGTTGCCGGGATTGATGGCAGCGTCTGTCTGGATAAAACTCTCTACTGCGAAGCGTTCCCTGAGCAGGTTGATATTGCGCCCTTTCGCGCTGACAATGCCCGCTGTCACCGTGGACGTCAGATTGAATGGGTTGCCCACTGCCAGCACCCATTCTCCCACATGCACCTCATCGGAGTCCACCAGTGGCAGGGTGGGCAGATCTTTTTCATTGATCCTGATCAGGGCCAGATCGGTGGTCGGATCGGTACCCACCAGGGTGGCTTTATACGTGCGGTTGTCGTGCAGGGTCACTTCCAGATCCATGGCGTCGGCAACCACATGATTGTTGGTAACAATGTAACCGTCAGCGCTGATGATCACGCCGCTTCCCTGGCCCACGCGCATCGGCGGTTCGTCTGGTTGCTGTGGTGCAGGGTTGCGATAAAAGAAGCGTGGGTTGAAGAATTCGCGGAACGGGTCGTTGCGAAACAGATCTTCAAACGGGTTGGGCAGGTTGTGCTGTTGGCGATATCCCGTGTAGGAATGAGTCGATTTGATGTGTACGACGGTGCCCATCACATCCTGGGCCACTTGCCTGAAATCCAGAGGTACGATATCCCCCTGGCTGTTGCGCGTGTACAATACCTGTGATGGCAGCTGGCCATTGACGTGCTCGATCCTGATCGTCTTCCCCGTATCCTGACCGAACTGCTGATGGACGCCGATCGCTGCTACGGTCACCAGCAACGCGATCAGGCCGGAGAACAGGTATGTTCTTGCGGTTTGATTGATTTTCTGGCTGAATCGCATCATGGCTGTCTTTATTTTTCGGTTGATAGCGTTGATATAATTGCGTCGGCGCGCGTCACTACGCACGACCGGATCATGTAAAACGTGAATAGAGGCTGGCCCGACCGGGCCAGCCGTCGGTTGTGATCTGAACGAATCAGGCGATCGAGATCTTCCTGGGTGGCAATGCTTTTGCCTCCTCTTTTTTCGGGATCAGTACGCGCAGAATCCCGTTCTCATACTTTGCCTTGATCTTTGAGCTGTCGACGACAGACTTGGGCAAGTAGAAAGAGCGACGGAATGACTGATAACTGAATTCCCTGCGCGTGTACTGACTTCCCTCTGTCAGTTGGTGCTGGTCTGCCTTTTCCGAAGAGATCGTCAGGGTCTCGTCCACCAATTCGATCTGGAAGTCCTTCTTGCTCATACCGGGAGCCGCCATTTCGACCATGAAGTCCTCGTTGGACTCGATCACGTTGACGGAGGGTAGCGTCGTATTGGTGGCAGAATGGTTGCGAAATCCCCAGTCGAACAGATCACGTGTCATGTGATCGTCAAACCATTGCGGCAGAGCCGGGAACCACGCATTGCTTTTGATCAGAGCCATAACTACCAATTTTAAAGGTTAAACAATTTGATTCTCGAAAAAATGAAATCGTCAAACAATTAAAATCCCGGTTCCTTCGAACCTTGAGTTATTGACATTCACCAGGACTCCATCAAATCGGATGCCACCGCATTTGTGCTGAAAAATTGACAGAATGACTGCAAATTTTGACAGAAACAGACTGCGTTGGCCGTGAAAAAATGACAGTTGACCCGTCAGCGATCGGAGGTTACGGCGCACTGATCAGGATCCAAGCGCGTTGATCTCACGATTGCCGAGCACCTGTTTGTCCGGGGGATCGCTGAGGACTGCGATCATGGCCTTCCCCAAAGCCGTGGTGTTGGTGGCGGCGGCCGGGAAATGCCGCAGGACAGCATAGATCGGCCGGAACAGATCATACATCAACTGGTACCAGCGTGTTTTGGAACGAATGCCGCGCAAGGGCTGGATGTAGCCGGGACGAAACATAAATGCCCGCCGAAACGGCATGGCCAGCAGTGCGTTTTCCGTGCGGCCCTTTACGCGCGCCCACATCGATCTGCCGGCCTCGGAGCGATCAGTGCCGGCTCCGCTTACATAGCAAAAAATACTGTCTGGATTTGCGATGATCAAGGCGCGTGCAATATGCAGCGTCAGGTCGTAGGTGATTGCGGTGTATTCTGCTTCCGATTTGCCGAGCGCCGAGATGCCTGCGCAAAAGAAACAGGCGTCATATCCCGCGAGATGCTCCGGGGTGACAGTGAGAAAGTCCCTGGTGATCAGCTCTTTCAATTTGTCATGATGCACCGGTACCGGAGAACGGTTGAGCATGAGGATGGAGGTGATACACGGATCGTCCAGGCAGGCGAGCAGGACACCACGCCCGACCATGCCACTGGCACCGGTAATCACCACGCTGAATGTGGCACTATTCTGACTGGTCGTGTTCGTCATGGCTGGCATTTTCGTTGAGAAGTTCTTCGGCAGGTAAATGGCGCTCAAGAAACCGGAAGACGTGATCGGCACGCTGGACCAGAATGCGGACCGCGCATTGCGTCGTACCACGATCATCATACGGCATTTCGTTGGGAAACCGCGTATCAAAGGTGATGCGCTCGACAATGCAGAGTTGCTGCCGGGCTGCATCCACAAGTTGTACCACCACATGAATGTCATTGGACCGTGAGCCGCCCCGGGTTTCCGGGTCATCGTCGTCGAAGTCATAGCTCCACCATGCCGTCGCATGGATGGGTGTCGTAAGCCGATATCGGCCCCGCCAATCCCGGATCGACAGCTGATGCCCGTGCGGTTCAGACACGAGACGTATCGTTCCAATGCGCGACAGGATAAAGACTCCATGTACGACGACGATCGTGACCGGTGCGATCCACCACAGGACGTCGGCAAGCAATGCGATCGTCGTAAACAGAACCATGCTGCCCAGCAAGGTCATCAGGAAAAGCTGGGGATATACACTCACGAAAACGTAACGCGGCATGTACAAAGATGGCCAGCCGCCTGTAAAAAGGGAAAGAACCTGATCGTTATAATATGAACCACCCGACGCTGACCAGTACGTTGCAGACAGGCACAATCTCTATCTTCGCGCTATGCACTCCGTTCCGTACACAATCGGCATCACCGGCGGGTCCGGATCCGGCAAATCGTTTCTGATCCAGCAACTGCGCAAGAAGTTTTCAGAAGACGAACTCGCCATCCTTTCGCAGGACAATTACTACCGGAAGCGCGAGCAGCAGGAGATTGATGCGGAGGGAGTGCGCAATTTCGATCTTCCCGCATCATTCCTGATGGAAGACTTTGCCCGTGACGTCCACCGGCTCATCCATGGGGAGACGGTGCGTCGCGACCAGTACACCTACAACAATGAGTCTGCCGACCCGGGCTCGGTGGTGGTCAGACCGGCACCGGTGGTGATCATCGAAGGCTTGTTCATCTTTTACCCGGA
>JAWWBX010000213.1:0-7599 GCA_033720735.1 Saprospiraceae bacterium
AGGCCTGCCGCCGCTCGACAAGGGCTGCACGTTCCTTTTCCGCCATTGACATTTCCTTCTCTTCTGCTTCCTCGTCGTCTTTTTTCTTTTTGGACTTTTCAGATTTGTCTTCGGGCAGGTCCAGCGAGACGACGACTGGTTTACCCGCGGCTCTCACTTTGTCGACCAGCCGGAATCCCTGTTTGGCCTCGCCGATGATCAGGTTGAATCCCAGGTCGTCGGCCAGGTGGTAAGCCTGATGCATGTAGTTGGAGTTCCAGGCATTGAAGTACACGGGCAGACCGTCGATCACGTCAAACATCGCTTCCGTGGCACGGTCGTACCGCGGGCGTTCCACCCCGCCGCCGTTGCTGGCAAATGTCTCACGGTGCTCCTTGCGGTACATCGCCTGGCGGTACAGGTCGCGCCATTTGGCCATCACCGCGATCACGGTCGCAGGGTACATACCCCGTGCGCCGCTAAACTGGGCGTAGAGCGACACGTTCTCTTTGAGGATGAGGGCATCGACCTCGCCTTCGCCCAGGAGGACCAGCGAGCCCTTGCCCGGCAACATTTGCCCTCGCGGGACCACATGGCTGAGGGTAAAGCCGACCTTGCGGCTTTCCTCGATCGATTTGTCGTCAGCTTTCAGCACATCCCTGACACTGCGGTCGGGAACGATCCCAGCGACATCATTCGGTGGGCTGCCCGGGTTGTCGACCTTTGGCCGCTCTTCGTTGCGATCGCGCTCACGTGCGGGGATACCCGTGTGGGAGAGGGCTTCAATAAATCCGGCGTAAACGTACAGGCTGTCGCACTCGATGACCTTGGCATGTGACGGAATGGGGACCCGGCTCCCGACCGTGCGGATCAGCCCGTCCTCCACCAGGATCGTGGTGTTTTCCAGGACCGTCCCCGGCTGGGTGACCACTGTCGCTCCTTTCAATACGTAGGTGCTGGTCACCGGCGTGAGCTCCTGGTCGCCCTGACCCAGGGAGAGCAGGGGCAGGCAAAGCAGGTAGAGGCACCATGCTTGCCGTTTGAGGAGTATTGACATCATAATTGCTGATAGATTGTGGAGAAATTTTTTCAGGAAGCGAAAGATAATAATTATTCGATCCGGCCTTTTCGCAAATAGGCTATCGTGCAGCGGGCATCGACAGAATCTGGCATACGCCCTACTTGGAATTCAAGCGAAAGGTTATTTTTACCCGGCGCCGGAATGCGCATCACCAAACACAAAACTGGAATGAACATACCTGAACATCTCAAATATTCCGAAGAGCACGAATGGCTGGCACTGACCGATGATCGCACCGATGATGGGCTGCAGATCGCGCTGGTTGGCATTTCCGATTTTGCGCAAGGAGAGCTGGGAGAGCTGGTCTATGTCGAAGTTGATACCGTTGGCGAGGAAGTGGCTCAGAACGATGTGTTCGGGACCGTCGAAGCAGTAAAGACCACGTCAGATCTGTTTGCTCCGGTATCATGTCGCATCCTGGAGTTCAATGCCGCACTTGATGAGAATGAAGGGGACGACCCTGCCCTGATCAACAGCGACCCGTATGGCAAAGGGTGGATTGTCAAGATCGCCCTGACCAACCCCGATGAGGTGGATGGCCTGCTCGACGCGGCTGCCTATCGCGAACTCGTAGGATAAAAAAAGTCACTTTTAACACACCAAATGTTGGATGAGCCGCATCTTCATCCACAAAGCAGACTACGAAACGTCGTAGGTTTTTTGCCTGCCGGTCTCTGGGGCGCGATGGTCGTGACCCTCTCGCTGCTGCCAGGAGAAACAGCGGGCAGACTTGGTGTCCTGAATGTGCCGCACGCCGATAAAATTGCGCATCTCGGGGTCTACCTGATCCTGGCGGTCCTCATGCTCCACGGTTTCGCTCGCATGCGGGCGGCCACCCGGAAGCAGGACCTCGTGATCACGGTCATGACCGGAATGGCGCTGGGGCTGGTACTGGAGGGCATGCAGCATCTGGTGGGCGCAGAACGCCATTTTGAGGTGTTGGATATCATTGCTAATTTTATCGGTACTCTGTCTGGGAGTGCCATGTTCAATGTATTGCTAAAAAGAAAGTATCATGGAAGTTAGTGGAACGCAACTCGGGTTAGCCGTACTGGGGATCGTCCTGTTGATCGTCGGCCTGATCGTCGGGTACCGGTATTATCTGCATTCCAAGGCAGATGGGCTGAAAGAAAAGCACAGCGGAGACCAGGGCTCGTCAAAACTGGCGGCACGGGTCAAGTACCCGGAGGTCAACGCCTTCAATCTTTCCGGGCCGTTGTTCAAGTTCGGACTGGCCACTGCTCTGGGGCTGACACTCCTGGCACTCAGCTGGACCCAGTATGAGAAGCCAGTGTACATCCCCGACGATGCACTGCTGCTCGACGAAGAGATCGAGATCGAGCCACCCCGGACCGCGGAGCCACCTCCGCCACCACCTCCGCCACCACCACCAGTGATCGAGGAAGTACCTGAGGAGGAGATCCTCGAGGAGGAGGAGCCGGAATTCATGGACCAGTCGGTCGAAGAAGAAACGATCATTGACGAACCGGAGCCCGTCGTGGAAGAGGCACCACCGCCACCACCACCACCACCGCCGCCAGAACCTGGGGTCGAAGAGATCTTCAAGGTGGTAGAGCAAATGCCACGATTCCCCGGTTGTGAAGATATCGGCGGATCGAACCAGGAGAAATACGACTGTGCCCAGAAAGAAATGCTCAACTACATCTATAAGAATGTGAAGTATCCTGCGATCGCCCGCGAAAATGGCATCCAGGGACGTGTTGTGGTACAGTTTGTGGTGGAAAAAGACGGAACCATTACCGATGCACGGGTGGTCCGTGATATCGGAGCCGGATGTGGTGAAGAGGCATTGCGTGTCGTAAACTCGATGAACAGCATGCCGCAGAAATGGACGCCGGGCAAACAGCGCGGCAAAGCCGTACGGGTGCAATTTACCCTGCCGGTATCGTTCAAGCTGCAATAGGCGCTATCATCCCGAAGAGATCATAAGCAGGCTGCCCCCGAAACGGGGCAGCCGTTTTTTGTTTACAACTTTTAGCATGTACCACTCGTTGTGAGTACAGTGAAACGACGGCCATGAAACTGATCGCTACTATCCTGCTGACCAGCATCCTGATCCTGCCGGCAATGGCCCAGCAGAATTCAAAACTCGCCGATCAGTACTACCTCGACGGGGAGTACGAAAAGGCTGCCGATCTCTACGAGGACCTCTATCAGAAATCCAATCGCAGCGATTACTACTTCACCAAGTATATCGAGTGCCTGCTCGCCATGGAAGAGTATGGCAAAAGCGAGCAGGTCATCGTCGAGCAAATTGAGCTCGATCCGACGCGGGTGAGCATGTACGTCACCCTGGGTAATGTCCTCGAGCGTCAGAACAGGTTGGATGAGGCGGAAAAGGTGTTTACCGGAGCGATCGCCAATCTGCCTCCAGACATTAACGAGATCACAAAACTGGGCAACAGCTTTCTGCAGCTGACCAAGTACGACGAAGCCATCGAAACGTTCGAAAAAGGGCAGGTCCTCATCAAGCGCCCGGGTCTTTTCGCCAATAACCTGGCTGATCTGTACCGCAGAAAGGGCGATGCCGAACGGATGATCGAAAACTACCTGTACAGCCTCCACAGCAATCCCAAGCGGTTGCCATCGATCCAGACCGTATTTCAGCGATATCTCCGCAAGTCGGATTTTCCGCTGCTGCAGGCACAGCTGTTTACGATGATCCAGGACTATCCCGATGCCGACCATTTTCCGGAAATGCTGGCCTGGGTCTACGTGCAGCAGCGCGACTTCGAAAATGCGTTCCGCCAAGTCAAGGCGCTCGACATGCGCATGGATGAGAATGGGCATCGTGTGTACCGTCTGGCCCGGATGGCGGCCAACGCCAAGGAGTTTGATATTGCGATCGACGCCTATGAATACATTGTCGATGTCAAGGGCCCCTCATCACCTTACTACCTCGAGTCCAAACGCCGTTCACTGATCACCCAGCGGCACCGGATCGTGAGCAATTACGATTACACAGTCGAGGATCTGCGCAAACTCGAGGCTGCCTACAACGACTTTTTGGACGAGATCGGACGCAACCAGACGACTGCCGTGATCATTGCAGAGCTGGCCGAATTGGAGGCGTTCTACATCAACGACCTTGAGACAGCCATCAGGCTGCTGGAAGAGGTTGTTTCATTCCCCGGAGGCAACAGCAAGATCAAAGCGGAGGCCAAGCTCGACCTGGCCGACTTTCAACTGATGAAAGGGGAGATCTGGGAAGCCACACTGCTCTATTCTCAAGTGGATAAGGCGTTCAAAGAAGACCTGCTGGGGCAGGAGGCCCGCTTTCGCAATGCCAAGCTTTCCTATTACAACGGTGACTTCGAATGGGCGCAGGCTCAGTTTGATATCCTGAAGGCATCTACTTCAAAGCTGATCGCCAACGACGCGCTTGAGCTGTCGGTGTTTATCATGGACAATCTTGGGCTGGACACCACCTCGCATCCGTTGACAGAGTATGCGCAGGCCGATCTGCTGGTCTTCCAGAACAGATTTGACGAGGCGATGGCCAAGCTCACGGTTCTGAGCAATATCTATCCGGAGCACGGTTTACAGGACGATATCCTGTATCTCAAGGCGAGGATCTTCAGCAAGCAGCGGCGGTATGACGAGGCCGTGGAAATGTACACGCAGATCATTGAACAGTTCCCGGAAGAGATCCGCGCCGACAACGCGATGTTCGAACTGGCCCAGTTGTATGAACATCAGCTCAACTTGCCCCAGGAAGCGCAGGCATTATACGAGCGCCTGTTTATCGAACACTCCGACAGCACATTCTCGATCGAAGCGCGCAAACGGTACCGGATCCTGCGCGGTGACTTTGAGGATCCCGTCAACTGATCAATTCCCGACAGGCTCGATGCTAACATCGAGGACCGCCAGACCGCCATGGTCGAAATGGTGGATCAGGATCTCGTGGGTTCCGCCCAGCTCGACCATTGCCGTGTCCAACTCAGGAGTGTGTACATCCCAGTTTTCAATGACGACCTTCCCGTCCACACTCAATTGAATGCCGTCATCGGATTCGGTGACGATGCGATAGGTGCCGGGAGAACAGGTAAAGCTTGCAGACGAGTGTGTCGCAAATCTGTCTGAGGGCACGCCCGCCAGTGGCTCGCGCCACCAGGTGAAGGCCAGCCTGTCTGCCTGGAGTTCGGCAATCGGTGGTCCGGACATCAGTTCCAGCAAGAAATGCCTGAGCATTTCCGGCGAAATGTCTTCGTAGCGGAAGAAGCGGACTGTCCAGTTCAGTTGCGGGTCGTAGGCGTCGTACCCAAAGTGATATGGTGCACCTCGTTCCACTGTATCACCCAACTGGTCCACAAACGTCTCTCCGATGAAGGTCAGGTCGATCACCATTCTGGCACTGTCCGGAACCCGAACTGCCCGCAGTGCTGCCGGGAGAGACCCGCGTTGGGGGTTGATCTCGTCAAATCCCCGGGCCCTGGCGAGCTCCCAGTTACCCTGCGGTCCGAACAATGAAAAGTTTCGCACGGATCCGTCGATGCTGCGGAGCCAGAGCAGTGGATAGGTGAAGTTGTACGGCCCCCATTCATTTACGATCATGTACTTTCTGCCGCGCACCGTTTCCGAGGGCAGAAATGCATTGATGCCATCGGGCAGGGGCTCCGGGATCTCAAATGACACCGACTGTGGAGGCAGGTCGTTGAAGGTGTTGCCAGTCCCCTTTAATTCGGTGCCCACCTCGTCATACCGATTGTCCCGCATGTCGATCGAGTCCGTTCCCGAAATCTCAAGGGCTGTCTCCGTATCGGTAAAGGTATTGTCCAGAATGTGATAACGTCGGCTCGCAACATTGCGTCGTTCGGCGAAGCCCCAACCCTCAGGCTGCCTGTCGCGCTCCCATAGCTGAAGGCCGATGCCGCATTGGCTGATCTGGTTGCGAATGATCTGGTTGTTGTTGCCGTGCTCGATGGCAATGCCGTAATCACAGCCCTCCATGGTGTTTTCCGCGATGTAGGTGTGATGGCTGTAACCACCCCAGATCCCGTAGCGGGAGTCATCCAGCCGGTTGTTGACCAGGATGTTTGAGCTGAAGGTGACTTCAATGCCATTGGCTACCGAATGTGAGAAGTCGTTTCCGTAGACCATATTGTCGTTGCACCCACCTTTTCCGGTGTCCATGGTGTGATTGCCTGCCCAAAGGAACAGGCCGTCTCCCGAGTGCGTAGCCGAGTTGAAGGCGATCGTGTTGCGCATACATTGCTCATACAACAGGATCCCGGCCGAGTCCTGGCCCCTGGCATATTGGCCATGGCTGTACCCGCGCACATTCCAGTCAAGTCTGTTGTGCATGATCCGGTTGTCGCTTGAGCGGTACATCCCGATGCCCAACCCGGAATTGAACCGGATGTCATTGTTGTAGAACAGTCCATGGTTGCTCCGGACGAGCATCAGCCCGTTTTGACCCTGGGTGACCCGCAATCCGCGGACCAGGGCGCTGTCACATTGTTTGAGGTAGGCAGCGGCACCGTAGCGAAACCACTCGTCATTCTCATTGTCGTGATAGTAGAGCCAGTCACCGAGTGCTTCCCGATCCCATTTGGACCCGAGGCGCTGCCGGTAGTTGTGACTGAAATTGCAATTCTCAAGCACGAGATTCTGCACATTTTCTGCATACAGGCCGATCTGGTAACCGCGAATTGTGAGATTGCGAATGGTGACATTGCGGCTGTCCAGGATGCGAACAGCAATTCCGGTAAACGCGTCTGGCAGTCGTCCGTCCGAGCCGTCGAGCACCACGCCGGCAAAGTCCAGGATCAGATCGTTGCCGCGGATCGTCAACACTGATGTGTCCATGTCAACCAGCCCGGGCAACGCATAGACCCCGGCCTGAAAGGCCTGGGCGGTTGTGATCATTCCAGGTTCCACCGGAAGTGCGGATCGGCCACATCCGATCGCGATCACAATAACCAACGGGATGGTCAGGCGGATCACGGCTGGTCCTGTTCCGTCAGCACAGGTGGCAAGGCCTCACCTTCCGCGATAAACGACATGGACAGGGAATTGACGCAATGTCTCGTGTTTTTGGGTGTAAACCGCTCCCCTTCAAATACATGCCCGAGATGTCCGCCGCAGTTGGCGCAGACGATCTCAACGCGGCGACCATCCGCGTCAGTCTGCCGGCGGACCGCCCCCTCGATCTCGTCGTCAAAACTCGGCCAGCCGCAGTGTGATGAAAATTTATCTTCAGACCGGTACAAAGCGGCGTTGCATTGCCGGCAGATATAGGTACCCGGTTGCTTGTGGTCGTTGTACGCACCTGTCCAGGGGCGCTCTGTGCCTTTGTGGCGGATGACATATGTTTCTTCCGGTGTGAGTTTGTTGTATGGCATACGGGTGAAGTTATCAAGACAAGCGCGAATATCCATTCGCACGATGTGGAAAGATGGGTGGACAGGTTGACAAGCGCGAATATCCATTCGCGCGATGCAACAAAATGTAGAAAGGCTCAATTGATGCGTGTCCATACGTGCGCTGAGGATTCAAGGCCGGGCAGAATCGAT
>JAWWBX010000214.1:0-7575 GCA_033720735.1 Saprospiraceae bacterium
CCCAGAAGCGAGCTTCTCCCCTGCCTCGAAATAATTGTGTTCAGCAAGTGCCCATCTAGCGACTCCCCCGCCTGGGCGGGGTCGCTCGGAATGACACCTCGACCACCCACAAGCGAGCGACTCCCCTGCCTCGAAAAACTTTTGTTCAACAAGTGCCCATCTCTCGGCTCGCCCCCGCCACGACGGATCGCTCGGAATGACAATCCCACCCCAACCCTGGCGCAACACGATCGTTCAGACGACTGCTTCGAATCTTCATCTACTGGGCCAGCAGGCAGTCAGGCATGCCACGTTGGAGTAAAGCGACGTCTTACGGGTCCGGGCAAGCAACAAACAAACGCGTCAAACTCTCTTGTCATTCCGAGCAAGCGACGTAGGAGCGCGTCGTTCAGACGACTCCTTCGATTCTTCATCTACTGGGCCAGAAGGCAATCAGGCATTGCGACGTTGGAGTAAAGCGGCGTCATTCGGTTCCGGGCAAGCTACAAACAAACGCGTCAAACCCTCTTGTCATTCCGAGCAAGCGACGTAGGAGCGCGTCGTTCAGACGACTCCTTCGATTCTTCATCTACTGGGCCAGAAGGCAATCAGGCATGCGACGTTGGAGTAAAGCGGCGTCATTCGGTTCCGGGCAAGCGACAAACAAACGCGTCAAACTCTCTTGTCATTCCGAGCAAGCGACGTAGGAGCGCGTCGAGGAATGACAGTCAACCAATTAAGTTGATTTCGACCGAAGTGGAGAAATCTTCTCCAGGTGAAACCGCACCTCCGCCACAATCAGGCACAGGCTTTGCTTGAATTACTAAGGCAAATCAAACGAAACAGCGCCTCTTTCGCGTTCTGTATCTTGCGCATGATGATCAAACACTTCTTACTCGCAATGCTCCTGGTAGCTGTCGGGGTAGAGGCCTCCGGTCAGAGCTTTACCAATACGACCCGCGTCAAGGACCTGGAAGACCGCCAGACGATCACGGCCATTGCGATCGACGACGAAAACAACAAGTACATTGGGACGGACCAGGGACTGCTGCGGATCGACCATTCGGGAGTTGTTGAAACCATCATTCCCAGTGCATCCATTCACGCACTCGCCTGGAGCAAACGGCAGGGTCTCTGGGCAGCCATCGACAGCAACGTCCTGGTTCAGCCGGAAAGTGGACGCCGCATCCCGCTGGAAGGAGAGCAATTACGCATCCAGAGCATGGATTTCTCAGGATCCCAATTGTGGGTGGGTACGAACGATGGCCTCCACGAAGTGTCGGTGCGCAACGAAAAGACCATCAAACGCTACGGTCCGGAAAACAGCAAGCTTCTAAGCTCGAATATCCGTTACGTCTACGTCGATCCGTCCCTGATCAAGTGGATCGGCACTGACAAGGGCGTTGCCAGGGTTGTCAACGACAAATGGAAGATCTATGAGAAGGACGCCCGGATCAACGCCATCACCAGCAATGTCGAGGGCGTTTGGATCGCCAGCGACAACGAGATGTGGCTCGTCGACGCCTACAATCGCTGGTACCCCACTGCGGTGGAAGACGGCCTCAGTGCCGGCGAAGTACGCGCACTGACCGCCGACAACAAAGGCAAACTTTACATCCTTTCGGACAAGCTGATCCAGTTTGACCCGTATACGGACAACATCGTCGAACTTGAGCACGACTACCCGGCCAGCTCCGACGCACGCGTCGCCATCATGTGTGACATGGATGACAATCTGTGGATGGGCTCCCTTGACAACGGCCTGGTGACCCTTGACATGGAGGTGTCTGAAGACGCCCCGCTTGAGGCATTTGTGGCCGTGCAGCATCCCAGTTGTGCCGGACTGCAGGACGGCAGCATCGAGGTCAATGCCAGCGGCGGCGCCCCGCCCTATTCCTATATCTGGGGCAACGCCGGGATCACGGGCCGGCATCCGCAAGGGCTGGCCCCAGGACGTTACACCCTGACCGTCACCGATGCGACCGGACAGTCTTATGCGCACGACATTTCATTGGAGTCACCGCGGCCACTGGAGATCTCCATCGAGGAGGTGCAGGGCATTTCGGTGGAAGGAGCGTCCGATGGTGTTCTCCGGGTGCAGGCCTCTGGCGGCACCGGGGACTATACCTATGCATGGAGCAATGGAGGGAACAGCCGTACCATTCGCAATGCACCGGCCGGCACGGTTTCCGTCACCTTGCGTGACCGGGAAGGCTGTAGCGCTACCATAGAGTACCTGTTGGCAGATGGTCCGCCACCCGTCATCGCAGAAATCGAACCCGAAGTGCCTGAGCAAACCGAAACAGCGGATGACGATCCCCTGGAGCAGGATGACGAGCCCGCAGAACCGCTCAAATCTGTGGATTCCGAAAACCTGAAAACACTGGATGCCGCCAGCCTCGCTCTTGGACAGACCTTGCGCATCGAACAACTCTATTTCGATGCCGACTCGTCAGTCATCCGGCCAGAGTCCCATCCGGTGCTTGATGAGGTCTACACCTTTTTACGCAACAACGAAGGGATCGTGATCGAGATCGGCGGGCATACCAACGGCCTCCCCGAACACGCCTATTGCGATCGCCTGTCGTCAGCCCGCGCCAGAAATGTGGCCGAGTACCTGTATCAGAAAGGCATCCCTCGCGACCGGATTGCCTTTAAAGGCTACGGCAAACGCCAACCAATCGCCACCAACGAAACGGTGATGGGCCGCCGGCAAAACCAGCGCGTGGAGATCAAGATCTTGCAGATTTAACTCACCCCTGCTGCCCCTCTCTTTCAAGAGAGGGGGCTGGGGGGAGAGTTATTTTAATCGATCCTGCGCCGCCAAATCCTCTCTCCCAATCGCTTCATAAGAACGCGCCCGCGCCTGGAAATACCGGCGATCAGGGTGCAAGGCAATGGCCCGGGTAAAATGCTCGATCGCCTCTTGGTGGCGGCCCAGTGCCTGCAGCGTCACACCAGTGTCATTCATGATCTGGTGATCGTCGGGGTAGAACTGCAAATGCCGCTGGTAGTCGGTGAGCGCACGGCGATAACGGCCCATTTCGAAGAACATGATGGCGCGGTTGCCATAGATCTGGGCGTAATTCGGATTGATCTCCTCAGCACGGGCAAAATCCTGTTGGGCACTGGTGTAGTCCCGCAACGAAGCATGCGCAATGGCGCGGTTGACCAATGTGCGGGGGTCGCGCGGATGGGCATTGAGCGAAACCGAATAATCCTGGATGGCCAGTGGGAACCGGCGCATATCCAGGTAGATATTGCCGCGGTTGGTATATGCTTGGGTATTGTCAGGGTCCAAAGTGATAGCCTGTGTGTAGTCGGTCAGGGCATTCTGAGACTGCCCCAGCTGGCGGTAGATCAGGCCGCGTTGAATCCGCGCATTCGCATTGTCATCAAGCTCGATGGCTTTGGAGAGATCCGCCAGCGCCTGGTCCAACTGCCCCCTGTCCCGATAGTACGATCCCCGGTTGACGTACGCGTAGGCGACATTGGGATACTTCTCAATCACATTGGTCCAGAGTGTCTCGGTATTCTGCCAGGTCTTGCTGCCATTGAAGGTCATGATGACGAAAAGCAGCCCGATGGCTGCAAGCACGACATGCTTGGTGCGCAGATTGAACACTCCCCGTTCACGTAACGTGTAGATCCAGGCGGCCAGCAGGAACATCAGCCCGAGTACCGGCAGGTAGACGTAGCGGTCGCTCATGAAGATGCCGATCCCCAACCCGAGCCGTGCGATCGAAGGCGACAATGTGATGAAGAAAAAGGCATGGGCAAAGAAGAGCAGCCGGTGCTTCTTACGCAGCCAGACCAGCGCCGCGGCTCCCACAGCAAGGATAACCGGAAAGATGTTGATCAGTACCCCGAAGAAGCCGATGATCGCCTCGCGCGGGTATCCCAGCGAGGTGCGGAACGGGAGCCAGGAGTGCAGGTACCAAAGCACGCCGCGCATACTGGCGAGCGTCGTCTTGCCCCATACGCCCCGCTGTTCAGCCAGGTTGCTCGCCGCCGCCAGTTTGCGGTCCGTATCGCGCAGGGCTGCGATACTGCCTTCCTGCGCGGCAGATCCAAACACGCCAAAGGCATAGAGCGCGAATCCGAAGACGCCCAGATGGGCCAGCTTTTCGGTGATCAGTTTCAATGAGAATGGCCTGCGCCAGACAACATCGAACAGGAACAGGACGGCGATCAAGGTAATCCCTGGTGCCTTGCTGAAGATGGATAACATGTACGCCAGGGCGGAGAGGAGCAATGGCACCCATTTACCGGTATCCAGGTAGCGCATATAGCCCAGGATACCCAGCAGGTAAAACAACGTGAACAGCACATCCTTGCGCTCAACCACCCAGGCTACCGACTCAACGTGCAGGGGGTGGAGACCGAAGAGCAACGCGGTAAAAAAGGCCACCGGCAGTGCATGCTCCCGGACCTTGTCAAACTGCTGCGCCAGCCGCCGGGCGATGAAAAAGACGAGCAGCGTATTCGCGAGATGCAGTAACAGGTTGTTCAGATGAAAAAGCCAGGCGTCGGCACCTACGGCTCGGAACTCAGCCCGCCAGGTCAGGTAGGTCACCGGCTTGTAGTAGGGGGTGCCGAAGCCGTACTTGATGAAGTATTTCGCTTTCCAATTGAACTCGCGGCTCTTGTCGAGGATCAGCTTCTGGTCGTCCATGTCGACAAAGTCGGCGTTCAACACCGGGCTGTAGGCGGCAAACACGATCGCGATCAATGCTGCCAGTAGCAGCGGTAGCCGATAGCTCTGCAGCCAGCCGGCCTGGTTTGGTGCAGGTTTGCGTTTGGAGGGTTTCTTCTTGCTCCGCTTCTTTTTGGCCATGCGGGGGCTAGGGCGTTTGGATCTGTCCTTTGGTGGCCGGTTCGCGCAGAGTCATCAGGTAGTCCCGCACCGCCTGGTAGGAGACCTGCTTGTCGGCGAAATGCGCGCGTGTCGCATCGGCTTCTTCCGCACTTGCGTTGAGCTTCACCAGGATATTGCTGAGGTGCATGCGCATGTGGCCGTCCTGGATGCCGGTGGTGACCAGCGAACGGAGGGCCGAGAAATTCTGCGCCAGACCCACAGCCCCAATAATCATCATGAGCTCGCTGGCCGTGGGGTTACCCAGAAGTTCGAACGAGCGCTTCGCGATCGGGTGCAGGCTGGTGAGCCCCCCGACGGTGCCGACGGCCAGCGGCACCTCCAGCCAGAACCGGAAGATGCCCTCTTTCACTTCGCAACCACTCAGGCTGCGGTACTGCCCGTCGCGCACAGCGTAAGCATGTCCGCAGGCTTCGATGGCACGGAAGTCGTTGCCGGTAGCGATCACCACAGCATCGATCCCGTTAAAAATCCCCTTGTTGTGCGTTGCCGCACGGTAGGTGTCGATCTCGGCGATACGCACGGCATGACAGAAGCGCGTGGCAAACTCCCGCGGACCGATCCCGCCCTTGAACTCACCCAACTCCTCAACCGGGCATTCGACCCAGGCGCGCACCAGGCTGTCGGGGGTGTAGTTGGAAAGGATGGACATCAGCACCTCGACCTGATCTTCCGGTACGCCCAGGACCTCGTGAAAGAAATGTCCGAGCGACTGCGCATACCGCTCCAGCACCGAGTTGATGAAGTTGGCGCCCATCGAGTCACAGGTCTCAAAGGAGACCAGCAGCTGATAGTAGTCCGGCATCTGGTGGGTGAAGTCCTTGAGCTGAATGTCCAGCACCCCGCCGCCGCGTTTGCGCATGTTGGCGGTCAGGTCCTGCGTGTGCTCGTGCAGGTATTCCCGCAACGCCGGCAGGCAGCCCACGATCGTGGATTTTTTCCCACGGAAAAAGAAGTGCACCTGCCCCAGTTTCACCGTGCCGATCACCTCGGCGTGGATGCCCCCGCGCGACAGCCAGAATTTGGATGCACTGGAGGCGGCGGCCACCACCGAGCTTTCCTCGGTGACCATCGGTACCGCGTAGGTCTTGCCATTGATCACGAAGTTGGGCGCGACGCCGTATGGCAGGTGGTAATTGGAGATCGTATTCTCGCTGATCCCGTCAAGGATCTTCTGGTGGTCCTCATTGGCCAGCCAGTAACTCTTCAGCTCGCGCATGACCGTCTCCGGATGCTGGAAGAAGTTCTCCACGATCCACTTGATCTTCCCGCGCTTGGAGAGCTTGGAGAACCCGGTGATGGTCTTGTCTTTCTGCTGTGTCATCGCACTTTCAGGTACGCGTGTGCCAGTTTGAGTCCTTCGGTTTGTGATCTGGCAAATTGGCTGAGGGTCGCATAGTCCTCCTGCGCATACTTCAGGAACTGCGAAGCATGGCCGTAGACGGAGGGTAAAGTTAGTCGATTCATGTAATAATAGCCGTCCAGGAAGCCCCGCAGCCCGCCGCTGATGATCACCTGGCGGCACTGCAGGCTGCTGCCCAGGTCCTTGACGGCCTCGTTGATAAAGTGGATCATCTCGTCGGGGGAATGCCCGATCCGGGCCAGTGGTGCATAGACCTCGCGGGCATGGTCATCGGCGCGCAGTAGTTCCAGCATGGCAAAATTGGTACCCCCGTGCGCCGCCAGTTCGATGGCGTCGATGGGCAGTCGCAGCAGCTCCGAAAGACTGGCCGGGCCCATCCCCTGGCCGACTTCCTTGACGATGACTCGGGTGTCTAGTGTGTCAAGTACGGCCTGGATCGTTTCGATCGGCGGGACCATGATCGCATCGCCCTCCGGTTGCAGCCATTCCTGCAGCGGGTTGACATGAATAATGATCCCATCGGCCTGCAGGCTGTCCACCAGCTCGCTGATGCGTGCCAGGGATTTGTCGGCTACCAGTTCCTCAACCTGGGCGATCCCGAGATTGGCAAAGAGCGGCACGTCCGGCCCCATGATGGGCCGCATGTTGAAATCTTCGAAACGCGTATCGTCCTCCAGCAGTACCCGGCACGAACCGAGCCCCATGCCCAGGCCAAACTCGCCGCACATGCGGGCGAGGTTGGTATTAATGGTGCGCGCATGCTCCGTTCCCCCCGTCATACTCGACACCCAGATGGGATAGCGCAGCGTCCTGCCCAGGAACTCCCGGCCCAGGTCGATCTCCTCCGGAAACGCGGTAAGCATCGGCTCATAGTAGAAACGCGGGTCCCGCGCAGCGTCTTTCACCTGGGACTCAAACGCTAGTTCGATGTGGTCGGTCTTGCGCTGGGTGATCTGTTTCTCTTGTTCGTCCATGATGTGTAACGATCTCTACTCCAAACAATGGTTTGGGGGAGTGGTTGTGAAGGTAGTGTATTCGGAAGATGCAGCTAGCGCAACCAGTTCTCCGTCCTCAGTTCAGTAAATCTTGCGAACTGCGCCTCATTGCCTGTGACAAGCCCCGTGCAGTGAAGAATAGCCGTAGCCGCGATCAAGACATCTGCGTCTGGCAAGGGACGACCTGCCGATGAAAGCTCGGCCTTGAGTTTGCCAAACTTCATCATGATCAGTGCATCACTATGAATCATTGTAACAGTCTTGACAAGGCGATCGACCAGATTCTGATTATGCACCGGTCGTGATGATTTGTACGCTCCGAAATACAACTCACCGACGGTCATGAAGGCAACTGCCAGAGG
>JAWWBX010000215.1:0-7547 GCA_033720735.1 Saprospiraceae bacterium
CGGGAATGGAAAACTTTGTGCCTTTCCTGCTCTTGTATTGTACTCGACAATTCCCTCAGGCGCCCCGTACCACAGTGAGCCGTTGCCGTCGGCGATGACCTGATTGTCAAAAAAAGGTGAGGGATCCGGCAGCACACGGTCAAACTGTCCTGCATCCGGATCGAAGCGCACCAGCCCCTTTTGTGAGATCAGCCACACCAAGTCCTGTTCGTCCGGGATGAAATCCGCCACCTCACCAAACGTCTCCGGGATGCGCACCGGGGCACTCACGAGGGGTGCGGTCAGTTCCGGATCCACAACATGGGTATCTGCCGGCAGCTCCATACCTGCAGGATCAAAGGTGTGCAGGAAGAACGATGTCGTATCAAGTGACAGGATCATGATCCTGCCATGACGATCTTCCCGGAGCCTGGTGATCAGTTGGTTTGTTTCCGGGAACAATGTCAGCTTGAAGAGAGTGCCGTCCGCGGCACGGTACAACCGTACGTCTTCACTGACCCCACTGGCGATCCAGATATTGCCTTCGCCGTCTTCCATGATCCTCCCCATATCGGGATACATGGGTTTGGCTTCATCCAGGTAGACAAAGTCATACCCGTCGTATCGGATCAGGCCGCTCCCATAGGCGATCCACAGGTATCCCTCGGCATCCACATGCAGGCCTCGTATCGTATTGTGTGGCAAGCCGTCCGCGGCGGTCAACTTCTCGAAGCGGATCGGTTGGATCCGGTGTCGATCCCCAGCAATTCTTTTGGCCGGATTGCGCACACTGTCGGGATGCAGGTCTTCCCGCCACACACGGATGTAGTCGGCCGGAGCGATCGAGTCGCCGGAGCTGTCCGTGGCCAGGAAGGACCCGGGGCGATCATTGGAGACCAGGGCAGAAGAAGGGGCGTTCTGGTCGGCGCAGCAGATCCAGATCGCTGCCGCACATCCCAGTGCGATAGCCCGGAAACATATACCTCGTGAAACGATCAACAGTCCGGATTCTGTACCAAATTCGGATTGACATCCATTTCTGTCAATGGGATCGGCCAGCGTAATTTGCAATGATCGTACGGCAATCCGTTCACCGGGCGTTCCAGCCTGATCAGGTCGTGAAACCGGTTGCCTTCCATAATCAATTCGACCTGCCGCTCGAGAATGATGGCTTCGATAAGTGAATCGGGACTTGTGAAATCCTCCGCCTTAAACAGGACCGGATTGTCCTCGTCCTCCAGCGATAGCGGATTCCCGGCATCGTCGGTAAGGCTGATTGCCCGCTTCCGTACCTGATTCAGATGTTCGATCGCTGTTGCTGTGTCACCGAGTCGCGCCCGGCACTCCGCCCGCATCAGGAGTACTTCGGCATAGCGCAATGCCGGCACATCAGTGCCCCTGTCGGGATATTTTGTGCATCCAAGATTTGTCGTGTCGCGGTCGGTCAGGGTGCTGAAGCGGAGGTCCTCAGCGTGCAGAGACTGACTTGCAAGCGAAGCCGACTGCGCAGACGTGATGATCTTTCCATATGCTCTTGTGTACAGGTCAATTGAGAGGTTGTACCGCCAGGTAAACCCGGATTGGGTAAAGTTCCATAGCTGCCCGCGCTCCTGATTTGAATGCGCAACTGCCCAGATCTCCTCTTGCGAGCCCTTCATCCCGAAATAATCTGCAGGGGTCGGTGTGAGTGTATACTTCCCACTGCTGACAATGATCGTCGCAAGTGAATCAGCTTGAGCGTAGTCCCCGGTTTGAAAGGCCACCTCGGCCAGATAGCCTGCTGCAGCATAGTAAGAAGCCCTCCCGGTCTCACCCTGCGTTCTTGGCAGAAGCTCCATAGCCGCCCGAAAATCACTGCGGATCTGCGCGTATACATCCTCCACGGTGGCCCTGGCAGGGAAGGTCAGCTTGTCGGTATTGTCGACCCCGGTAGTCAGGAGTGGCACACCGAGCGTGTCTCCTGTGTGCAGGGGTAATGCGTAGAGCCGGATCAGCTCGAAATATTCAACGCCCCGCAGGAAATGGGCTTCACCGAGGAATATGGCAGCCGTACCAGGGTCGATACTTCCTTGTGTCAGCAATTGGTTCACACGCCCGATGATGATATTGGCATGATTGATCACCGTGTACGGCCCGATCCACTGCAACCAGTCGTTGCCCGGTGCAATATCATTGACGCAAAACTCTCCGACGCCGCTTCCCTCCCCGCACTGAACTCCCTTTCCGGTATCCTCGGTCATGATATCGACCAGGCCGATCATCAGGATATCGGCGTGGTTCTGCAATACATCGTAGGCTCCAACCAGGAAATCCTCGATCGCCTCGGCGTTGTCGAGACCTGATGACAATGGCAATGCGTTGCCCGGTGACAGGTCGTCAAGGAAATCATTGCAGGCAACAAGCCCAAACAGGACCAGTATCCAAACGGAGGCGGTCGTGAAAACATAAGGAACGGGCTGAAAGACTTTCATTGCAGATCCAGTTTCAGACCAAATGAAATGGAACGCGGCACGGTCACACCATAGCTGGGACCGACACCATGCGGACTGTTCACATTGGTGCTCATCTCCTCGGGATCGACATCCCCGGGCAGACCTGACAACAGCCACAGGTTCTGCCCGGCCAGGTACACGGTAAGCCCCTTCGGCACATCAAAGGCATAGCCCACCTTAACGTGCTTCAATCGGAGGTGATCCGCTTTTTCGAGCCAGCGCGTTGATTCGGTCTGCGCTCCGTTCTGTATGTTCAGACGCGATTCCGGGATGTCGGTCACTGTATTTGATTCAGTCCAGGCATCAAGCAGCCTGCGATCCTTGTTACTCTCGCCTTCCTGAAAATCCTCGAGGTGATGACCGGCATTCCGGAACAGTTCGTACCCCAGGGCAGTCTGGAACACGGCAGACAGGAAGAAGCGCCGATAATCGGCGTCCAGGGTGATCCCGCCGGTGAAGCGCGGCACACCACGTCCGGCGATCACCCGGTCGCCCAATGAGAACACCTTGGTCGTATTGCCATCGAGATCATAAAACAGGGCATCTCCATTGGCAGGATCAACGCCGGCGTAGCGAACCAGATACCAGCTGGCCATTGGCTCTCCCACACGGTAGAGCTGAATGGTATGACCCGGTGAGATCTGCACGGCAATGTCATTGTCCATCCCGTCGCCGTCAGTATCGGCCAGGGCCGTAATCCGATTCCAGACGAAGGCACCATTGACCCCGATACGCAGGCTCCAGTCTGATGCCGGCCTGACTGTCGATGCGAGTTCAAATTCCCATCCGTGATTGCGTACTGACCCAACGTTTTCAAACCGGCTGCCGATCCCGTTGCTGGCAGGCAGTGGCACATTCAGAAGCAGACCGTCGGTATGCTTGCTGAACCAGGAGACCGTCCCTTCCAGCTGCTCCTGGAAGAGGCCAAAGGACATGCTGAGATTGTACTGGGTGGTCTCCTCCCAGGTGAGGTCGTTGTTGCCGAGTGAGATGATCCTGGATCCGGGTCGGCCCTGATACCCTCCAAAAAAACCAAGCAATGCCTGGCTCGCATAGTTACTGATCTCGGCATTGCCGGTCTGACCGATGCTACCGCTCAATTTCAGGAAGTCGACGGCAGGCACCTGGAAAAATGGCTCTTCGCTGATCATCCATCCTGCCGACAAAGCTGGGAAGAAGCCCCAGCGGTTGTTGGCTCCAAACCGGGAGGATGCGTCAAATCGCGCCGACAGAGCCACGAAGTACTTGTCACGCAGGTTGTAATTGGTCCTGCCAAAAAAGCCCGCGAACCGGTATGCTTCCTTCAGCCCGAAACCATCGCGGATGGCTCCCGCTGCGACGTCGGTCAGGCGGGGGTCGGCAAATGAAGCACCGAAGGCATCGCTGAAGTCATAAACGTGGTGCTGGATCTGGTTGCCCACTACAAGCACAAGTTCGTCGTCGGCACCCGGGTGCGTAGTCCAGGTGGCCGTGTTGGTCCAGTTGTAGTTGGTCGTTTCCTGAAACCCACTCACAATCGTGCCATTGAGTCCACTGCCCAGGCGCGTCCGCGCGCCGCGTTTGTTGAAATAGTGAACGACCGAATATTCTGCGTTGAACTCCGTCCGCAGTTGCAGATGATGAAATGGTGAAAACTGCAGATGTGCGCCCAGCCGCACGTCGGTCATGCTCTGCGTATACTCCGTTTCTTTGAGGTCAACGACGGGATTCCAGTTGCGACTCGAAATCTTGTGCTGGTAGAACATGATCGGGTTGCCGGCAGAGTCAAACGGAGCCACATTGGGCAGGAATTCCGTGCTGGCCACTGTTGGTGCTTCGCTCAGGAAGACCGATTCCCGGAATTTGTCTTGTTCGACCCGCGAAGGTGCCACGGACACCCCGGCCTGCCATTTGTCACCGATCATTTGTTCCACCCGCGCCTTAAAACTATACCTCTGCATCCCCTTGGTGATGAAATAATCCTCTTCATTGTGGTAGCCCGCGCTGACATAATAGCTCGTAGACGCACTCCCGCCAGACACCGAGGCATGGGCATCGTGGAACATGGCGGTCCTCGTCAGGACCTCATACCAGTCGGTAGTCGGCTCTGCATCGGGATCGGCATAGAGGAGTTCCGGATCATTCATACCTGCGGCCAGCACCGCCTGGTTCCAGGATCGCGCATACTCAGGCCCGCTCATCAGATTTGGTCGTACGGCTGGCCTCGAAAAGCCTGACTGGTAAGAAACCGAGACGCGCGGGCGCGCATTGAACGTTCCTTGCCGGGTGGTGATCAGGATCACGCCGTTGGTACCACGCGCGCCATAAATGGCCGAGGCCGCGCCATCCTTGAGGACCTCCACAGAGGCGATGTCGTTGGGATCGATGCCCAGCAGCTTGCTCGCACCGGGGCCATTCAACCCGAACCCGCCCCAGGCATCGGAGATCACCCCGTCGATGACCACCAGCGGCTGATTGGATGCGCTGATCGAAGTCTGCCCGCGGATCCGTACGTGCATGGCGGACTGGGTGGCACCTGATGCCTGCGTGATCTGCACCCCGGGCACCCTGCCCTGCAGCGCCTTGATCGGATTGGTTTTTGAGGCGCCTGCATACACCTCCTGATCCAGTCTTACGATGGAGCTGGTAAGCTCGCGCCGGGAGCTGGTACCATATCCCCATTTGACGACCTCGTCGAGCGTCGTCGAACTGACACTCAGTTGCACATCGACCCGCGTGGCTGTGCCAACAGGTACTTCTTCCTTCCTGAAGCCGATATAACTCACAAGCAGCACTGCCTCATCTGCCGGCAGCGTGAGGGAATAGTTGCCATTGATATCGGTGGTAGTGCCGAGATCCGAGTTCTTTACCAGAATATTGGCCCCGATCAGCGGGGACCCGGCTTGATCGGTAACGGTGCCCTCAATGGTGCGCTGCGCCTGCAGAAAGACGCAACTCAGGCAAAAGACCGTGGCAAGCAGCCAACGAGGTTTCATCAGGGGTGTTCAGAAGTTGTCCTTCCCTTCTCTGTCTTGCAAAAGGCCCAGTGAGGTGTATAAATTAGTGAATCTGCGGGAGAAGATCAAACTGCATCCGGGCCGGGGGGCGCGGTCTTGATTGTTATGGCACGGCCGCACAATTGTCATTACATTCAAGGTGAGCGACGTGTACCTGAATGAGCTCTCCGTACCATGTTCGACCATCCCGAATTTGACCACGAAAGCCTCCATGTCTTCAGGGACCCTGTGACGGGACTGTACTGCATCATCGCGATCCACCGGACGGTCGCGGGTACCACCGGGGGCGGATGCCGCTTCTTCCCCTACCCTTCCACGCAGGCAGCCCTCACGGATGTGTTACGCCTGAGTCGTGCCATGACCTACAAGAATGTTTTGGCAGGGTTGCCGATGGGTGGCGGCAAGGCTGTGGTGATCGGCAATCCTGACATCGATAAGTCGCCTGACATCCTGGAGGCATTCGCACGCTGCGTCGAAAGCCTGGGAGGTCGCTATGTCACCGCCTGTGATGTCGGTACGAACGAGGATGACATGCTTCTGGTACATAGACATACCCGTTACACGATGGGCGCCAAAGGGCACGGCGGCAGCACGGCACCCCTGACCGGCTATGGCGTGTTCCAGTCAATGCTGGCGGCCTGGGAAACCGTCACCGGTGCACCTGATCTGGCGGGCGTCCGTGTCGCTGTCCAGGGGTACGGGGGTGTCGGCACACATCTGGTCAAACATCTGCGGGAAGCCCGTGCAGACGTTGTCGTGGCAGACCCGCATCCGGCGGCGGCACAACGGGCCCATGAGGCCGGGCTCACCGTGGTCCCGGTCGACGAAATCCTCTTTCAAAATGTGGATATCCTGTCGCCCAACGCTCTGGGCGCTGTGCTCAATGACCAAACGATCCCCAGGATCAAAGCCCGCATCATCTGCGGCGGCGCCAACAATCAGCTGGCGGAAGCCAGGCATGCCGTCGCCCTCATGGAGCGGGGCATCACCTTCGTCCCCGACTTTGTGGCCAGTGCCGGCGGGATCATCCATGGTGAGGGCCACTATCGCGGGAGAACTGCAAAGGATATCCTGCAAACCGTTGAACAAATCCACACGACCACCAAGACTGTCCTCCAACGTGCGCACACCCGCGATCAGACCCCGTTGACTGCCGCATACGCCCTGGTGGACGCGCGTCTGCAAACGGAGACGGCCTGATCTCCCTGGATCAGTCCCCCCCAGATGCCGGAACCTGCTCGAAGATCAATGCTTCGATCGTTGTCTCACCGACATTCGACACGGAATGTGTCCAGGGTGCATGATGCATGACATGGCCATCCGGGATGTCAGCCTCCACGACTTCCTCGCCGACGTGAATATTGGCTTTCCCTCCAGTGATGAAGTAGACGGTCTCCTGGTAATGTGAATGTTGTTGATCGGTCTCACCGGGACCAAGCTTCATGTGCACGACGCGCACTCCGCCCTCGGAAGAAAGCAGGCTGTAGTGGTCGCTGGCAGCCTCCGTCGCATCAATGTACCCTTCCATAGCGGCAATTTCGCCAGGTTCCGTCAGCTCAAAAATGATCGCATGCACGGTCGTCTCGCCCACGTTCTCAACACTGTGGGTCCACGGGGCGTGGTGCATCACATGGCCGTCAGGGATCTCTGCATCCATGACCTCGTCACCGACGTGGATCTTTACCTTCCCACCTTGCACGAAGTAGACCGTCTCATGCCGGTGCGAGTGCAGATTATCCCGGGCTCCTGCCGGCAATTTCATTTCAATTACGCGTACCGGACCTTCCTCCGAAAGGAGTGTGTAGTACTCGGATGCGGCAACGACCGGATCGATATAGGTTTCGGCCACCTCCTCCGTGTCAGCACTCGCTGCCTCTTCAGATTCGGTGGTGTTGTTGCATGCGGGTAGGGCCAGGAGGACGCACCACCCTGCCAGAAGTAAGATGTTCTGTTTCATGATCTTTTGAGTGTTTGGTCTAGAAGTTACGGGGATCATGGCTGGTTGTCAAATCGGGATTTCCAGCAGGAAGACGTTCTCGAAGCAATCCGGTCTAACTCCAGGTCAAAGCTATGCCTCACA
>JAWWBX010000216.1:0-7505 GCA_033720735.1 Saprospiraceae bacterium
CTGGGCCTTGCCGGCACGGTTCGAACCAGCCCCGCCGGGCACGCAAATGATGGTGGATAATGCGGTCGGGCTGACCGTTCCGGTGAACGTGGCTGGAACAGTGTACAGCGCACATGGTCAGGACTCCATCCGGCTGATCGCCTTCGATGGCGGCCCGGATGAGCTGTTCCTGATCTTCGCCGATCTGACCACCGATATCAGCACTTACTCCGGCGGGCGCTACCTGTACATCCCGCGCGGGGATGCTGACGGCAATACAGTCCTCGATCTCAACAAGGCTTACAATCCGCCATGTGTGTTTACAGAGTATGCCACGTGCCTGCTGCCGCCGGAGGAGAATTTTATTGCATTGGAGGTCAACGCAGGTGAAACCCTGCCAGACAAGCATTAAGGGAGTGCTTCAGGTCCTGACCTTGGCTTTCCGAAAGGTGCGAAAAACTACAACCCTGAGGATTCAGCATTCGCAAACACCTCAATCAGTACGGCATATTTCGCAACGTGCTGATATCGTTGATCACGATATCACTGCCGACGATCTCGATATGCCCCTCATCCTTGAAATCGGACAGGGTGCGGATCACCGTCTCTTTGGCCGTCCCGGCCATATTGGCGAGATCCTCCCGGAGTAACGAGATCCGGGCGGTCGACCCGTCGTTGTACTTGTCATAAAGCGTCATCAGTGCGCCGGCCACCTTCTCGCGGACCGACCCGTACGCAAGCTGCAGCAGGTGCTCTTCGGTCTCGCTGACCTGCCTGGCGAGCATGCGGATGAGCGTGGCGGAGATCTCCTTATTGGTAAACAGGAGTTGCTGGAAGTCCTCCTTGGGGATGAGCAATAAGCGTGCTTCTTCAATCGCGTCAGCTGAATCGCTATACGGCTGGTCGTTGATCAGTGGTAAATACCCGAGGAACTCACCAGGGCCGTAGATGTGCGTGATCAGTTCCTTCCCCATGTCGTTGGTCTGGAAGGTCTTGATCCGCCCACTCACCACAAAGAAGAGCCACAGTGCTGTCTGCCCCTCACGGTAGATCTCGTCGCGCTTCTGATAGGTGCGTGACTCTCGGTTCTCAGTCAGCTCGAGCAGCTCTTCCTGGGCTTTCGCCTCGCGCAGGAACCGGTGCACGCCCTGCTCCGAGCCGTCAAAGCTGGTGCGAAGACGCTTGCTCTTGGACATGCGCAGCTCGATGGTGTCGAGCAACGACACATCGTCGAAAGGCTTGGTGATATAGTCGTCGGCCCCGAGTCCCATCCCCCGCCGGAAGTCATCCTTCTCGGCCTTGGCAGTCAGGAAGATGAACGGGACGCCAGCGGTCACCGGGTTTTTCCCAAGGATGCGCAGCACACCGAAGCCGTCCAGCTCGGGCATCATGATGTCACAGAGGATCAGGTCGGGCGAGTTTTGCAGCGCCGCGCTGACGCCTTTCTTGCCGTCCTCAGCCGTCACGACTTCGTAGCCGGACAGCTCCAGGATCTCGGCGATATTGTCGCGTACATCGTGATTGTCTTCAATCACCAGAATCTTTGCCATGGATTATTCGATTGGTATGTAAACAGAGAATTTGGATCCTTCGTTCGTCTGGCTGGTGAATTCAATGCGGCCGCCCAGCATATCGACATACCCGGCCACGATGTTGAGGCCGAGACCAGTGCCCTGGATGTTGGTAGCATTCGAAGCCCGGAAGAATCTGGAAAAGAGGTACTTCTGTTCTGTTTCCGGGATCCCGATCCCTTCATCGGTGATCTCAAAGCACAACTCACCATTTTCGGTAAACGTGCGACAATGGATCGGTTTGCCCTCTCCTGAGTACTTGATGGCGTTAGAAACCAGATTGAACAGAATGTTTTTGAGAATATTCCGGTCGACCACGATCTCAAGATTGCCGGAAGCGTCCTCGTGTCGGATCGTCTGACCTTTCTTGAGCAGACCTTCGATCTCGTCCAGCACTTCGCTGCAGATGACATTGATCCGGCAGGGTTCCTGTTTCATTTCGATCTTGCCCTCCTCGATCTTGCTGATCGAGAGGAAGTCGTTGAGGATACCGTTGAGGGTTTCGACCGCAGCCGTCACCCGTTTGATATGCTTGTCACGCTTTGGCTGTTGATGTCCTTCCGTGTACCGCCTGATCAGGGCAATTGAAGACAAGATCGTGCTCAAGGGCGTGCGGAACTCATGGGATGCCATCGAGACAAACCGAGATTTCAACTCGTTGAGTTCCTTTTCTTTCTGCAATGCTTCTTCAAGCTCTGCCTGAGACGCCTTCAGGGCCGTTTCGGCCGCCTGCCGTTCGCTGATCTCGTGGGCCAGTTTGCGATTGATCTCGAGGAGTTTGTTGACGGCATCCTGCAGTTCTTCGGTGCGTTGCACGACCTTGGCCTCCAGTTCCTGATTGAGTTTCTGGATCTCCTGTTCCGCTTCTTTCACGTTGGTGAGGTCATGGATAAATCCGGCATAAAACCGATCGTCACCCATGCGGATCTCACTGACCGCCAGGCGGAGTGGAAATACACTACCGTCTTTTCGGAGCCCTTCCACTTCGCGGCCGATACCGATGATCCGCGCCTCGCCGGTACGCTGGTAGCGCTCGATGTAGCCGTCATGTTCAGTATGGTACGGAGGCGGCATGAGCATGTTGACATTGCGGCCCTCGACCTCCTCCAGGCGGTATCCAAACAGCGATGCCGCGGCTGGGTTGATCGTCATGATCATTCCGGCGTGATCGATAATCACGATCCCGTCAATGGCCGTCTGGATGATCGCCGACAGGAACGCGGCAGACTGCCGGTCTTCCAGATTGAACGAGGCACTCATGTGACGAATATACTGCACCGTTGCATGTTACGAAGGCGCACGAGGTACAGCGATGATCAAGATCAAAGCGGGATGTGACTGACATCATTCAGGGCCGGGCGCAGGCAGCCTACATTGTGCGCAAGATTTGTTTATCCCATCAAATACATGCGCCATGAAGCTGTTTAGACTCAATTTCGCCACCATCGTCCTCAGGTACTACCTGATGATGCTCATCGTCATCGTTGCCGGCTTCACGGGGCAATGGTGGCTCGCAACCCTCGCACTGCCGGTCTTCCTCTCTTGCCTGATGGCACTCAAACTCGGCCCGCAACGGCCGTCGGGTGCTTCAGTGCAACGCCCCATGCAACCCTCGCGGCACACGGCGGTGCAATCCGCCGCCTAAGGCCGCCTTATCATTGACATATGACAACGCGTATGAACCTCCGAGCACCTGTATCGAGCCTGATGACTTCTGAGCTGATCACGATCGAACCCACCGATAAACTGGTGGTCGTCAAAGACATTTTTGACCGACACCGCATCCATCACATACCGGTGGTCGATGAGGAGGAACGCCTCGTAGGGCTCATCAGCAAGTCCGATTTCAGGCATTTCATCCGGGGAATGCAGCGCTCGGAATACGACAACCTGCTGGAGCACAGCCGGCTCAACAACTATACCGCCGCGGATATCATGACGCGGGGTTTGGCCAAGCTGGAACCGGATGACCGCATCAATGTAGCCTTGGAGATCTTCCGTGAAAATCTGTTTCATGCCATCCCGATCGTGCGCCAGGAGCGCCTGGTGGGTATTCTCACCAGTTTCGACATCATCGATGCCTTAGCACAAGAAGACAATGTTCGCACTGGAAGCAGTTAGCACTACGCATATGGACGCACCGATTTCCCTGGAGCTCTTTGGCATCAACCACAGCTACCGGTACCAAATGGTCAGGCAAATGCTCATCGACGCCCTCGACAGCACCGGTGCGCACTATACCATTGAGGACGTAAGCCAGATCGACAAGTTTATCGAAGAAGGGCTGCCCTCGGTACCGGCGATCCGCGTTGATCACGACAAACTGTTCAATATCAGTCTTGATGAAGACCCCAACGCAACGGTTGAGGCCGTGTTCCAGTACATTGTGCAAAATAAAATGCGCGCGCTGGTCGTACCGACCGATTTCTCGGACCAGTCACTCAACGCCATCCGCTTTGGCAAAGGGCTGGCCAAGACCCTGGGCCTGCGTCTGGTCCTGATGCACGTGCACCATCCCGTGGTCGATCCGCACAATGCCGTCGTCCTGGAGGCTGATATGGGTGTCTACAAACAGGAGCAGCTGGAGGTCCTTGCGGCCACATTCACAGATAGTCAAGATGGCGCAAATCCGTACATCAGGCCGGTAGAGACACGCTTTGAGGTCGGGTACCCCTTGCCAACGATCGTAGAGGTGTCCCGGCAACCCGACGTGGCAATGATCGTGATGGGCACCCTCGGGGCCACCAATGTCCTCGACAAGATCTTTGGCAATGTCTCATCATCGGTGGCCAGCCAGGCATCTGCACCGGTACTGCTCATTCCTCCCGATGCCGGCTTTGAGCCTCCCCGCCACATCATGGTGGCCTTCGACGCCGAGCTGGTGGAAGGACACAGCCTCGATCAGCTTCTGGCGTTCAATGAGGATTTCAATGCACACCTGGACTTTGTGCATGTCGCCGACCGTGATACCGACTTTGCGGTGATCCGCGAACGGTTGATGACGGAGCTGCTGGGGCGCGGGCAACTGCAGTTTTCCTTCGACATCCGTGAGATCTCCAATGCACAAGATATTTCCGTGCAGCTCGAACGCTACGCCACTGAGACCAATCCAGACATCATAACCGTCATCGCCAGGCACCGGTCATTCGTCAACCGCATGTTTCACAAGAGTATCAGCAAGAGCCTCTGTCAGCACACCGACCGGCCAACCCTGGTCTTCCATACCGACTGATCACTCATGCAGACAGAGAAGGGGCCGCTCCAGGTGATCGTACAAATGATGGATCAACGCCTCCTGGAAGCGCAGACCGGGGAGGTCAGCCTCTTGTTTGAGCAGGACCGCCAGCAAATCGGGTTGGCTCTGCATGAGTTGATGATGCACCTCGGTGACCACCCGGGAGTGGATCGGGCGCGCATCACCCTCCACGCCCGGTGCCGCCTGTAGTTTGGCTGGATCGGCTGCTCCGGCGACAAAAGCCATGAGACGACAATCGCGGAACATCTCCTGCTTGCCCACCCAGGTCCGTATTGCTTCGAGACCTGCCTGATCGCTGGCAAAGAGTGCGATTCGGTTTGGCCGGTCGCCATGATACGCTTCAGGCACGATGAGCAGGGGCTTCTGTTGAAAGTGGATCAGGCGCCGGGACAGATGTCCGAAAAGCCGCCGAAACAACCCGGGCCGGGTTTTTGAGCCGATGGCAATCAGATCGACGTCATGCTCGATGGCCATCCGCTTGAGGGCTGCGGAGGTCTCCCCTTCTGTAACATCGATCTCGACAGCGCACCGGAGCACCATTTGCGTATCCATCAGGTTGGGATATTGCTGGCTGAAGCGACGTGTCCGCGCTTCAAACGCAGCGTACTCCTGAGCGTAAAAGCGTTCCAGCTGAGCCGGAGTCAGATGGGGATGCGTACCGTGGCGGTACACATGGGCAACATAGATCTGCATGCGCTCTTGCGCGCTCAGCGCCTGGCAATAGCGGAAAGCGTTGAACGACGCGTCGGAAAAGTCGGTGGCCAGCAGGATCTTCATCAGTCCGGATTGTCTGCGTGTTCATCGATGAGTACGACGGGTACCCCGGGAGAATGTATGAGCCGCACCAGTCCCTTGTTGAGCCGATCGCCAGGAAACAACCGGTCTGACCACCTGGCCAGGGCAATGAGATCTGCGCCAATCTCCTGGCTAAACTCGAGGATCCCGCGCTCCACCCGTTGATCAGGATACACGTGGAGCTGGCAATCAAACCCGGCAGCCATGGCGCGGAACTCTTGCATCGCAGGCACGATCAATGCTTGCGGTTCTGTATAAAACGACGGGCTGTCAATATTGAGGAGGTGTACGGTCGGCGTGAAGGGCTGGATCATTCTGAGAAACCGGGCGAACGAGGCTTTGGCATGGTTGTCAAAGGTAGATGCAAAGATGACCGACCTGATCGAGACAGGCACGCGGTCTTTGGCTACCAGTACCGGAAGGCCGACCGCGCGTACGATCTGTTCTGCATGCGATCCCAGGCGATCGTATTTGCGTGCATGGCTGCCCCGGGCACCAATGAATACATAGTCGATTGATTGCGTGCGCAGATAGGCCTGCAGTCGATCCAGCAAAACCCCGCCCCACAGCTCGAACGTACCTGGGATCTGGCGGGCCACCAGTTCCCTTCCCCATTCTGCAAAGGCTTCCTCAGCCCTTTTCACGGCCCTCGCAAGAGCGCCATGTTGCGCTTTTTCTTCGGCGGGCCATGCATCCCAGTCATCGGGCATCCCGGCCACTGCGTGGCAGAGATGCAGGTAGACAGGCGTTACCGCCGCCCAGGTCATCGCTGTCTGCAGGGCACGCTCCGCGCACTCCTCCAGATCAGTGGGGATCAGGATATGCGTACGTTCAATGGCTTCCATCTCGGTTTATGACACAAGTCCACCCAAGGTAACGGATCGCAACTGTATTGCACGTTCCTTTTGTCTTCAAGGGGTCACCGCATCGGCGTTCTGCCCGTGAAATGCCAGGATGGGCACCCGCAGGTGGTATGCCATTTTCTTGGTCATGCTGTAGGTAAACAGCTCCTGCAAAGCATTGCGCTTGTGGGTCAGCATCGCGAGCACGTCGATCCGATATTCTTCAATGAACCTGGCGAGCGCAGGTTCGACATCAAGCGCATCGATCACTTGGTGGTAGAGATTCGGATGATCGAGGTCGCTTGTGAATGTGTCCATGCGCCGGGCAAACTGCTCGGTATGTGCGGTGTCTACATGCACCACGTACACATCCGCGTGAAACAGGTCCGCAAACCGGAGCAGCCGGACCAATGCCATTTTTTCGCCGGGTGCAAACTCGGTGGTCATGGCGATCTTGTCAATGGCCCCGTCAAAGACCGCCCTGACAGGCACAGCCAGGACAGGACACGACGCATTCTCCAGTATTTCAGCAGCGACGCTTCCCAGAAAGATCTCGCGCAGACCTGAAGCCCCGGTGGTGCCCATGATGATCATTTCGGACTGATCATCTCTGGCAACACCCAATATGGCCCGGACAACGCCGGCACCTGCTTCCACCATCACATGGTGCAAGGGCACCTGCCCGAGGCCCTGAGCGGTCGCGAGTTCGCGCAAGCGCGGCACGTGATCGCGATAATTGTCAAACTCCTCGATCACAATGGAATCATAGACTTCTTTCAGCGTCTGCGGCAGGTGCATCGCCTTGACGTACGGCAAATGATAGGCATGCACAGTGGTAATGCCCGCGTCGAGCTTGTCGGCGACGTTGAGGGCATAGATGAATGCCCGGTCCGCAGCCTCGGAGAAATCTGTGGGGAAGAGGATCTTCTTCATCCGGATATCTGTTGCAGCCGGTTACTCGTCGAGTGCCGCGATCTCCTCCGGCCAGTACGCATAGTTCATCAGATCGTATGGCGTAATGATGCCCACCAGCAGTTCAGTGACGTCAACCACCGGCAGCGC
>JAWWBX010000217.1:0-7485 GCA_033720735.1 Saprospiraceae bacterium
CGGTCGGGAGACCCTGAAAACGATGGAAATCGTCTTTGCATGCTACCGTTCCTCCGCAGAACAGCGGCCAATTTCACTCGCCAAGCAAACGACCTGACGGGAGTCTCATGCAGCCCTCCCCAAAGTTTTTAGGAATCGTGGTGACACCGGCCAATGGAGTTGCGACTGGCAATGTGCTGACCAACGATTTGGATGTGGACGGAGATCTGCTCGTGGCCACCCCCATCGCCACCGGAGGCCCAGCTAATGGGTCAGTGACGCTCAATCCCGATGGCACTTTTGCGTACACACCTGATCCGGGATTTACTGGAGAGGACCAATTCTCTTACTCGGTGTGCGACAACGGGACCCCCGTGCTGTGCGATACCGCGATCGTCTATATCGAAGTGATCGCAGATCCCGCATCCGGCAACCTGCCACCGGTAGCCAACCCGGACGCGCACCAAACCGAACAAAATGTCCCGATCAATGGTCATCTCCTCAGCAACGACAGTGATCCGAATGGAGATGCACTGGTGATCACCACCACACCACTCCTGCTGCCGGATCACGGCTCGCTTGTGATCAATCCTGATGGCAGTTACACCTATACCCCCGATTCATCCTTTACCGGCCAGGATACCTTCCATTACGAGGTGTGCGATGACCGGATCCCTGCATTGTGCGACACCGCCATCGCCGTCATTGCGGTGCTGCCCGATCACGGCAACACGACGTTTGCCCACGACGACGCCGGGATCACTTCTGAGGATATACCGCTGTCTGGCAATGTGACTGCCAACGACTTTGACCCCGAAGGCGATCCGGTCATGGTCAGTACGACGCCGGTGGTGGCTCCTGTACACGGCACATTGAGCCTCAACCCGGATGGCTCCTATCTCTATATCCCTGATCCCGGATTTTCCGGACATGATTTCTTCCAATACAGCCTGTGTGACGATGGCAGCCCGGTGCAGTGCGATACAGCTTCTGTGAGCATCGCCGTGCTGCCGGTCAACGACCCGCCCATGGCTATCGACGATATCAATGTGATGCCCGAAAACACCTTTGCCACGGGCAATGTGTTGATCAACGATGTCGACCCGGAGAACGATGCACTGACGGTTTCCACCACCCCGGTCAGCAGCCCGTCTAGCGGGACGGTGGTTCTTAACGCGGACGGCACCTACACCTATATGCCTGCTCCCGGATTTTCCGGCGAAGATCAGTTTACCTATGAAGTGTGTGATGACGGCACCCCGGTGCTGTGCGACACGGCCACCGTCTACCTGGAAGTCGTGCCCAATGTCATCCCGTTCAACCTGCCGCCGGTCGCCAATCCCGACGCCAACCAGACCGAGGAAGGCATACCCGTGTCAGGCAACCTGCTGAGCAATGATTTTGACCCCAATGGCGATATGCTGGTGATCGACACCGTGCCGGTCATCAACCCGGCCAACGGCACGGTCGACATCAATCCGGACGGGACTTATACTTACTCGCCAAATCCGGGATTTTCCGGCTTCGACGTCTTTAGCTATGAAGTCTGTGACGATCAGACGCCCGCGCTGTGTGATATCACACTGGTGATGATCGACGTCATTCCTGACACATCGAATGCCACCTGTGCGCATGACGATGCGTTCGCTACGGAGGTCAATACGTCCCTGAACGGCAATGTACTCCTCAATGACTTTGACCCGGAGGGTGATAATCAGACCGTGTCGCCCGGTCCCGTGAGCGCACCGCAGCATGGTGTGGTCACGCTGATGGCGGACGGCTCATTTACCTATGTCCCGCAGCACGGTTTCACCGGGCAGGACTTCTTTACCTACGCGGTTTGTGATGATGGCTCGCCGCAAGCCTGCGACACTGCCAGTGTGTACATCGCTGTCCTGGCATGCCCGGGGGTCTCCCTGCGCATGTTCCTGCAGGGGAGTCTCCTGTGCACCACGGAAAGCCTGATGCGTGACGATCTGCGGGCCAGCGGCCTCATTCCACTGCTTGAGCCATACAGCACGCCACCCTATTCGTCGCGGTTTGCCCATGTCGGACTGGGCGGCGGTGAGCTGATCGCCGACAGCCTGGGTGTCTTCGGGCAGACGGGGCCCAACGCCATCGTTGACTGGGTCTTTATTGAATTGCGTGACCGTAATGACAGTACCGTTGTCGTGGAAACGCGATCGGCCCTGGTGCAGAGAGACGGGGATGTGGTGGACACGGATGGGGAGAGTCCGGTCTATTGGTGCAGCCTGCCGGACACGGTATTCTTCGTGGCTGTGCATCACCGCAATCATCTGGGCGTCATGACCGCAGTTCCCCGCAGTGTGACACCGGATCTGCCCCTCGTGGACTTCAACACCGACTCGCTCTATCGCCAGGACGGCTCCATTTTCAGTCAGCCAACGGTCACTGTCAACGGGATCAATGCCCTGTGGGCCGGCAACACGGTGCTGGACGATCACATCCTTTTTTCGGGCATTGACAACGAGAGCGACGGCGTGCGCAATTTCGTGCTGAGCGATCCGATCAATGTTTTGCTGGGCGGACTGCTCAACTATGCGGTTGGCGGATATACCGTTTACGATGTCAATATGAACGGTGCCAGCCTCTTTTCAGGGCTGAAAAATGATAATGATGTGATCAGGGACAATGTCCTGCTGCACCCGGCGAATGTCTTGCTGGGAGGGCTGCTCAACTTCGCGATCCCTGAACAATTACCTGATTAATACCAATACAATCCGAGGATATGAAAACGACTGCACTCATTCTGCTTTGCGCCGGTGCCTCACTGCACCTGGCAGGTCAAACGACCGAAATGATCGTCTCCTACGGCATTGTGGTCGAACCGGGAGATAATTACACAATGTGTATCAACGCGTACTACGATTCTGAGATCACGGATCCGGATGCACAACATCTCAATTCCACTGTGAGTCTATTGATCCCAAACGGTGTGAATGTGGTTGGCATCAATGATAAGTGTGGTTCATGGAGCCTGGGGGGTGTGACGACCACGGCGACAATGGACTTTCTGTGCGGCAATGGCCCGTACACGCATTATCAGCAACAGGTGTTACAAAACGGTCCATGTGTCACGGGTGGCACTGCGGTGGGTGTTCCGCAACAGCTGTTTACCGTAACACTCGACAGTGCTTGCAATGAAACCACACTTATCCGGATCCTGCAGGGTACCACTACCACGTACCCGGAAGACGAATGTCTCAACAACATTCCGGCCCTCAACGGCAACACGGGGAGCCTCGACAACGACGGCAATGGGCCCAATTCCTCCAATGGAGGGCAAAGCTTCATCCCTCCCCAGGCTGGTGAAGAAATGAGCAATTGCCCGCAGGCATTACCTGTCACCTTCATCAAGTTTGAGCTGGAGCGCAGGGGGCCAACGGCATTGCTGGGCTGGACGGCGGTGACGAATTCGAAGACGGCATACTTCGCGATCGAACGCTTTACCAATCATGCATTTGCGGAGATCGGACAAGTGACAGCGACACGTGCAGCCGCCACTCAGACCTATCAGTATGTGGATGACTCCCCCTTGACGGGCCGATCCTACTACCGGATCCGACAGGTCGATCTGGACGGCACCGCAATCTACTCGGGGGTACAGAGCATCACCTTCGAAGCGAATCAGGAGATCCTGCTTACGCCCAATCCTGCGCGCGACCAGGCAGTTGTGTACTGTGCTGCATGCGGCGACACCGAGGCAGAGATGGTCCTTCTTTCCAGCACGGGCCAACGCGTGGTACAACTGACCGTGGATGCCACGGAGGTCACCGTACCGCTCGATGGCTTGCCGGCCGGTATGTATATCGCACATCTGTACCAGCAAGGCCAGATCATGCATACCGACAAACTGGTCGTACTCAGGCAGTAACCAATTCTATTTTCAAGAGCCCAATGCAACAGGGGCTTAGATGCATTCTTGCAATCTGGAGGCGGGAGAAGTCTTGCCTCCAGATTTTGTATGATGACAAAAAAAGCCGTTCGATGAAATCTCTCGAATTCATGAACGGCCGTGTTGGGACTTGGAATACTGTACTTCCTATGCGGGGTCAACCGTGCAATGAGCTGGTCGCCTCCCTTCTGCATCTATAGTTCCTCAAAGCAGACATTTCGCTGCCCGGGTTACAAATCTTTTTCACTTCACCTGATAAGACGGTATCAAATGATCCATCGGTTGGGTCAGATGATCCATCGGTCAGGCACGGAACGAAGGGCACCGTTTGATCGTTTCACAAACGGGACCCAACGTTTGTGGAGAGTTCCCCGTCTATATGACTAAACAACTACGTCAAATGAGAGCTTATTCTCTGCTGCTTCTTGCAGCCATGGTCCTGTTCAGCCAATGTGCAAAGGACGACAATCCCGGCCCTCCCGGCAACAACAACAAACCGAGCGCTTCATTGCAGGAGTTTGGTGAGGCCAACAGTGCACTGGCATTTGACCTGTTTGACCAGGCTTTGAAGAGCAATGAAGAGCCCGGCAAGAATGTCGTCGTTTCTCCCTTCAGCGTCCATGCGGCGCTGTTGATGGTGCTCAATGGAGCTGACGGCACCACCTATGAGGCAATCGCCAAAACGCTGCACAGCGATACGTTTTCCGAAACCTCACTCAACAAGGCGTATCAGGAATACATTACATACATACAGAGTGTGGCAACGACTTCGGAGCTCAGGAGCGCCAACGCCATCTTCTGGGATGAGAACAGAATATTCCCGTATCAGGAATTCACCGACAAGATGACTGAATTCTATGAGGCTGAGCTGAACGGGATGTCGTTCCTGGCGGCGGCGGCACTCAATGCGATCAACGATTGGGTCGACAATGCCACCAACGGGCGCATCGACAAGATCCTTGAGGAGATCCGCCCTGAGGAGGTGATGTTCCTGATCAATGCACTCTACTTTACCGGCGACTGGAGCAATCCCTTTGCCATCGAGGCCACGGGCATGCGTCCTTTTACACCGGAAGGCGGCCACACGATTGAGGTACCGACCATGTCACATGATGCGACCTTTTCCTTTTACCAGGGGCAGGACTACGAGGCTGTGGACATCCCGTTTGCCGATTCGGTGTTCTCCATGACCTTCATCCGGCCCGCATCCGGTGAACAGCCAGTAGATGAATTCGCGCGCACCTTCACACGGGACGATCTGCTCGACCTGTATAACAACCGCTTGCATGCCGGCAGGCTGCAGCTCTACCTTCCGAAATTTGAAACGGAATACAAGATCAATCTCAATGATGCCCTCAAGGCTCTGGGCATGGAGGTTGCGTTCAACGAGTTTGAAGCCAATCTCACTCGGCTTGGAAGTGCCCCGGAGGGCAACCTCTTTATCAGCCGCGTGGAGCACAAGACCTTCCTGAAGATCGATGAGAAGGGCGCAGAAGGTGCCGCTGTCACCTCGGTCGGGATCGGAGTCACCTCACTTCCGCCGCAGATGGCATTCGACCGGCCGTTTATGATCGTTCTGCGCGACCGTCAGCTCAACACCGTGATCTTCATCGGCAAGATCGAGAACCCGGTGGGGTGATAAGAATTGGTGATTGTTGATTATTGATTATTGATTCGTCGAGTCAACATTTCCAGCTGTTCCACGTTGACCTTATAAGCACCAAAGAACATATCATGAAGATCCTGATGGTGTGCCTCGGCAACATTTGCCGGTCACCGATGGCCGAAGGCATTCTGAAGCACCTAGCCGCCGAGCATGACCTTGACTGGACGGTCGACAGCGCCGGCACCAGCCGCTGGCACCTTGGTGAGCCGCCCGACCGCCGCGCCATCCGGACCTGCCAGGCCCATGGCATCGATATCTCGGACCAGCGCGCTCGGCAGTTCTCTCCCAGCGATTTTGCAGAATACGATTTGATCCTGACCATGGATGACTCTAATTATCAGGATGTGCTGGCCAAGGCCCGTACGGACGCCGAACGGGAGCGCGTACGGCGACTGACTGACTACTCGACGAATGGTGACCAGACAGTTCCCGACCCGTATTTTGACGGGCGCTTTGAGGACGTCTATGTCCTTTTGCGTGAAGTTTGCAGCGACCTGATCAGGGCACACACCTGAAGGGCCATTTCGCGAAACACTTGCTCTGTTTTCCCTGTTATACTATATTCTTGATCAAACAATGACCAGAACATGACTGATGCAATGTTATCCGCGCTGAACAAACAACTTGAGCGGGAAGGGTATGCTTCTTTCCTTTACCTGTCGATGGCTTCCTGGCTTGACCATGAGGGCTTGTCTGGCTGCGCGAAATTCATGTACCGACAATCAGACGAAGAGCATGCGCACATGATGCGCATTTTCAACTACATTCTGGAGATGGATTGCAAGGCGATCGTTCCCCAGATCAATCAGCCGCCGACCTCATACGACTCGGTCCAGGCAGTCTTTAACGATGCCTATGTACACGAGCAACACGTGACGGCGTCGATCAACGATCTGGTGGACTTGTCGATCAAGGAGAACGACCACGCGACCAACAACTTCCTGCAGTGGTATGTCGAGGAGCAGCGCGAAGAGGAGGCCCTCATGCGCGACATCCAGGACAAGATCCGGCTCATCGGTGATGGCCCGCAGAGCTTGTACTTCATCGACAAGGAACTGATGTTGATCAACGAGATCCAGGAAAAAGCCGCAGAGAAGGAAGCTGACTAGGGCGTATGACTGAGCAACAGACCTTCCGGGATGATGTACGCGTAGTGATCCTGCGTCGGTTTGTATATGAGGCTCAGGCAAATATTTATGCCGCCCGGCTCCATGAGGCCGGGATCGATACGTTCATCAGCAATGCGACCACGGGGTCGATGCTGCCATTCATTCCAGGCGGATTTGTGATGCATGTGGCCGAATCGGATCTTGAAGAGGCCCGGCACATCCTCATGGAGCTCGACGACAACCTCAAGGTTCAATCCAATCTCGACTACCGCAACGCAGATCTTGAGGATATTGAATACGAGAAGTCTGTCTACCTCCACGAACAGAAGATGGAGCGGCGCGAGGGCAAATATTTCGCAATCCTGATCATCATTCTGGCGGTGGTGCTCAGCGCGTTGTATGCCTTTTTTGGCGGGATCAAATTCAATTGAGTCGGTGGGAAACGATTGAAATCGTTTCCAGGAGCATCTGGCCTCCATCTCGACCCACGACTGAAGTCGTGGGCGATGATGGTTTGGTGGGCATCTCAGAATGACTGCCTGATGTACCCAGACTGATGTCGCGATATACTTAAGACCTCCCAGCTAACCCTCTTACCTGTGCGCTCTGCCACATCTTTGGACGGGCATGGTAGAATGCGTGCCTAATGCACCCTAAACTGAGATCACGCGAGAGCTGAGATCATTCAATCCACCCTGCACACCTGCACCCTCCGCCACCTCATCCCGCGACTGAAGTCGTGGCTATGACCGTCTTGGTGGCCATGCCAGAATGGGTGCCTGGTGCACTCCAGACTGAGATCACGCAAGAGCTGA
>JAWWBX010000218.1:0-7479 GCA_033720735.1 Saprospiraceae bacterium
TCAATTGAATTTCACGTCCGTAAAGCGTGTCTCCTAAATCAGCTGTTCCAATGAAAACTCCTGTTAAACTTGTACTCCTGGCAACTCTGGGTTTCACAAGTTGTATACCTCAAGAGCGGCCAATGACAAACACTTCAACTCCAAATACATTCATACATCAATTTGTCGGCTCGTGGGAACTCAAGCAATGGGTCGTCGAGCGCAGCGATGGGCAGACTGCCTTCCCGTTTGGCGAAGATGCACAAGGACGCATCGCCTACGATGCCTTTGGCAACATGTCCGTTCAGATCATGCAGCACAACAGGCCTCCCTTCTCCTCTGATGATCCCCTTGAGGGGCAGCCGGAAGAAGTACTGGAGGCGTACCAAAGTTTTATTGCCTATTGTGGAAGCTATGAGGTCATCGCGGACTCCAATCAGGTGGTGCATCATATTGAGATCAGCTCCTTTCCCAATTGGGCCGGCCAGGAGCAAAGGAGGTACTACGCCTTTACCGGAGATACCCTTACCTTGAGCACGGACTTCATTGGATCGCGGCGCCATCAACTCATTTGGGAGAAGATCACGTATTAAGCTGCTCCCGAAGAATACGTGATCCTGGCATCATTGCATATCTTGACACTGAATCGACAACCATCAAGCGACCATGACGACAACACCAGAACACGACCGGCGCATGGCCGAAATGACCTTTGCGTCCGTCTACCCGCACTACGTCACCAAAGTGGAGAAGAAGGGCCGGACTAAAGAAGAACTCCATCAGGTCATCGAATGGCTGACGGGCTATGATGACAAGAAGCTGGCCAAACTCATCGATGACAAGGTGACGTTCGCCACGTTCTTCAAGGGTGCCAAACTGCACCCCAACGCGACGCTGATCAAGGGCGTCATTTGCGGTTACCGGATCGAGGATATTGAAACGCCGCTGACCAAACAGGTCAGGTACCTCGACAAATTGGTAGACGAACTGGCGAAAGGCCGGAAAATGGAGAAGATCCTGCGGACGGCTTGAGATAATGGACAATTGATAATGGAAATGGAAAGTGCCGGAACCGATCAATCGAGTCATGACGACGAAGCCCCTGATCGACTACTTCGAGGAACATCTTCTGCTTGATGAACAAGAGAAGGCATTCGTAGCACATGTGTTCAAAGTCCGCAGGGTCAAACGCCGGCAATACCTCCTGCAAGAAGGTGAGATCAGCCGGCACAACACGTTTGTCATCGAAGGGTGTTTCCGGATGTACATGGTCGACCAAAACGGAAAGGAACACAATCTTCAATTCGCCATCGAGAACTGGTGGATCGGTGATATCGGCAGTTTTCACAGCGAACAACCAAGTTTGCTCAATATTGAAGCGATTGAAAAATCAATTGTTTTACAAATCAGCAAGGAGGATCAACTGAGGCTGTTTGTTGAATACCCGAAGTTCAATCGCATTTTCAGAGTAATGACGGAAAATGCGCTCGTCAGTGCTCAAAGAAGGATCCTGCAAAACATCAGTTCCACAGCCACGGAGCGATACCTGGACTTCGTGGAACGCTATCCACATTTCTTCAACCGGATCTCCAATGTCCAGATCGCCTCTTACCTGGGTGTGACCCCTGAATTTCTCAGTACCATCCGGAAGAAGCTCTCCACATCCTAATTTGGATGGAGTTCTTCCTTCTCGCGACATCTTAAACTACCTTAAGACCATTTCTTAAACTACCTTATTGGAGGCCCAATGGGTGCCTCCTGATCTTTGTCTTGTTGTTAAATCTTAAACTGCAAGACATGAAAAAGCATCTGTTATTCATACTCATCACAGCCATCTCCGGTATCGCCATCGGACAAAAGCACCTGCAGGACTACGATCCCGTCCTGAAATCAACGTTACAACGCGCCATTCCCGTCGATCCGGCAAAGGGATATGCGATCGAACAAGTGACACCGTCTGTCTATGTGATCACCGACGGCATCTGGCAATCCGCCGCCGTGGTTGCTGACGAGGAAGTCATCCTGATCGATGCGCCGGAGAGCTTTGGAGCACAGATTACAACGGCGGTCAGGTCTGTCACCGACAAGCCCATCACCACCCTGATCTACAGTCATGGCCACTCGGATCACATCGGGGGCGCACAGCACCTGGCGGACATCCAGGACCTGAACATCATCGCGCTGACCCCCACCGCGCATTTCCTGAGAGAGCAACAAGACCCGAGACGGCTGATCCCCACGCAAACGTTTGAAGGCGCCTATGTCCACAAAACAGGAGATCTGGCGATCCATCTCAGCAACCACATGAACTATCACTCGCCGGAAGGCGATCTGTTCGTCTCGATTCCCAGTGAGCGATTCCTGATGGTGATCGATGTGCTGGCCCCGGGATACGTGCCGTTCAAGAATCTCGACCTCAGCAACAATGTGCATGCCTATCTCCAGGTCTTTGATCAAATTCTGGCGTACGATTTCGACGTGTTTGTCGGAGGACATCTCACCTCTGTTGGCACGAGGCAGGATGTTCTGGAAACGAAAGCATATGTCGAAGATCTGTACCGGACGGTAAAGCGGATCCATGACGAAAGGAACCAGAAGCTCGTTCCGATCATGGCTGAGGCGGCACAAGAGGTTGGCTGGGACAACAAGTACCTGCTCTTTAAGGTATTTCTCGATCAGATCATCGAGGAAAGTGCCCTGGAAATTGAAAGCCGGTGGTCCGATCGACTGGCGGGGGTCGACGTCTGGTCGAGAAGTCACGCCTCAACAATGCTCAACTATATCCGGTGGGATGATTGACGCATGCCAACCCATCTGAATTCACATGATGACAGGGCCACGCACCTAACGTCAAATGATTCTCCCTGACAACCAACCAAAATCCATGCATCATGCAAAAGGAAGCAAAGCAGCACATCGAAGCACTCCTGAATACGTACCAGCAATCGTTGAACTCCTCCGACCCGGAACTGGCACAAAGCCTGTACACCAGGGACGGGGTTTTCATTCCGTCGGAGGCGCCTTCGGCCATCGGTACAGAGCAGATCGGTAAATCCTACACATTCATTTTTTCACAAATCCGGCTGAACATCGCGTTCTTCATTGAAGAGATCGTGGTGGACAACCACCTGGCCTTTGCCACTACAACGTCCCAGGGCACCGCGTTGATCCATGCCACCGGACAAACTGTCCCGGAAGAAAACCGGGAGCTTTTCGTGTTCGAAAAAGTACAGGATCAATGGAAGATCGCGCGCTACATGTTTAACAAGATGAGTTCACCGCAGTAAGAGTGCCTGTGCCCCGGCTCCATTATTCCGCAGTTTGGATATGACGAACAGCGGCAAGAGGCGCGGCGATCTCAGGGAACACAAGAGCTGCCGGGACCGGCGGCATCATTGAATCGGCAGCTGCTGCGCCGGTCCGGAATCATACGGCTTTTCGCATTAGCGCTATCTTGGTAACGAACAATCCGGATCAGGCTCCCAGACTGAAAAGTGGGGGTGTTGAGAACCAACATGACAAAACACCTGCCCCTGGCACTGATGATCCTGGCGAGCAGTGTACTCGGTTGCACTGAGATGCCGGTCAAAAATGAGATCTACGATCGCCTGTCCTGGCACAGGCCTGGTGGATTTCAGGATTCACTGCTGGTCGGCACACTGGAAGTCTTTGAGAATCGCGAGACGCAAACCGGTCGGATGATCCCCCTCTTTGTCGCCGTGACCCCTGCCCTGGTTCGGGACAGCCTGCAGGAGCCGATCTTCATCATTGATGGCGGGCCGGGCATCGGTGTGTCACATCAGGCGTATTTCTACACGGAACTCGATACCACCTACCGGCGCTATCACGACATCGTGTTTGTTGATGCGCGGGGAACCGGCCGGTCCAGCCCCCTGCACTGCCCAGCACTCCAAAGCAAGCGCAGTCCTGCTGAGTATTTTTCCCATCCCTTCCCGCAAGAGGAGCTGGAGGCCTGCCTGGAGATGTACCGGGATTCCGTTGACTTGAATTTCTATCAAACCAAATACCTGGTCGAGGACCTTGAAGAGGTGCGCCGGTGGCTTGGCTACGACCAGATCAATCTCCTGGGGATCTCATTCGGTGGCAAGGTGGCACTGATGTACATGGACCGCCACCCATCCTCCATCCACCGGGTGGTCCTGCACGCCCCGGATGGGCCGAATATTGATCATCTGTCCATGCGCGGCAGATCCGGTCAGCAGGCACTGGAAGTCTTGTTCCAGTACTGTAGGGAAGATCCTGCCTGCCATGCGCAGTATCCGAATCTCTCTCAGGAATTTCAGGCGCTGATGGCCAGGTTACAGGAATCCGATTTGACCACCGAGGTGGCGGTTGACGACTCCCTCCAGGCGGTTCACCTCGCATGGCCTCCTGTCGCCGCCAAGATCGTTGAGATGCTGTATGAAGATTTGAGTTACATTCAAATCCCTTTCATCATTCACGAGGCCTATCTGGAAAACTACCAGCCTCTGCTGGAGGCGATGCACGTGACCAGCACCGATACCAACTATTTCTACGCGGATGGCATGTGGCTCTCCAACGTTTGTGCAGAAGACGTTCCGCAGGCCATCATAAACTACGACGCGGCAGAAACCGCCACGTTTTTGGGTGACTACATCTATCAAACCCGCCGTGACGCCTGCCGGTATTGGCCCGTTACCCCGGCAGACGAAAGCGCATATGCATCCGTCGTTTCTGACATCCCTACCCTGATCCTCTCAGGCCAACTGGATCCGGTCACTCCTCCCGAGACAGGTGCGGAAATCGCTGGCAGGTTGTCCCAGAGCAGACATATCATCCTTCCCTATATGGGACATATGATCGCCGCGCTTTCCAACATGGGCTGTTATGATACCTACGTTCTGTCCTTCCTCGAGGGTCGGGAGGATCAGGCCAGCGTGGATTGCTTTGATGAAATGAAACCGATGCCATTCAAAGTCGCAGCCATGCAAGACGGCTCGGAATGACAGACGCGCAAGGAGCCATGGTTCATGCGCGACCTGTCCACGGATCTCATCAGCAGCATGCGGAGAGATCATGAATTGCTATCTTATCCAACCGTAAACCGATCTCATTCACCTCGGGACACCTGCGTATGAAGCGTTTATTACCATTCGTTCTACTGATCGCCATTTGCACCATCGGGTCCTATCCCACCGATGCACAGGTCATCGACGCGCGGCGGTCCGGCTTTACGTGGATCTCGACGGAGAACATCACCGACCAATCCTTCGGCGCCGGCTACACCTTGTACAGCGCAGCCTGGCCCATCTTCGAGCAATACCCGGGATCACGGGATTTCCAGATGGGATTGGCCGGCTGCTGGATGACCACCCAGCGCACCGGCAACGAACCGGCGCAATTCTATACAACCATTGAAGGCGGTCTCGGCTGGTGGCACGACACCCGCTTCGGCACCGAAGTGCCCAAGTTTATCATGGGTGGCGTTTCTTTCAATTTCCATTCCTGGGCCAACGGGCCGGGTGCGGGCCGGAGTGCCAACCTGCCCAATGGCCAGCGCGACTGGAGCACACCGGGCGGAAAGTATGGCGTGGCGCAATTGTCCAACCGGCTATTGTGGGCTCCCGACGGGCTCAATATGGCCCAAAGCCTGAACGGGGAATTGCTCGGATACGGCTACACCCCTCTCCCACTCACCGATCCCATGGCGCAAACCAATGGTGTCGACATCGCGACCGGCAACCAATGCTGGACCCTCTTCCTGAATACGACCAACTTCAAAGGGCCGGCCACTTTCTTCCTGCCCACTTTCTGGACCGAGCCGGTACTGGACGACCCCTCGCTGGAGGGCTTGTTCCTGGACACCAGACCTTCCAATCCGAACATCGGCTTTGGGATCGAGCATGCCACTTCACCGGCACTCATTTCGGAAGACGATGCCGGGAATCACTATGCGAAGATTGCCAGACTGCAGTTCCCCGCCAGCGAGCAGGCGCAATCCATGATCCTTAACCAGATCAATGTGTATTCCCATGACGCACTGTGGCATGACATGGTCGCCTGGTTCAATGGTGGTGCGGTCGTCGCACCCGAGCGCCTGCAGTCGGGCAAGTACGACGTGTCGTTTGTGAACAACGGCGGATCCATGGTCGGTGAGATCCAGGGCGGCAGCCTGAATCACGAAATCGAGCTGGACTATATCGACAACATCCAGTTCAACGCCAATATCATGGGCTTTGAGTTTGATCTCAACACGGTGTTCGAAAAGGATGACAGGTTCATTTTGCCTGAGTATTTCAGGCTGGAGGCGGATAACAAATGGCATCATGTCGACGAGAATGCCGTCCCTCCTGCCACCAACCTGGCAGATGCCGAGGTGCCACTCACTCCCCGGCCCGAGATCACCTATCTGACACCACTGGAGCCGGATTGTGCCTGGCAGGATCCCGATGGTCCGTGGAACAACCCCGGTCCTGCTGCCGGACCCTTTACAACGGACCTGGGCGATGGCTCCACCCTCACCTATCACTGGTATCGCTTTGTGGATCAGCCTGCCATTGTCCATGCCAACCTTCCGGCCGATGTGCGTGAGGCCATGCAGACCCGGGTCGAACTCTTACATACCCACTGGCGCCATACGGACGAATACTACGCGCCTCCGGCCATTGGCGAACTCGCGACCCTCGATCCGAACATCCTGGTACAACCACCCGCCGGTATGGAGATCGGCTATGTGCCGATCGTAACCCGGCAGGAGAAGTCAGCTGAAAAGCTCAGGGTGTTCATCCTGGCCGGCCAGTCAAATATGGAAGGGTACGGCAGCGTCACAGATCCGGAAGATGATCCCGGCAGTCTGGAGCATGTGATAGCGAATGATACCACCGGCGCCTGGTCTGCCGTTGGCGAGGCCGGCAACTGGAACGCCCTGGATGGCGCTTACCTGTATTTTGCGCGGCCCGGCGATACCATCCGCAGCAACGTCACCGTCGGCCAGGGTGCCAATCCCAACCTGATCGGGCCGGAGTTGATGTTCGCACACCAATTAGACGACTATTACGACGACCCTGTGCTCATCATCAAGACCGCATGGGGTGGCAAGAGCCTGGCGGTGGATTTCCGCCCTCCGTCTGCCGGCGGGACCACCGGGCCCTTTTACCAGGCGATGATCCACACGGTGCAGGAGGTTACGCAAAACCTGGGTACTGCATTCCCTGATCTCAGCGTGACCGACTACGAGATTACCGGGTTTGCCTGGTTCCAGGGCTGGAATGACGGCGCGAGCAACGATTACCTCGAGGAGTATGAAAGCAATTTGTATCACCTGGTCAATGATGTCAGAACGGACCTGGGCAGACCGGACCTGCCGGTGGTGATCGCCAATTCCGGTCACGGTGGCTTTACACTCAGCAACGACCTTTGGGTCCGGGACATGCAGACCATCGTTTCGGTTGCCCAGGAACATGTGGCCTGCAACGACACCTTGTACGGCGGCCGGGTCGGGTTTGCCGAGACCAAGCA
>JAWWBX010000219.1:0-7381 GCA_033720735.1 Saprospiraceae bacterium
TCCGTCACCGTGACATCGAAATCGGCCGTCAATTCAGACTGGAATGCACCGACCTGCATGATCAGCGTGTCAAAGCAGATCGAATCCGAGTCGTTGACGATCAGTGCGACATCGAAAAAGCCCTCATTGGGAAATGTAAACACGGGATTTGTATCCGTCGAAGTGGGGCTGTTCGGATTTCCAAAGTCAAAGATCCAGAAGTATTGTTCGGCATTCTCTGACAAATCGGTAAAAGCGATCGTTGCGTCATTGCACTCGAGGGTCGTATCAACACCAAAGTCGGCGACCGGTACGTCCCGGCACATGCGTACGTTGTACTGCCACTCACGGGTTGTATTTTCGATGAGCACGCCATCCCGGTACGACTTGATGCGTACACCAATCAGGAACTGTCCGATCGTATTTGGCATCCCGGTGATCATACCGGTGACCGGGTCGATAGTGACTGCCTGACCACCAAGCAGGTTGTCAAGATTGTACGGCGGATCCATCCAGTTGATGGGCTGATATGGTGGACTGGGGGGTGGCTGCGGCTGCGGAAATTGCTCCGAAGCACCAGCAAACGGCGTAAACAACTCATAAGCGAGCGAATCCCCATCCGGATCGGTGGCTGAGAAATCAAAGGCGATAGGCTCGTTGACACAGATATAGATCTCCGGGTAAGGTCCCATCACCGGGCTGCTGTTGCATTCTGCCTGCGCAAACGCCGGGATGTTGGCCACCAGCGTCATCCCCGTGTTGAGCGGGTTCTGGATATTCTGGAGTGTGTTGTTGCGGCAGCATCGCTGGTAGGCCAGTGTATAGCCCGACTGCAGGAACGGAAGCTGAATGGTATCGACGTAGGTCGTTTGGTGCACGCAGACGTCATTGCCTGCAATGGTGCAGTCGCTGATAAACTCCTGATTGAGCGTGTCATCCGGGTTAAAATTCATGAATAACTGTCCGTTGACACCGATAAACGTGAGCAATTGATTGGTTTGTGAATTGAAGATCCCCACTGTTGCGGGGTCGTCAAACTGCGCGTTAGGGGCTCCGTTGAAGCAGTCCCGGCGCACAGTAAGCCTGATCTCGTACATATTGTTCCCAAGGCACCGGTACGTCAGGTCACCGCCCACGATATGTGTTGCACTGGCCTGCTCAGGCAGACACAAGAGTGCCAGCATCACGGCACATGCGACCTGAAAGATCCGCTTGCTGCGCACCATCATTCCCACTGTATGAATAGCCAACCTTATCATTGGTTCGGATTGTCTTTTTCAAGTTCAATAATCTCCACCCGGCGCTCGATAGACGCTTCCGGACTGTAAACTGAGCCCCGCAGATTGCGGACGTCATCGCTGACATTGGGTGGTGCTTCTTCCTCTCCAAACGACTTCTCCACCACCTCAAGCGCACCGCTCTCGAAGTACTTCTGCAAGACACCACCGCGAAATGCGGCGAATTCATTCTGGATCGTGTTGATGCGCCGTTGGCCGAGAAGATAGTTGTACTGGTCAGAAGCCAGCGGACTGGCGTATCCCTTGAGGTAGATCTTGAAGGTCAGCCCTTCGTCGAGGTACTGATTGAGGATATTGAGGAAAGATTCAAACTCCTCCTTGTTGTTGCGCAGGCTGTCTTCAAAAAAGGCCTCGATCTCCGCCTCTGCCGTAGCTTCTTCATCCCTGGGAAGACCACGCGCATAACGGCGCACGAATTTGTCTTTCTGTGCGTAGTAAGGCTCGTAGGTTTCGAGATAGCGCTTGCTGGTCGTAGCGATCCGTGATCTCGGCTCAGGTTCGTCATTGTCAAAGTAGATCGCCAATGGCAGGAATTCTTCCAGGTTGCCAAGAGGGAGATAAAGCTGCTTGATCACGGTATCCTGTCCGATCAGTTCACTGTCGAGCAGCGGTACGCTGGCCTGGCGGTAACCCTTGCGTTTGCCGGTGATCGTGTAATCCTGGCCCGGATCCACCGCGAAGTACGAAATATGCCCGGTCGGGTTGGTCTTGCGCTCGAGCAGATTGTTGCCACTGTCGAGAATATCGACCGTGACATTTGGTAAAGGCTGGCGCTGACGTGCGTCGAACGTCTGGACTTCGACCACCACATCTTCCGGCCGCAGCAGCAGCCTTTGATTGATGGTCACCGACTGCGAGATATTGTAGGTGTCGAATTGTGCGGTGTCGGGCTCAAAGCCGTCACGGGTGCCGATCAGGGTATAGCGCTTGTTGCGTTTCAATGGTAGCTCCAGACGGTTGCCCGTGCCCGTCGTGTGTGTCACCAGCAATGACTGTCCATTCTTGCTCTCCACATAGACCGTGACATCAGACAACGGCTCCATGGTGCGACGGTTGAAGGTCTCTACGATCAGATCCACCTCGACCGGCTCGCTGGTCACTTCATAGACATCGTAACAGCACGCCTCGAAGGTATGGTCGATGAAAATGGATCCCAGCCGGTTGGATGAGAACAGTCCCTCTGATTCATCCTCATTGAGCGTGTAGTAGACATCGTGATAGCTGGAATTGATATCCGGACCGATATTGACGGGTTCGCCCAGACCAGTTGCTGTCTGCTCAGCCTGGAAGATGTCAAAGCCACCAAACCCCGGACGTCCGCTGGTACTGAAATACAGGGTATTACTCTCTTCGTGAAAGAACGGGGTGACGTCATCATACGGGGTATTGATCCCGGTCAGGTTGCGCGGCGTGCTGATCTGGCCCGCATCATCGATCTCGGCATACCAGATATCCAGGCCTCCGTTGCCTCCGTCTCTGTCTGACACGAAGTACAACACTTCCTTGCCTACGGCATCGTCGTACGCCACGCAAGGCTGCGTAGTTGTCGATCCTTCCGCATTGACCGGGGCATCCAGTTTCTGAGGTTCACCCCACACGCCATTGTCGATCTCGCGGTAATACAAGTCACAACGGATATCGCTGCGATTGAGATATGCGCACAGCGTGTAATAAACACGTGTTCCATCGTGACTGAACGTCGTATGCGCCGTGTGCAGCGTTGAATCGTTCAGGATGCTGTCCAGCGGCACGCTGGTGCCATCTCCCTCGGCACCCAGGACTTTGGAATACAGGATAGCCGGCGGCACTTCGCGGTTCTTGACCTTGTTCTTGCGTGCGTACCCCAGGCGTGTGAAATAGAGCATCTCGTCGGTGCGCACGGCACCAAATTCGGAATACAAGGTATTGACAGTATCGCCCAATCGCTTGACAGTCGTCGTGTCATTGGTCGTCCGGAGGTTGTCCTTGGCCCACTGGCAGGATTCGATCATGCGATTGGCCTCTGCGGTGTACAAGGAATCATCACCGGCATGCTCACCCAGATAGATCTGGTAGCTGGCAATAGCACTATCGTATTTCCCCTGGATTTGCTGTGTCTGTCCGAGCCAGAAGGCGGCCAGCGGATAGTCGGCGCTTTGGTCAGAATCGAGTACGGTCCGATACATCCTCTCTGCCTCAGTGTACGAATGAAACTCACGTGCAGCTTCGCCCAGTTTGAAAACAAGGTCCATCCGGCTACTGTCAATATCGACCGCCGTGCCAAAGTGCGTGTAGGCCGTGTAATAGTCCTTTTCGGCCATGGCGTTTTCAGCAGCCGTGATATACGCCCGCAACGTCTGACCCCACGTGGTTGTGCAGCAAGCGCAAATGACACTCAGTATGATGATACATGCTCTCATTTGCTAAAAGATCTTACACAGTTTGGTCTCAGGCAGCGGCCTGACATCGGTAATAATATAGATGAGCGAAAACTCCGGCCCACCCCGCTGGTTGGTCGCCACATCGAAGATGGAAGTGTTGACGTCGTAGCTGAATCCTGCGCGCCAGCCGTCATAGGCCACAGCGATCTGCGGGATGAGCGCATCATCAAGGCGATACCCTACTCCTACGGCAAACTGCACTTCCCGCGCTTTCTTCTGGCTGATGTGAAAGTTGAGCATGCCTCCCAGAACAACTTCCTGGTAAGGACCCTCAAACTGTACCAGCCCGTTGACCAGCAGGTCCATCGCATCAAAGAGCTTCAGGCTGCCATTGGCTTGCAGGGCTGTCCTGACCGGCAACTTGACGCTTGCGTCATTGTAGAACGTATTATTCGGTTCGTTGAGGTGGAACAGACCGATGCCGACGTCCAGTTTGGTGCGCGAACTTTCCTGGAGTCGCAGGTTGAGTCCGCCGCCCAGGTCGAAGAAGAACTTGTTGTCATCAAAGTTAGGCTCTCCGGAAGGCAAGGTTGGATCGACACGCTCGCCATCCCAGTAGTTGCCCCACAGGATCTCAGTTGTGCGCAGCGATCGCTGGCCACCGCCGATCGTCGCTCCCGCGGTGACAAAAACAGAAGGCGAGAAGCCAAATGTGTATGAGCCATGCAGTCCGAGGTATGCCATCGAGAGGTCGGCATCACCGGCACGGTCGTAGTTGAATACGGCGCCAGCGCTCCAGAAACTGTTGGCGCCATCCGGCAGGAACTTGCGGTCGTAGCTCGCCGAGAAGGTCAGATAGTCGACCGGCACGGCAAACCACTGCCTGCGGAAATTTGCCGCAAAGCGCTTGTCGCCATTGAAGATCCCGGTCAAGGCCGGGTTGTGATTTAACGGGGAGTGCTGGAACTGCGAAAAGTGCAGATCCTGGGCCTGAATTTCGGTAAAGAAAACCAGGCAGAGCACCAAAACCCACCACCTCGTAAACATGCGTTGCATAAACTCTCGTTAAATGAGTTTAAAGTCAATACGTACTTTGCTGCAAATCAGAACATTACGTTCAATCACCTCCTTCTCAACCTGCTCCAGTCCTTGACCTGCAAAAACCATACAAGTTTTTGTGTGCGATGCAATAGACCAGTCAGTTGAAACAAATGTGATTCCGGGGCGGGAGGTCCACGATAGCGTAGCTAACAGACCTGATAGATCATTGTTCAACTGGGATTATAACCAAATCGTGTAGCTTCCGGAGACCTGAGTTCTATTCAATATTACAAAATTTTCCCGTTTACATGCAACGTCACCCTGCATGCCGCCGACAATCCGCGCTCCGCGGCAGACGGTCAGAACAACGCCTGCTCCATGTCCTGAATTTTGACATGGATCATCCGGAACGCGGCATCGAGTGTGGTAGGGGGCGTCGCAGATGACCGTGAATTGCCTAAATTCCCCGTGATGAAAGTCCTGAGCGCCGATCAACTGAAGGAGCTGGATCGCTATACCATCGAGCACGAACCTGTGGCGTCGATCGATTTGATGGAACGCGCCGCACAACAGTGCAGCGACTGGTTACACAGGCGATTTCCCGACGCCGCATTTTGCATCATTGCCGGACAGGGTAATAATGGCGGTGACGGCCTCGCAATCGCCCGCCAGCTGGGCGCCTGCGGCCACGAGGTCCAGGTGCGGATCTGCAAGATCGGGCAGCCGTCTGACGACTTCAGGATCAATCTGGATCGGTTGCGACAAACGGGCATACAGATTGATCCTCTCGCTCCGGGTCAGCAACCGGCTATTCCAGGTGGTTCCGTTGCAGTCGACGCCATCTTCGGGTACGGCCTCAATCGGCCAGTGGCATCCCCCTGGGATCAGGTGATCACCGCCATTAATGCTGCACCTAACATGGTCATCAGCATTGATCTGCCTTCGGGATTGTTTGCAGACCGTCCCACCGAGGGCCCCTGCATCGCCGCGACGCATACACTCACGTTTGAAACGCCCAAGCTGGCCTTCTTTATGCCGGAAAACCACCGATATGTGGGGGCATGGCATGTCCTGCCGATCGGGCTCCACAGGGCAAAGTATGCGGAGTTGGAGGCGGCCTGGGAAACTGTGGACATCTCGACAGCAGCCAGTCTGCTCAAACCGCGGGACAAGTTTGATCATAAAGGTGTATATGGTCATGCCTTCCTGGTCGTCGGGAGTTTTGGCAAGATCGGAGCGGCCATTCTGGCCTCGCAGGCTGTCCTGCGCAGTGGAGCGGGGTTGCTGACCGTTCATGTGCCGAGGAAAGCTTACGAGATCATGCAGATCGCCGTGCCCGAAGCAATGGTGCAGGTCGACCGGCACGATGAGAATTTCTCCGGTCTGGACCACACGCCTTCATTTTCCGCCCTGGGAATCGGCTGCGGCATCGGTGTGAATACCTGCACAGCTGCAGGGATGCGTCAACTGCTCTCAACCCTGGACCGCCCCATCGTCCTCGATGCCGACGGGCTCAACGTGATCGCGCTTCATCCGGAACTGATCGAACTCATCCCCAGGGGATCAGTCCTCACACCGCACTTCAAGGAGTTTGAACGCCTTTTTGGGGTATCCGCGCATCATTTTGAACGATTGGAACGTCTGACGGCGATGGCCAGACAGTATGAGCTTGTCATTGTCCTGAAGGGCGCCCACTCGGCAATTGCCCTCCCGACCGGTCCGTGTTTCTTCAATTCCACGGGCAACCCGGGCATGGCCACGGCCGGCAGCGGGGATGTGCTCACCGGGGTCATCACCGGTTTGCTCGCCCAGGGATACAGTCCGCGCGAAAGTGCGCTCCTGGGCGTGTTTGTACACGGACTTGCTGGCGACATTGGTGCACAGGCACTGGGCCAGGAGGCGCTGGTTGCCGGTGATATTGTGCAATTTCTCGGTGCTGCGTTCAACAAGCTTCGCAGCCCGTCAACCAATCTGATCCATGACTAATATCGTCGTACTCACGGGTGCCGGCATGAGTGCCGAAAGCGGACTAAAGACCTTCAGGGATGCCGGTGGACTCTGGGAGGGGCACGATGTCATGCAGGTCGCTTCGCCAGAGGGATGGGCAGCCGACCGCGAACTGGTGCTGGACTTCTACAACCAACGCCGCCGTCAGCTGCTTTCGGTCGAACCGAATGAGGGACACCGCGCGCTGGTCCGGCTTGAGGAAAAGTATCAGGTGCAAATCATCACACAGAATGTTGACGATCTCCATGAACGGGCCGGCAGTCGCAATGTGCTGCACCTCCATGGTGAGTTGCTGAAGGCGCGCAGCACGGCCGATCCACGTCTGGTCTACGAGTGGCGCAAAGATCTGGTGGCAGGAGACACCTGCGAGCGAGGATCTCAGTTGCGTCCGCACGTCGTCTGGTTTGGCGAGGCCGTTCCGGCAATGGAACACGCCGTACAGCAAATTGCTGAGGCAGATCTGGTCCTCATCATCGGCACCTCAATGCAGGTCTATCCGGCGGCAAGTCTAATCCACTACGCGCCGGCTGACGCACACGCGTACTATATTGATCCGCGACCACAAGTCAACTATGAGCTGGCCCGTGTGCGTCGGTTACAGATCATCGAACAAACTGCCGGTATCGCGACACCCCGGCTTGTCGATCAGCTGCTGGATCATGGACCTGCGTGAGAGGCTCCTGGCAGCGCAGAGCA
>JAWWBX010000220.1:0-7350 GCA_033720735.1 Saprospiraceae bacterium
CTGCGCATCGATACTGATGTCGTGCCGTATGCGCGGCAACGGCTGCAGGCATTGTTGGGCCGCAAGCAGAATTGATCCGGTTTTGGCATATTCCTGATAAATGCACGTCCTTTGTTGCTCAAATCTCTAGCGATGCAATACCAAGTTCTTGAAATCTCAGTCCGCCAGAAGGTAGCCGTAATCACTCTGCAACGGCCTCAGGCCCTCAATGCCCTCAACGGGCAGACCATCGAAGAACTGAGTCACTTTTTCAGCGATGGATACCGCCAGGTTGGCCAGATCGGTGCGGTCGTGTTGACCGGAGCAGGGGAGAAGGCCTTCGCCGCTGGTGCCGATATTTCGGAGTTTCAGGAGATGAACAAGGAGGAGGGGTTGGCCTTTGCGCGCCGCGGGCAGGAGACGTTCTTCCTGATCGAGCAATTCCATTTGCCGGTGATCGCTGCCGTCAACGGCTTTGCGCTCGGCGGCGGTTGTGAACTGGCCATGGCCTGTCATTTGCGGATCGCCAGCGAGCAGGCGCGCTTTGGACAGCCGGAGGTCAACCTCGGACTGATCCCCGGTTATGGTGGGACACAGCGCCTGGTCCAGTATGTTGGCAAGACAAAGGCGATGGAGCTGATGCTGACCGGGGACATGCTCTCTGCCGGTGAAGCGCAGGATGCAGGCCTGGTCAATCGGGTAGTGCCAGCCGATGCCTTGATCAGCGCCTCCCTGGAGCTGGCCGCCAGGATCATGCGAAAGGCCCCTCTGGCGGTCGCTGGCGTGATCGGCAGCGTAAATGCCTATTTCACTGAGGGTTACAACGGTTTCGAAGCCGAGATCCAGTACTTCGCCGACCTCATGGACAGTGAAGACTTCAGAGAAGGCACCGACGCCTTTCTGGCCAAGCGCAAACCTGAGTTCAAAGGGCGCTGATGTTCGACTTCCATCAGGACAAGCGGCGGTACTTCCAGATGCAGTACCGCACTGCGGCTGAGTATATCATTCCTTTCATCGCACAACAGCGACCGGTCATTGCGACGGACAGGATTCTGGAGATTGGTTGTGCCGAGGCGGGCGTGCTACGGGCCTTCCGGGAGCTTGGCTGTGACTGCACCGGCATCGAGCTATCGGCCAGCCGGGTTGCCAATGCCGAGAAATTCCATGCTGAGATTGATGCGCCCGGCCAGGTGCGCTTTGTGACCCGGGACATCTATGAGATCGATGTGGAGCACGACCTGGGACACCGTTTCGACGTCATTGTGCTGAAGGACGTGATTGAGCATATTCCCGACCAGGCCCGGTTTATTCCCCGCCTGCGCGCGTTTCTCGCCCCGGGTGGCGTCATCTTTTTTGGGTTTCCACCCTGGCAGATGCCCTTCGGGGGGCACCAGCAGGTGTGCCAATCCCGCGTCCTGAGCAAGTTGCCCTGGTTCCATCTGCTGCCCACACCGCTTTTCCAGGGTGTGCTGCGGGTATTCGGTGAGACCCGGACGACTCGCCGCAACCTGCAGGAGATCAAGGAAACGGGGATTACGATTGGGCGTTTTGAGCGCATCGTCAGACAGAGCGGGCTGCAGATCACCCAGCGTACCTTTTGGTTGCTCAATCCGATTTACAAGTACAAATTTGGCAGGGGAGCGGTCAAGCAGGCGGGTGTGATTGCCAGGCTGCCCGGGCTCAACAACTTCTTCACAACGGCCGTGTACTACGTAGTGCGCGCAGCCGATCAGCCACCTGTTTCCTGACGCAACGTCCTGATCTGGTTTTCCCAGAGCAGTCGCTGATCAGCGACCTCGTCTTCATCGGCCCAATCCGTGATCTCGAGCACGGTTTCGCCCGTTACGGGCGATTTGTGCATGCGGAACTCCAGGTATTCATCATCGTCGGCATCCTCCCACACAAAGCGCAGGCGTTCGTCCTCGATATCGTCGACAAGCTCCGCATTTTCCTCCTGACCTTCCCAACCAAACGTATAGATATCCTCGGTGATATCGACCGAATCGCAAAACCAGCGAATGAGACAGGAAGGGTTTGTCAGGAACTTGTAGAGGATTGTCGGCGATGCCCGGAAAATAAACTCCATTTCAAACGGAATTCTCCTCATACAGATCCGCGCATTTTTGGCACGCGCCTTGCGCAATAAAGGAGAATTATTTTATTTATCAAAGAATATGAACTTTTTTTCAAATCCGCTGATTAATACATCGTGAAAGTGGAAAAGCGATGGTGTGATCTTGACACCAATCGCGATATAATGTATGTTTGCAGCACCTTTTGACACCGCACTGAACCACTGATACTGCAGCCAAAGAGAGAGATCGCAGGGTGTCTCTTTTTTGTTTATGACTATTAACCAGACTGACACTAAGCTTGATTGAATGAGGCAGTTAAAAATTACCAAGTCTATCACCAACCGCGAGAGCCAGTCTCTCGAAAAGTACCTGCAGGAAATCGGCAAGGTCGACTTGCTGACACCGGAAGAAGAGGTGGATCTGGCCAAGCGCATCAAGGAAGGCGACCAGATCGCTCTTGAAAAACTCACCAAGGCCAACCTCCGCTTCGTCGTATCCGTTGCCAAACAGTACCAAAATCAGGGATTGTCGCTCAGCGACCTGATCAACGAGGGCAATCTCGGTCTGATCAAGGCAGCCCAACGATTTGACGAAACCAGAGGGTTCAAGTTTATCTCCTACGCCGTTTGGTGGATCAGGCAGTCGATCCTGCAGGCCCTGGCCGAGCAGTCGCGTATCGTACGCCTCCCGCTCAACAAGGTAGGATCACTCAACAAGATCAACCGGGCATTTTCAGAGCTGGAGCAGGAGTTTGAGCGCGAACCCAGCGCTGACGAACTGGCGGAAGTCCTGGAGATCCCGACCGAAGAGGTGGAGACCACCCTCGGTGTAGCCGCGCGCCACGTTTCCATGGATGCGCCGTTTGTGGAAGGTGAGGACAACTCACTGCTCGACGTGCTGGAAAACAGCAATACGCCGGGCACAGATACGCAACTCGAGTACAACGAGTCACTGAGCCGGGAAATCGACCGCTCACTGAGTACGCTCACCGAGCGGCAGTGCGATGTGATCAAGCTGTATTTCGGGATCGGGGTCGAGCATCCCATGTCGCTGGAAGACATCGGCGAGAAATTTGGCCTGACGCGCGAGCGCGTGCGCCAGATCAAGGACAAAGCCATCAACAAACTCAGGTCCGCCTCACGGAGCAAGTTGCTGAAACACTATCTCGGAGCATAACTGCAAAGCGATATGAGAAAAAGGGCGTTTCCCACCCGGAGACGCCCTTTTTCTGTTGTGACAGATACAAAATTTGCAGACCTTTGCGCGCAAATTTTCCAACCCTGATCGTATGAATCATCCAGTAGATCTCCGTGAAGCCAGCGATACCGCGATCCGCGACTGGCGCGAAAAAGAAAAGAAAGCAATCCGCCTGATCCAGATGGCAGGCGACCTCCGGTTTGACCGGTCGACCGAAGTGATCCTTTTCCGCCGAACCATCTACGATGCCCGGCCGAGCGAGGTGATCCAAAACCACCTGGTGTCGCACAACTACATCGGCCAGTCACTTGAGCTGGACACTACCCTGGCCATTGTGGCCGAGATTGCAGCCCTGCAGGATCTGGCGCCGGCCAAGATCGACGTGGGCACGCTGTCCTGTGAGTGGCTGACAGAAGGCCAGCAATACGGTGACCTCAAGGACTTCATCCACAACAAGCTCAACCATTTTGTCGGGGATGACAAAGACGTGTTGCAGCACCGCGATGTCGTGTTGTATGGGTTTGGACGCATCGGCCGGCTGGTGGCGCGGCGCATCATTGAAGTCACCGGGCGCGGTGACCAGCTGCGACTTAAAGCGATCGTGATCCGTCCGCAGATGAAAGACCTCCGCGAGGAGGTAGCCAAACGGATGGCACTCCTGATGGAGGACTCCGTCCACGGACAGTTTCATGGCACCGTGGAGATCAGGGATGACGCACGCGAGGTCCTCATCAATGGGAATCGCGTTGCGATCATCTTTGCAAGCAATCCTGCCGAGATCGACTATACCGAGTACGGCATCCGCAACGGCCTGGTCATCGACAATACCGGTGTCTGGCGTGATAAAGCAGGCCTCTCGCAGCACCTGCAAAACGGCATTGATCAGGTCTTGCTGACCGCTCCTGGGAAAGACGTGCCCAATATCGTGCACGGGGTCAATCAGGATGACTTCGATTACGATGAACACAAGGTGATCAGCGCCGCGAGCTGCACGACCAATGCCATCGTGCCTATCATTCAGAAGATCGACGAGGCCTTCGGGATCCGCAGTGGTCACGTGGAGACGATCCATGCTTACACGAGCGACCAGAACCTGCTCGACAACTTTCACAAGAAACCACGGCGGGGCAGGGGAGCAGCGATCAATATGGTACTTACCACGACAGGCGCGGCCGATGCGGTGGCCAAGGTGCTCCCGCATCTTGATGGCAAGCTGACCGGCAACGCCGTGCGGGTACCGACACCCAACGTTTCGCTGGCCATCATCGCCGTCTCCATTGACAAGGAGACCACGGTGGAAGAAGTCAACGGGGTGCTGCGCGAAGCCTCACTGCATGGTGACCTGGTGGAGCAGATCCACTATTCGGCCTCGACGGAGTATGTGTCGAGCCACGCAGTGGGCATGACCACAACATCGGTACTTGATGCGCCGTCGACCATCGTGGGTCCTGATGGCAAGACGGTGATCATTTACGCCTGGTACGACAATGAGTACGGCTACTCCTGCCAGGTGGTGCGGCTGGCCAAGCACGCAACCCGTGTGCGCCGGTACACCTACTATTGATCGGACGCCGGCCCGGTGTATCTTGAAGGACGACAACTGGCGGTTGGTCTATGAATTGCGGGTGCCCATCCCATTTGGAATGATATTCGCAACAATTACGGGGCCGGCCTGCTTATCTTTACAACCAGAGTATGCCTGAGCAAAACAGAGCGCGATACAAGATCTGGGAGCCCATGTTGCTCGCTATGGTCGCGGTGATCGGTATGATCGCCGGCGTCAAATTGAGCGGCGAGCATGCGACCTCCTTCAGAATCCTGCCCATGGACGACCGGTCCAATGCCGGCAAGATCACCGAGTTGATCCGTTTTATCGAGGAAAAATATGTCGATGATGTGGACTCAGAGCGCCTGGTGCAAAAGGCCATTGAAAGTGTGATCTCCGAGCTCGACCCACACTCAAGTTTTATTCCCGCGGACGAACTGGCCAAGCTCAACGAGCGGATGGAAGGGCACTTCGAGGGGATTGGCATCGAGTTTCACATCGTCAAGGATACCATTACCGTCCTGGACATTACCGAGGGCGGGCCGGCCGACCGGGCCGGTGTCCTGCCGCATGACCGGATCATCTCCGCAGACGACAGTACCCTGGTAGGGATCGCATTGAATGAAGAACTGGTAGTAGAGCGACTGCGTGGTCCGAAAGGGAGTGCGGTCGAAATCAGGGTCAAGCGGCATCGCGTCGACACGCTCATCCCGCTGACCATTGTGCGTGACAGGATACCACTGGTGAGTGTCGACGCCGGTTATATGCTGGATGACCAAACCGGCTACATTCGCGTCAACCGCTTCAGCTCGACGACATACCGCGAGTTTATGGATAAACTCGAGTCACTCATCCATGGCGAAGGGATGCAGCATCTCGTGATCGATTTGCGCCAGAATCCCGGTGGGTATCTCAAGGAGGCCGTCAATATTCTCAGCCAGTTGTTCAAGGAGAAGGGCCGTCTGCTGGTGTATACCGAGGGCGCGCATGTGAAGCGCATGGACTATGAATCGACAGGCAATCCGTTCTATGAGGTCGGCAACGTAGCCGTCCTGATCGATGGGGGCTCAGCCTCCGCAAGCGAGATCATCGCGGGCGCCATCCAGGATCAGGATCGCGGTGTGATCATCGGCACCAAGAGTTTTGGCAAGGGACTGGTCCAGGAGCAATACGCCCTGAAGAATGGCGGTGCCTTGCGGCTTACCACAGCCCGTTACTACACACCATCGGGAAGATCGATCCAGACACCGTACCGCAATGGTGACGCCGTCGATCATCACGAGGAAGCCGACTCCTCCGGCTACCAGACGCGTAACGGGCGTGAAGTATTCGGTTCGGGGGGGATTGTTCCGGATATCATTATCGAGCCTGGCTTCGACTGGTACAAACCAGAGCTGCAAGGGCTTTACGAGTCCGTGCTCGAGTTTGCATTTTACGGGTACAAACAGATCCACCCGCGCGATTATGCCTCAGTGGAAGACCTGATCAAGCATTTTCCTGACAGGGAGTTGGTACTCTCCAGCCTGATCGCCTACTGGGATCGCACCACTCCAGACTGGCAGTACCGCCAAACCGTACGGGAAAACTGGGACCAGGGCTACCTCCTGCTGCAAGCCATGATCGGGTCGTACTTTTTCGGTCGGGAGGCATGGTACAAGATCATGAATGAGCATGATCCGGTTGTCATTCAGGCGCGGGAGAGTGTCAAACAGGACCGGCGCACCACGCTCAAGATCTGATCGACGGCTGTCAGCTGCGCAAAAATTCCAGATGTCCTTTGAAATTGTAGGTAGCCACGACCGATGGCAGGCCTGTGTTGTGCTCACTTTGGCGGAACTTGACCACGTAGTCGGCCTTTTTGATGATCTGCGAGCTGATCTCGCCAAAGCCGTTTGGATGTGGTTTGCCGGCGTGGTTGGCTGAGGTTGAAACGATCGGCTTGCCAAAGGCCTTGATGAGTGCACGACAAAATCCGTCGCGTGCCACCCGGATCGCCACCTTGCCCTGAGGTCCGCGCAAGGCGTCCGGTATCTTTTCCACTTCCGGATAGACAATTGTCAGCGGGCGCTCGTGCAGTGACAGCAAGGTCTCGACACGGGGGTGGATGCTGATCACATACTCCTTGAGCATGTCGATGTCGCTCATCAGCACGATGCACGGCTTCTGCGGGTCGCGTTCCTTGATCTTGTAAACTTTGGCGATGGCCCGCTCGTTGAGTGCATCACAGCCCAGGCCCCATATCGTATCCGTGGGATAGAGCAGTACACCGCCCTTTTCAAGTACTTTGACCGCTTCCCGCAGGTCCTCTTGCAGCCACATGTCGTCCATTTCACAAGAAAATTGGTGAACAGTATGCATCAATCCGTAAATTTCTGCGTTTTTTAGGCATATCCCGTGCGCACAAGACAAAATTACCGCAATTCGTCTATGCAGTCTCCTCCCGGTAACAAGCCAGGTACTCCTTCGGTTTTGTCGCAACGTCTGAAACAGCTCATCAGCTGCGTGGTGGCACTGCTGCTCGCCAGCGGGGGGGTGCAGGCATTTCATATCATC
>JAWWBX010000221.1:0-7336 GCA_033720735.1 Saprospiraceae bacterium
ATGTGCATATCGACTATTCCTCACCAGGCGTACGGGGCCGGGTCATCTGGGGAGGCCTGGTGGCCTATGATCAGATCTGGGTAGCCGGAGCGCACAACGCCACCTGGGTCGAGTTTTACAACGACGTAAAAGTCAATGGCAACGACGTGTCAAAGGGGAAGTACGCCCTCTTCCTGATCCCTGGCCGGGAGGAATGGACGGTGGTACTCAATCAGAATTATGATCAGCACCTGACGGACGATTACGACGCGTCATTGGACGTATTGCGGTTTACGGTCCAACCTGATTTGGTAGAGGAGGTGCAGGAATCTCTGACCTGGAAGGTCGAGCCCGGTGAGGGGAATCGGGGGCACATCACCTTTGCCTGGGAGAAGGTGCGCCTGAAATTTCCCATCGTCGCCTGATCCGCGTCAAACGGACGTCTTCCGATTTGGATGTGCATCGCCGTAAAGTCATACCTTTACAGGAAGGTCATGAAAAACCGCCAGCGCATCACCGGAACCGTTACTTACCAGGACCTTGGTATGGGTTTCTGGGGCATCATTGATGCCAAGGGTGAGCGGTGGCGTCCCTTGCACATGCCCGAGCAATTGCGCGTAGACGGGGCGAAAGTCCGCTGTACCATTCACGTGCTGGATGATGATGTCTCCACGCAGATGTGGGGCCGGGCGGTGAAGATCATCTCGTTTCAAACGCCCATGCCCTGATGCACGCTGGTCTCCAGAGGTGCATCCTTGTTCTGACCCTTGTCATGGCCTTTTTCCCGGTGGTCAGTGCACAAGTGACACTCCCGGACGGTTTTCACAGAACGCTCGTGGCTGATCGACTCGATCCGACTGCGATGACACAAGCGCCCGACGGTCGTTTGTTTCTCACCATGAAGCATGGCAAGGTGCTGATCGTGCGCGATGACCAGTTGCTGCCCGATCCCTTTGTGACCGTCCAGGTCGATAACAATAATGAGCGCGGTCTGGGCGGGATCGCTCTCCATCCGCAGTTTGAACAAACCCATTGGGTGTATCTCTTTTACACCGTACCGGGTGCCAACATCAACAGGTTGAGCCGGTTTACGGCCAATGGTGATGTAGCCATCCCGGGGTCGGAGGAGATCCTCTTCGAGACAGATGAACTGCGGGCGGCGATCCACAACGGCGGTGCGATGCAATTTGGTGCTGACGGCAAACTGTATCTGAGCACAGGTGAGGGGAGCGAACCCCGCAATGCCGAAAGTCTCAGTTCAGTGCTGGGCAAGATCCTGCGGCTCAATGATGACGGGACCATTCCTGAAGACAATCCATTTTATGACGAGTTGAGTGGCAAGCACCGCGCGATCTGGGCCTATGGCTTGCGCAATGCCTATTCAATGGGCTATGATCCCGTGACTGACAGGCTCTATGCCAATGATGTGGGGGGCGGAGACTGGGAAGAGATCAATTTGATCGAACGCGGCGCATTCTACGGGTGGGACCGTCTTGAAGGTGTCAGCAACGGGCACAATCTGCCAGCGAATTACCGTGATCCTGTGTACGCCTATGACCACAGTGAAGGTTGCGCCATCGTAGGGGCCACGGTTTATCGTCCGGAGACCCTGGCGTTTCCTGCGCAGTATCACGGAAAGTATTTCTATGCAGACTACTGTGCGGGTGCGATCCGGGTTCTCGACCTCAACACCTACCAGCCTCAGGAGACCTTCATGACCGGCGGGCAGCGGATTGTAGCAATGCTCACCAGTCATGACGGCGGACTCTATTATCTGGAGCGCCGCGGGATCAGTGACGGGTCGCCCCAGGACAACACGGGGACAGATGAAGGGATGCTCTGGAAGGTGACCTACGGAGGGTCGGGTGCTCCGCAGATTGCGATCCATCCCGAGCCACGGCTGGTGCCGGTGGGAGAGCCGGCGGCATTTTACGTGGAGGCAAGTGGCAGTGCGCCGCTGACCTACCAATGGTATCGTGACGGACAACCAGTCGCAGGTGCGTTGGAGCAATCGTTTGCGATCCCTGCAACGTCGCTGAGCGACAGCGGGTCGGTCATGCAGTGCCTGGTGACGAATGCCCAAGGTCAGGTGTGGAGTGACAGCGCCTTGCTGTCCGTTACCAACAACCACAGGCCCGAGATCCAGTTTGTATCGCCCGATCCGGAGTTCATATATCGTGCGGGAGACACGATTGCTTTTGCGGCGGTCGTGCAAGACCCTGAAGAAGGCGTACTTCCGGCCGATCAGATCAGCTGGTGGGTTCAGTTTCACCACAACACGCACACCCATCCGGTCGCCGGGGAGCAACCGGGCCCACCGCAAGGCACGTTTGTGGTCCCCCGCATCGGCGAGATCGACACGGATGTATGGTACCGTGTCTACGTCCGTGCCCGCGACAAGCAAGGCCTGACCCACACGGCGTTTGCCGAGGTGTTTCCGCAGATGACTTCTTACATCGTTGATTCGGAGCCGGCCGGTCTGGAAATGCTGGTAGACGGAAAGGTCAGGCGCACGCCATTCGAAGTGTTCAGTGTGGCCGGCATCCAGCGCACGGTCGTTGCTCCTGTCAATCAGGTGATGGGTGATCGCATTTATTTTTTCGACGGATGGCAGCAAGGCGTCGAAGATCCGGCACTGGTCTTTCATGCCCCCGAAGCAGCCGAGACCTTTGTAGCACAATATCGCAGCAGGCCGCTTGGGACCGGCACCGGGCTTTCTGCCACCTACTTCCCGGATGTCACTTTCTCACATCCTGATTCAACACATCGGATCGACACCACCATTGACTTCAACTTCTTTTTTGATGCACCCTTTGCCGGCCTGCCTGAAGATATGTTCAGTATCCGCTGGCGGGGGTTCCTGCTGCCTTATGAAACAGGCAATCACACGTTTACCGGAATTGTCAATGACGGGTTACGGATGTGGATCGACGGTGAGCAGGTGTTTGAACTCTGGGAGCCGACAGCAACCGCCCGGCTGGTCGGTGGCACCACCTGGCTCGAAGGGGGTCGTCTGTATCCGGTCACGATTGAATATTACGAGTACACCTGGGGTGCCAATGTGCAGCTCTGGTGGTCCGGCGATACGTTCGAGCAGGAGATCGTTCCGCGCTCCCAGCTTTTTCCTGCCGATTATGTCGGTACGCGCGACGAACTTGCGGTAGCGATCAATCCAAACCCTGTTGCCGCTCAGCGCCTTGACGTGACGGTGACGACACTCATCGCGGACGAGATGACCTATCGCATCTTTCAGCCAGGAGGCCAGCGGGTACTGGAAGGTGCACAACAGCTGGTGATTGGTAACAACCAGCTTCAGATCCCGATCGGAGGGTTACCCCCCGGTATCTATCTCTTTGAGGCGTCATTTAATGCGCGCGACGTACGGGTCGTCAGGCGGTTTGTGGTCGGCCTGTAAGGTCAGCCGTCGCCGCGACCGCGAGCCATCCATCCCGGGCTCACGTGCCGGTGCAATTTGACCGTTTTTTCGTGCTGGTGCTGGAGCATGGCCGCGATCTGTGCTGCGACCCGCGCCTCATGATCATCTGGTCGCAAAGCACCCACGGTAAAGTGATCACGAACGAAGTGCGTGTCAAACTGACCTGAACGAAAGGGTTTGGAGCACATCACAAACCGGCCAAAAGGGAGTGTGGTCTGTACTCCTTGTACATGGAACTGATCAATGGCCTCGATCATCCGGCTGATTGCGTCCGATCGGTCCGCGCCGAAGACAATCAGCTTGGCCAGAAGCGGGTCGTAGTGCAGTGGAACTTCCATGCCTTCACGATATCCGTTGTCTACACGAATGTCTGGTCCTTCAGGGACCTGAAACCGGATCAGCGTGCCAATAGATGGCAGAAAGTCATCAAAGGGATCCTCCGCGTAAATCCGCAATTCGATCGCATGACCGCGCTGGCTGAGATCCTCCTGCCCGAAGGCCAATGGCTCCCCCCTTGCCACCCGGATCTGTTGTTCGACCAGGTCGATGCCGGTAGTCAGTTCGGTGACCGGATGCTCCACTTGCAGCCGGGTGTTCATTTCCAGGAAGTAAAAATTCAGCGCCTCGTCAACGATAAATTCGACCGTGCCGGCTCCGGTGTAGCCACATGCCTGCGCGACCCGAACGGCTGCTGCTCCGATTGCCTGGCGCATCGCGGCATGCACAACTGGTGAGGGGGCCTCTTCAACGACCTTCTGATGTCGACGCTGGACGCTGCACTCGCGTTCAAACAGATGCACACAGTGGCCATGCTGGTCGGCCAGGATCTGGACTTCAATATGCCGGGGAGAACCGATGTATTTCTCCACAAAGACCGCATCGTCGCCAAAAGCATTCATCGCTTCGCTGCGTGCGCGTTCGAGCTGAGCGGTAAACTCGCCGGGCTGGTTGACAATACGCATGCCTTTGCCACCGCCCCCGGCACTCGCCTTGACCAGCACCGGAAACCCGAGGTTGCGGGCGATATCGAGTGCTTCTTCAGGGTCTGTCAGTGCCGTATCAGTACCTGGGACCATCGGAATGTCATATCCGCGCACAGCATCCTTGGCAGCCAGTTTGCTCCCCATGATCTCAATAGCCTCCGGCGGCGGCCCGATAAAGGTGAGGCCGGCCTCGGCGACCGCGCGGGCAAAGTTGGCGTTCTCACTGAGGAAGCCATATCCGGGATGGATGGCGTCGGCACCGGTAGTGCGCGCAGCGGCGAGGATCTTTTCAATATTGAGGTAGGATGCTGCCGGCGCCGGATCACCGAGGCAAACGGATTCATCTGCGAGCAGGACGTGTGGTGCGGAACGGTCAACATCCGAGTATACCGCAACGCTGCGTAATCCCATTCTGCGGACCGATTGAATAACGCGGACAGCAATCTCTCCGCGGTTGGCTACCAGAATTTTTTGCATATGTCCCTGTGTCTTAGTCCAGATGGATCAGCCGGACAGTTCCTATCAAGAAGCCGTCGTGGATCAGGAAGCCAAGATACACACCTGGCGGGGCTTCCAACTCGACTTCCGTTTTTCCACTGGCTTGCAGGCCCTGCCGGGTGATCTGCCGACCGGTAAGATCAATGATCAGGATCTCACCTGGTACTCCGGTAAGTCGTGGATGGAACAAGGTGAAGTTGCTGCGAAACGGATTGGGATGAACGGTGATGATATCCCCAGGATCAAGGTCAGGCCGCGTAGTGCCCAGCGGAACTGAAAAGGTAAAGACCCCCGTGCATCCAAACGCATCGGTGATGGTGACAACATAGGTGCCGCGGAAAAGTCCGGAGATCGATGCCGTTGTGTCCCCGGTGCTCCATTGATAGCTGATCCCGCCCGGCACTGAAACGCCTTCCAGTGAAATGCCTCCGGACCCTGAACCCGGGTCAGGGGTGATGACCAGGTTGTCAATCATGATCTGAGGTAGTTCCATGATGCCGACTTCGACAATGCTGTCACAGCCATTGGCGCCGGTAAAGACCCCGGCACCGAGACTGTCTGGGTTGATCGAGTCTCCGTGGCATACGATGGCGTCGATGACAAGTACATTCTCCGGTAGCTGAATAATAGTGATACAGCTGCTTCCCTGACAGCCCAAGGTGTCGGTGACGGTAACACAGAGCGTTCCGGGGAAGTCAACCGTAATTGACGGTGCTGTTGATCCATTGCTCCAAAGATAAGTGGCATAGGTTGCGCCGTTCAGTACGATCTGGTATGCATCTCCAGAACAGATAACGAGCGTGTCAAAGCCAAAATCCGGAACCACCGCCTCACTTTCGGTGATTGTCAGGCACTGGGTGGCGGCGCATCCATTCGCATCAATAGCCGTGACGCAATATTCACCACCCTCCGTGATCGTCAGCATGGAGCTGGTGTCTCCCCCGGACCATAGATATGAGGCAAATCCACCCGAAGCCATGACGGTGAGTGTTTCGCCGCGGCAAATGTGGGAGGGCCCGATGATCACCAGCGAATCAACCGGTATTTCAATTACCTCAACGCAGTCTTCTGCAGTACAACCGTTTGCATCGATCACCGTCACACAATACGTGAAATTACCCGTGACGTTGACCGATGGCCCGACTTCACCATGCGACCACAGATATTGGTAGCTTGAGGGATCGGGCGGGATGCCTGCGTCGAGCAGGGCAGTAGTGCCTGCACAGTGCTCGACTGTATCCCCCAGATCAACGACAGGCGGCATCGCCTCAAGAAGCTCCAGACAGTCAATGCCGACACATCCGTCAAAATCCAGCACCGTCACACAGTACTGGCCGGCGCTTGTCACGACAATCGTCTCCGTTGTCTCGCCCGTCGACCAGGAGACCTCGGCGTACGTCTCCTGCAAATAGAGCGTTGTCTCGCCACCGGGACAAAGACCTTGGGGAGCATGGATGACCGGAACCGGGTTCGGCACTTCGATGACCTCAACGCATGCGGTATTGGTACAGCCAGACACATCCGTCACGGTGACACAGTACTGACCTGCCACGAAGACATCCAAAAAGGGTTCCGTCGAGCCGTCACTCCACATAAAGGTGCCGTTGCCGACCGCCTCCAGGATCGTGCTTCCGCCAGGGCAGATTGCCGTATCGCCGAGGATCTGTGCCATCGGTTGAGGCAGGTAGATGACATCGGTACATGAACTGTAGGTGCATCCGTCCACATCTGTGACGGTCACGCAATAGGTCGCGCCAGTCAGTACGTCGATGCTCTGCGTGGTTTCTCCATTTGACCAGTCGTACAAATCAAAACCCGGTCCGGCATCGATCGTGACGACATCGCCCTCGCAGGCTTCATATTGCGGCGTGAGGGCAAACGCGGCACTGCATTCAGGCACCTGCAGAAAGAGCTGGTATCCATCACACACACCCAGCAGGAAGTCCATAAGGAAATCGCCGTTGGCATCCAGAAAGACGAAGTCGTACGTGGAGACATTCCACGGATACATCACCGACCCGTATGACGGGTCCAGCACGCCCTGATCATTCTGCATGAGGGAAAATTTACGCATCGAGGCACCGCTGTTGCAGGGCGGGATGTCGACATCCACATCGGCAATACCGAAGTCGAGATCACCGTCACCATCCAGATCGGCAAACTTGCAATTGCCCCCAAACGCCGCCGTGCGCGGATCCGTGCTGTTGAGGGTGCTGTAGCTCACCGACTGGTCTGGTGTCGATCCGTCGACCAGGTGATAAAAGTCCTGCTGGTCATCGACGATATAGATATCCTGAAAATTGTTGCCGTCGATCGGCGCAACCGCAAACATATATGGTTGCTCGCCTGCCGCCAGGTTTTGCCAGTTGGTAAAGGTGCCGTCACCATTATTGTATAAAACAAATACGCCGATCTGATTGAAGGGCGGTACTGCAAAGAG
>JAWWBX010000222.1:0-7303 GCA_033720735.1 Saprospiraceae bacterium
GTTTGAGAGCTCCGGATTTGACCCGCCGGCTCCTTCTGACAGCGATACAGATCCCGATCTGCACAAGTACGCGATCCTCAGCAGTGGCGGAAAGGACAGCTTGCTGAGTTATGGCATCCTCAACGAGACCTTCGAAGCGCATCCCGTGTTTGTCAACGAAGCGGGGCAGCACTGGTACACGGCGTACAACGCCTATCATTTCTTCGACGAACACGTACCGGAAACGGTGAAGGTATGGTGCAACAGCGATCGCATCTTCAACTGGATGGTCCGGCAGATGCCGTTTATCCGTAAAAACTATCAGGACATCAAGGCCGACATCTACCCCATCCGCTTGTGGACGGTCGCCGTTTTCCTGTTCGGGGTCTTGCCGGTGGTCCGCAAGCGCGGCATTGGCAATGTCGTGATCGGGAATGAATATGACACGACGCTCAAACTCAATCATCACGGGATCACGCACTATGCGGCATTGTACGATCAAAGCCGGTATTTCGACAATGCATTTACCCGCTTCTATCGAAAGAAAGGGTGGCATATCCGGCAATTTTCATTGTTGCGCTCGCTATCCGAACTCCTCATCCTGAAGATCCTGGTCAAGCGCTATCCCGACCTCCAGACGTTACAGGTATCGTGCCATTCGGCACACAAGGCCGATGGCAAGATGGCACCCTGCGGACAGTGTGAGAAGTGCCGCAGGATCGTAGGGATGCTGAGCGTGTTGGGCGAGGATCCCCGCAGATGCGGATATGCGGAAGATCAGATCCGCCAGTGCCTGGCCAGTCTGGCCACCAGCAGTGTGAAGCAACTGGGCTCTGATGCCCAACACCTCTATGCGCTGTTGCTTGAACACGGATTTGTACCGGATTCGGCGTGGACCCGGCAACAGGCCAAACGGCACCCTGAGATCATGTGCCTGCGCTTTGACCGGCAGCGCAGCCTCGTCGAAGATCTGCCGGAAACCGTGCGCAAGCCGTTGTTTGGGATTCTGAAGCAGTATGCCGATGGCGCTGTCGAACACCGGGACGGGCAATGGCATCCTTGCGCACTGGACGATACAATGCTTTCCAAACCTTATATCATTGCAGCGACTGAACATGAAAACAAATAATGCAAAAACAGGATACCTGTGGGAGGAGTTGACCTGGCAGGAGATCGAGCAACATCTGCAAACCGTGGATCTGGCCATCCTCCCTTGCGGTGCGATCGAGCAACACGGGCCGCATCTCCCCGTCGACGTCGATTATTATGACGCCTATTATCTGGCCAAACAGGTCGCAGCCGCATGCAGTGACCCCAAGCCGCTGGTGCTGCCGCCAATCCCATATGGCGTCTCATACCATCATGAAGACTTCAAGGGCACGCTCAGCGTGACCAACAACGCTCTTTCTGCGTTTGTCTATGACATCGGGATGAGTCTCGCCCGCAACGGCATCCGCAAGATCCTGATCATCAACGGGCACGGAGACAACGCCCCCACCCTCGCATACGCGGCCCAAATGATCAACCGGGACGCACAGATCTTCGTATGCGTGGATACCGGCGAGACCAGCGATGTGGATCTGTACGACCTGATCTCTACACCCAACGACATTCATGCCGGTGAGATCGAAACCAGCACGACCCTGGCCATCCGGCCGGAGATGGTCTATATGGATCGTGCTCCCAATGAAACCCTGGAGTTTGGCAGCCAGTTTCTCGATTACGACAGTGACCGCGGAGTCAACTGGTATGTTCGCACCAGCCGGATATCCGAAACCGGCGTGATCGGCGATGCCACCAAAGCGACGGCTGAGAAAGGACGGGCCATGTGGGAGCACATGATCCGTCATCTCGTTGATTTTGTGGAATTCATCAAGTCCACCCCCATTGACGACCTTCACCAAAAGCGCTACTGACATGCGACGAACGAAACCAAGACACCTCTTGCCGGTTGTCATACTCTTTACTCAGACGTTGCTCTCGGCGCAGACCTCGTCTGACACCAGTTCGCTACCCGTCCCGTCATTCCTGGCCATCATTGTAAGCGACATCGATACCAGCATCGACTGGTATCAGGAGGTGCTTGGACTGACGTTGCGCAACCGGATTGACGTCGCCGAGCGCGGGCTGCGCCAGGCTAATTTGCACAGTCCTACGACCCAACTCGAGCTGATTCAACTCGACGCTGCGGTGCCGCCGGACACCTTACTGGCCGCTCGACCCGGTGCAAGACTGACCGGATTTTTCAAGTTTGGTTTTACCGTGCCGGATCTGGATGCCATGATCCGGCGCTGCGAAATCAAGGGTATCACAGTGGGCAATGTCGTGGGAGTCCCCGAAACCGGGAAGCGCATGACGATCATTCGCGATCCGGATGGCAACCGCATTCAGTTGTTCGAACGGTAAGCTGCGTTGCTGAGATCTGGAAGGGTTCTTTTCAAAAAAGCGAATCGTCAGGACGCAAAAAGGTCATAAATGCAAACATCTCCTGAAGTTGACGACTACCTGCAGAAGAAGGCGCATCCATTGACAGCGGAGATCCAGCGAGTCAGAGAGATCATCCTGTCTACTGATCCCGTGATGGAAGAAACGATCAAGTGGAGTACACCGACGTTTATATACAAGGGCAACATGGCTTCGTTTTCCATGCATGCCAAAAAATTCGTCAGCCTGATGTTCCACAAGGGCGCCCTGCTCGATGATCCATACGGCCTGTTGGACGGCGATGGCAAAGAAGTCCGGATTGCGCGCTTTACAGACATGGATGATATCGCCGGCAAACAAGCGGCGCTGCGCGCGGTGGTCCGCGCCTGGATTGCACATCGCGACGCCTAGTCCTGTTCCGTGGCGAATTGCATACCTTTCGGGCATGGGAAAGAAAGGAGATAAGATGACCCCTGATTCCGTCGATGCGGCATCTGTCCTGCTGGATCTTCTGGCGCCCATCGGTGGAATTTCCAGCAAGAAGATGTTTGGTGGTCACGGTATATTCAAGGATGGCAAAATGTTTGGCATGGTAGACTCCAGCGGGAGGTACTTCCTCAAGGCCGGGGATGCCAACCGTGCGATGTTTGAGGCGGCCGGGGCCGATAAACATGGACGCATGCCTTACTTCGCGATCCCGCAAGAGGTATTGGAGGATCACGCGCAACTACTTGAATGGGCCAGATCTGCCATTGCCACTACCCGCTGATGCCCAGACTGACCATCGTTGGCTTCATTCTTTCAATGACCGTTCAACTGCATGGCCAGGCCAACTATCCGCACATTCCACCACAGGATTCCCTGGCAACGATCTGTGAGATCCCATTGCAAACGCTGACACGCAAGATTGCCGCAGGCCCGGCACAACAGGATCTCTATCTGGACGATGACAAACTGTTTACGGGTTGGGCGTGCCAGGTGTTTCCCGACTCGGAGCACCGGTATCGCTATGTGCAGGTTGTCAAGGGTGAGATCACCCGGCAAATCGGTTACTATACCAACGGCCAGCTGGATCACGATTTCCACCTGAGCGATGGCAAGAGCATCGGCTACGAGAGGATGTGGATGGCCGACGGACATCCCTATATCAGATACTATTACTCCGCGCCAGGTGTGATGCATGGCCTTCAACGCCGCTGGCACACCAATGGCAAAATCGCCTGGGAAGCGCACTATGATCATGGCCGGGAGTTGTCATCCCGGCAGTACGACCGTGCTGGCCGGTTGCTGGCTCCGCGCGGCCATTGACCCCGGCAACACATCTAATTAAATCACCATCTTTGGCACCACAATACACAACGACATGCGACAGGTCATTTTGATTACGGGAGCATCTTCCGGTATCGGCAAAGCGACCGCCTTGCAGCTATTGCGCGAGCGCCATATCGTGTATGGGGCTGCCCGCAGGCTGGAGCAGATGGCAGAACTGGAAGAAGCCGGTGGCCATGCTCTGGAAATGGACATCACTGACACTGCGCAAATCACCGCTGCAGTTGAACAGATCATCCGGGAGCAAGGCCGTATTGATGTACTCATCAACAATGCCGGCTTTGCAGTCTATGGTGCCGTCGAGGACGTGCCGCTGCAGGATGCCCGCAAGCAGTTTGATGTCAATCTGTTCGGGATGGCCGAAGTCACCAGGGCGGTGTTGCCCCAGATGCGCGAACAGCAGGACGGACGGATCATCAATGTGTCTTCCATGGGAGGCAAGATCTATACACCTTTGGGCGCGTGGTATCATGCCAGTAAACATGCTGTGGAAGGCTGGAGCGATTGTCTCCGTCTTGAGCTGAAAGCCTTCAATATCAAGGTGATCGTCATCGAGCCCGGGCTCATTGCCACCAACTTCGGCGATGTGATGACCGGACCGATGATGCGGTATTCCGGAGAAGGTCCGTATGCCAAGTGGGCCACCGCAGTCGCCCAGACCACCGAGGCCACCTACGAAAAAAAGGGGGCCTCGTCCCCTCCCGGAGTCGTGGCCAAAACCATCCAGAAAGCCATTGCGGCTCCCAAACCCAAGACGCGGTACGTCACCGGCAAGATGGCACGGCAGCTCTTGCTGGTGCGCAAATTCCTGGGTGATCGCATTTTTGACAAGATCATCACCAGCCAGATCGACTAGGTGATGTGATCTTCTGGTGACATACCCGTTATCGGAATCTCCTGACGGGTATGGTACCTACCGCTCCGAAGTCGCGGCAAGTTCCCCTCGATTCTTTCAATCTTTGTCAGGGCAACCTGTCCAAATCTGATCACTTCGTTCGTCACAGTGGTGAATCAAAAAACAGAGTACGATGAAAGATTACATGTTTATCATTCGCGGTGGCCACGACCCGGCGCTTGAGCGCTCACCCGAAGAAATGCAGGCGCATATGCAGGAATGGCAAAAATGGATGGGAGGGATTGCGTCGGAAGGCAAGCTGATTGGCGGCCAACCACTGCAGAGCGAGGCGCGTTCGCTCGTAGACCGCGGCACGCGGGTGATCGACCGTCCGCTGGCCGAGGGCAAGGAACTTGTCGGCGGGTACATTATTGTGAAGGCCAACTCCCTTGAAGAGGCCTCCCAGATCGCCACCGGCTGCCCGGGCTTCGCACACGACTGCACCATAGAGGTGCGCGAAATCATGCCGATGTAAGGCAATGCGTCGAGAACGCGACATCGATCACACAGTCAATCATCTTTTCAGGCAGGAGTCGGGAAGGATGATTGCTGTGCTGGTCAAGATCTTCGGCACCGAGCATCTGCAGCTTGCTGAGGATGTGGTACAGGATGCGCTGATGCGTGCCCTGGAGACCTGGAAGTACCGTGGCACGCCCGACAATCCAAGTGCGTGGCTGTATCGCGTGGCGCGCAACAAGGCCATCGATATCATCCGTCGCCGACGTCATCAGCACGTCTTTGACTTCAGTGACCCACAGCGACAATTGCTCAATTCGGAATACTCTATGACCACCACGATGACATCATTTTGGGAAGCTCCGAGCATTCGCGACGATTTCCTCGGCATGATGTTCGCCTGCTGTCATCCCGGCATTTCGGAGGATCACCAGGTCACCCTGATCCTGAAGACCCTGGGTGGCCTGAGCACCAGGGAGATCGCCCGTGCCTTTCTGTGCTCCGAGCAAACAATTTCCAAACGACTCTACCGTGCCAAGGCGTTCTTCAGGGAGTCGGCCATTCGCCCGGAGATTCCGAATGACCAAGACCTCCCTTCCCGTCTGGACGCTGTGCTGAGGGCGATCTATCTGATGTTCAATGAAGGTTATAACAGCACCCACGCGGAGGATCCGATCCGGGAGGATTTGATCGGCCAGGCCATGTTGTTGTGCCGATCATTGATCGACCATGAGCGGACAAACTCGCCTGACGCGTGCGCGTTGATGGCCCTGATGTGCTTTCACAGCGCCCGGATCGATAGCCGGATCGATGCACTGGGCGGGCTGATTGTCCTGGCTGATCAGGACCGCGGGCTGTGGGATTGGGACATGATCCGGATTGGAAACGACTTTCTCAATCGCGCGGCGCGGGGCGAGCGGCCGACAACCTATCACTACGAAGCCGCAATCGCGTATACGCATTGCGCCGCACGCGCTTATACCGAAACAGACTGGCAGTCGATCCTTCGATACTATGATGGGATGCTTTCCCTGGGATTTGATCCGGTGGTGGCCCTCAACCGGTGTCTTGTACTGCTCGAACTGGATGGACCGGATGCTGCAATGCAGGCCGCTGCGGATCTGGAGCAGCACGAGGCATTACGGTCCTATTACCTCTATCCGGCTGTGCTGGGGGCAATTCATGAACGAATGGGAGAACAAGCTCAGGCCGTCACATACTACCGGTCGGCCCTGAAAATGACCAGCAACCCCACCGAACAGCAGCTCCTGGACGACCGTATTGCAAGCCTGGCTGCACATGCCGGCAAACTGTCCTGAAATTCATCCGGTAAACTGGTCTACAATCTGTGTGCGCCTGGCCCGCGCGATAGGAATTTCCGTGTCATCGCGCATGCACAGGGCATATCCCGATGACTTTCGTATCCTGCGTACAAAGCTGGTATTGACCAGATAGGACTGGTGCGGCCGGATAAACCCATGTGCCTGCAGATGACGTTCAAATGACCCGAGGGTCTTTGAGGCCATCAACTCATGTCCGTCCTGCATGACGAACACACAATAGTTGCTCTCAGCCCGTACGTATTGTATTTCATCCGGATGCAGCAATTCAATAAATTCCAGTGTATGGACAACGATATGCTGACTCGGCGTCGGCGTCGGCACATACGCCCGGACCGGCGTGAGTTGAATGCGCTTTGCAGATCGATAAGCAGTTTGCATGATTTGTGATTTAATGCCCGGCGTTCGCCCTTTGCCGGATTATTTAATTTCGATTTCGTCCTCCTGATCGCCATTGACCGGAATACCCCCGCTTCCACAGGGCCCGATCGCGGCCGAGAACTGTCCGTGCCGCAGAGCCTTGAATCCAGGCTGCAGTACCACGGCCCCGCCGGATCTCACATGCATATGCGAGTTCAGGGTACCTTCGATTGTTGCCGTCATGGTAATCAGGTCCGAGGCCTGATAGTAATAGTATTCGGACCACGATCCTGATATCGCCAGATTGGTGGGACAGTTGCCATCGATGAGGTTGTTTTTCCAAACTCCTCTCCCGAATGTCGAGCAGTAGATGCGGTCAATGTCCTCCTGCAATACAATACCTGTGACCGGTGTATTTGGCAAACCATTTTTCCACGGCATCCAGTCGGTCATGGATGGCGACCGGTAGAAAACGCCAATATCCGTTCCGATATACACCGCTCCCGACGTGGTCACTGCA
>JAWWBX010000223.1:0-7268 GCA_033720735.1 Saprospiraceae bacterium
CGCACAAGCTCTGGACAAAGAATATGCAAGAACCGGCGTGCTGAGGCCGCTGCATGGCATCCCTGTCATCGTCAAGGACAACATCAACACCGCAGGCCTGCCCACGACGGCAGGATCACTGGCCCTGAAGGATTATCTGCCCGATGGGGACGCATTCATCATCCAGAGACTGATCGAGGCAGGAGCGATCGTGCTGGCCAAATCAAATACGGCGGAGTGGGCCTTCAGCCCCATGCATACTGAAAGCTCCACGCAGGGTACCACGCGTAATCCTTACAACACAGAACATGTTCCTGCCGGGTCCAGCGGCGGGACCGGGGCGGCCATCGCAGCCAATTTTGGCACCATCGGATTGGGCACGGATACCGGCAACTCGATCAGGGGACCATCCTCACACTGTGCGTTGGTCGGATTTCGCAGCACGCTGGGACTGGTCAGCAGAAGTGCCATTGTCCCGTTGTATCTGCGCAACGATGTCGTGGGCCCCATGTGCCGGACCGTGGAAGATGCCACCAGAGTGCTGGAGGTCATTGCGGGGTATGATCCCGACGACCCGCTCACCAGGTATGCGACCGGAAAGATACCGGATAGCTATACTGCCTCCCTTGAGACAGACGGACTGAATGGCGCCCGCATCGGTGTACTCAGGGAACTGAGTGACCGCGACCCTGATCCGGAAGTGCATGCTCTTTTCGAGCAGGCCATTAGAGATCTGGAAGCATTGGGTGCTACGGTCATTGATCCGGTGGTCGTCCCCGGCTTTTCACTGCTCAAAGAAGATCAGTGGTGTGCTTCCTTTCGGGAGGACCTGGAAACATTCCTGGCCACTTTCGTAAAAAACGACACCCTGAAGACGCTGGAAGACATCATCAGGATCGGCTCCAGATCCGAATTTGCCCGGCGTCGACTTGAGAGAAATGCCGCCAACACCGGGCGGTGGGGTGATCCCGCAATACCATGCATGGATGCATATACAGATACCCTGCGCGTCGCGTTCAGGACAGGTATCGAGTCGGTGATGGATTCGCTCGGGCTGGATGCATTGATCTATCCCTCCTGGAATCACAAGCCCGCCAGGATCGATCGGTTTGAGGAGGAGTACAAAGGAGATAACAGCCAGGTGATCAGCCCGCATACCGGGCAACCTGCCTTCACGGTGCCCATGGGTTATACCGGTGACAACCTGCCGGCCGGAATTCAGTTCCTGGGCAGGATGTACGATGAGCCAACGTTGATCAGGCTGATCTTTGCGTATGAGCAGGGAACCCAACACCGAAAGCCTCCGAGCCTCGAATGAGGCCTGTCAATGATCAATACATCTTCTCGGCACAAACACAACTGAGCCGGTCACGGACTTTGTACTATCTTTTCCGGTGATTCCAGTTATGCGCAACGTTCCCATACCGAGCCGCGAGGAAGACTTCACCGCCGATCCGGCCGAACTCTTTTTCGACCTGAGTTTCGTCTTTGCCTTTTCGCGGCTGGTCTTCCATTTGGTACATGATCCCACACTGGCGGGCATCGGTGAGTTCGTGCTGCTGTTCGCTCTGATCTGGATCGCCTGGTCCAACTTTACCTGGGCCGCCAACGCGGTCGCGGGCAACAGTCGATTTGTACGGACTGTATTTATGGTGGCCACGGCGATCAGCCTGCCGATGGCAGCTTCTCTGGAAGCCCCATTTGGCAGTGGTTCGATCGTCTTCGCCGTCACCGTTTCTGCCATCCTGACCATGCCAATCATTACCGGTGCGGCCCTGCTGGATGATGAGGCGGTCCGGTCATCAAATCGTCGTTATCTGTTCTTCACTGTTGGAGCAATCGTCCTGGTGCTGGCCGGTGGCTTTGCCAGTGGTGCGGTGCAGATCGGATTGTGGATCGCCGCCCTGGCAGTACTGGTGCTCAATACGATTGATGCCGGCGGAGGAGACTGGATGATGCGGCCCGGGCACTTTGCCGAGCGACACGGCCTGATCGTGATCATCGCTCTGGGTGAGGTGGTAGTGGCCATCGGGGCTCCGGTGGTCGAAACCCTGTCTGAAGGCCACAGCCTGGACGCAAACCTGGTGGCGGCACTGACGGCATCCGGTGTGCTGGCCGGCCTGCTCTGGTGGTCATACTTTGACCGGCCGTTGCCCGCCCTCGAACGCCGCCACGAAGGGCTCACCGACCCAAAAGTCAGAGCACTCTTCGCCCGGGACGTCTATACTTACAATCATTTTTTCATTGTCGGCGCGATCCTTGTCGCAGCTGCTGCCCTTGAGGAGATCATGCTGCATCCCGCAGATCCGTTGCCAACCCCATTCCGCTGGATGTTGTTCATCGGCATTTCGGCTTACTTGCTGGGGGTGGTCTTGTCCGTGTTGCGCGCCTACTCGGCCCTGGCACTTGAGCGCCTGGTCGCGGTAGCGGCACTCGGGGTCCTGATCGCGGTCTCACCCTCGTTGTCCGGAATGTGGCTCCTGATCGCGGTCGATCTCCTGTTGCTCCTGGTGCTCATCATCGAGCACTATCGCGTTGAAGTGGCACGGCGGTACGTGCTTGTCCAGTCAAAGTCACAATCGGCAGAAACACAGGATGACAGTCGCGACACCGATCAACACACGTCTGAGGCCGGGAATGCGCATCCGCGCGAGTGACTGGATATAAACCTGGCGACATCTGAAGCCTGCACCAATCCAACGGACTTGTGCGTACATCTGCGAGCAACCAAGGCCAGTCAGTCGCAATCGGACAACTTCAAACCGCTATCTTGGTACAAACCAAGATGCCTTGAAAATCATCCTGTTCTACCTCACCCTGCTGCTGTTTTCCTGTCAATCGACCACCGGCGACAAGACTGGAGAACTAGCTGCTCCGCTCGCGCGCCTGCAGGCAGGCATTGACTCCCTGTTCCACGCGAAAATTGCCGATGACGAACCGGGGGCAGCCATCCTGATCGCTGTCAACGGCGAAGCCCTGATCAAGAAAGGCTTCGGGGTGCGGGACCTGAGAACCAAGGCACCCATCACGCCGACTACCAACATGCGGCTGGCATCGGTCAGCAAGCAGTTTACGGCGCTGACGGTGCTAAGCCTGGTTGACCAGGAACTGGTTGCACTGGATGATACCGTCTCGAAATATTTGCCTTATCCGGCCTTTGACAACGTGACGATTCAACATTTTCTCAATCATACGTCGGGGATCGCCAACTACGATCAGTACCTGAACAACTGGGATCAACCCAGGATCGCCGAGAACCATGATCTGCTCGCCTGGTACGCCGCAGAGAATCCGGCACCCGAGTTCGCGCCAGGCACCAAATACGAATACTCTAACGCCGGGTACAACCTGTTGGCCACACTAGTGGAAACGGTGAGCAACATGGAATTTGGCGAGTATGCCAGAAAGCACGTGTTCGAAAAGGCGGGCATGCAGGCCACCAACTATTTCAACCTGGCCAGGCCCGTGGACATCCCGGAACGCGCCTTTTGTTACGAGCAGGACTCCATCGGAAAGTGGAAACAGGTCGACAGCAATATCCTCAACGGCATGGTCGGCGAAGGTGCCATCTACACCAGCATCAGTGATTACCTGGCATACGATCGCGCCTTGCTTAACAAATCTATCCTCTCCGAAGCGATGCACGACCTCATCTTTGTGCCCACATCTGTTCCGTTTGTACAATCGGGGCGTGAATTTCGATATGGCATGGGGTGGCTTCTACGAGATACAATCGCTCTTCATGCCGGAGGGTGGTACGGGACCACCACGATGACCAAGCGCTACCTGACGGTCCCGCTGACCCTGGCCATCTTCACCAACCGGCATGACCTGTTTGAATCCGGGCTGTACGGACAGGCAGACCGGCTGGTACGCAAGTACATGACAGAACTTGGGCGTAGTTCGCTCCTGCCGCCCCGATAATTAGAAGTGAATGAGAGTGCAGGTCTCCGCGTCAAACAGTTTGTTCATATCTTATTAATAATTACCATTGCTCAAATCGAAATGACCAACTACATCGACGGATTCGTCCTACCCATTCCCAAACAACACCTGGAAGTATATCAACGTGCAGCTGCGCAGATCGCGGAGATCTGGAAGGAACATGGCGCACTCGCCTATGTTGAGTGCGTCGGTGATGATCTGGAGTTGGCAGGCACCCGGTCTTTCGTCGAGCTGGTTGATGCAACTGAGGACGAGGTCGTCATCTTCGGTTGGACGGTGTTCCCCTCGCGGGAGGTGCGCGACCGGGCCAATGCGCAGGTGCCAGGGGATCCGAGGATGGCGAATATCGTGGCCCCGCTGACCGATCCTGCAAGACTGATCTTCGATGCCGCGCGCATGGTTTTCGGCGGGTTCCGGCCAATTGTGGAATCAGGCAGTCATGAACGCACATAACACACACCGGCTGTTCGACTCATCGTTGGCGCCAATGATACTTACCCTTCACACTGAATGATGATGCACAAGGAAACGATTAACCCGCCCGCTCTTTTCAACTCTACACAATATGGGTTTTCCCAGGTTGTCATTACGAATCCCGGCAGGCTCGTCTTCATTAGCGGCCAGGTGGCCTGGGATGAGCAGATGCAGATCGTTGGGGAGGGTGATCTGGAAGCCCAGACGCAAAAAGCATTCGACAACCTGAGGGTCGCGCTCGAATCAGCAGGCGGAACCCTGCAGGATATCGTAATGCTCAGGATTTACAAGGTCGACTATCAGAACGAGGACGGACCAGTCATTGCTTCGCTACTCAGGGATCATTTTGGAACGCACTCTCCGCCAGCGAGCACCTGGGTGAGTGTGCAAGGACTGGCCAATGATCAATTCCTGATCGAGATCGAGGCACAGGCGGTGATCCCGGCCCTGTGATCAACAGATACTGAATCCAGCATCCAAACTGCCATCCCCGTAAATGATCCTCCGTCCTGGCAAGTGGGCAACACCAACCTGATGGACCAGAATTGCGATCTTGAGAGCACTGAACTGTCTCAGGGTGCCAAACGAATCTGACGGCTATGCAACAAACCCTTCCACCTTTGCAAACCGGACCCACGGTATGGCGGGGTCCGGACCTCGCCGGAAGAGAAGAGGAGTGGATCACCGAATTCAGCCCGGCAGAGATCACCGAACTGGAGACGGCGGCTGAAGCATTCATCGCCAGCGGTGAAGAGATCCGGAGGATGCGCAAGCGGCATTTCCCCTTGCCCACTCTGTCCCCGTTGCTGGCTACCCTGAGAGAGACACTTATACACGGCATCGGCTTTTATGTCCTGCGGGGGTTGCCGGTCCATCGCTACACGGAACGGGAGGCGCTGACCATCTTCTTCGGCATCGGCACCCACCTGGGGCATGCCCGGTCACAGAATGCTGCAGGCCACCTCGTCGGGCACGTCATGAATATGGGATTGCGCAGTGAAGATGGCACTGTGCGCATCTATCAGACCAACGAACGCCAGTCCTTTCACACCGACTCCTGCGATGTAGTCGGACTGCTCTGCCTGCAACCCGCCAGTGAAGGCGGTCTTTCCCTCCTGGTGAGCGCGGATACGGTATTCAACGAGATGCGAGCACAAAGGCCGGACCTCCTGCGCGTGCTGTTGGAGCCCATTGCCACCGACCGGCGTGGTGAAACCCCTACGGGCATGTTGCCTTATTTGCTGATCCCGGTCTTCACGTACTATGAAGACAGAGTAACCGTCTTCTATCAACGCCAGTATATCGAGTCGGCACAGCGATTCCCGGATGCACCCCGTTTGACCGCGCTGCATACCGAAGCACTGGATCTGTTTGACAGCTTGTGCAACTCCCCCGACCTCAACCTCTCCATGATGCTCGAAAAAGGGGACCTGCAATTTGTGTACAATCATGCCATGCTGCACGATCGCACCGCTTTTCTGGATGGGGACAGACCTGACCAACGCCGCCATTTGGCCAGGCTCTGGTTGTCCGTTCCGGGTGACCGCCCGCTCCCCGCGATCTTCGCTACCCGGTTTGGGTCGGTGGAAATTGGCAACCGGGGTGGGATCGTGGTGGCCGATACACAACTGCATGTTCCGATGAGCGCAGATTTGCGACCGCAGACATGACGCAACTAGCTCAGGATAGCTCCCGGAGATCGTTCTGCATCAGACATCTATTGCCCGGGGGTCCGCCCTGCACGGGCCTCGAGATCAACAACAAGGGAGAACTGGTCGCGAAAAAGATGCGTGGAGAACTGGACTGAGTCGCGGGATGCCGGATGTACCGCGGATGAAGTGAAGGGATTCAGATCAATGGCTATCTTATGCTCATAAACCAAACGGCCAGCCGTGGCCTGGAGCCAGGCTCGCCAGATCAAGTATCACATTAAGATCCCATGCCAAGCAAAGGACAAGTACTCATCGACAAAATGACTGGCGACACCATCGAATTCCTCGAGACTTCGGCATCGACAAACGGGAAACGAGTGACCATGAAGGTCACACTGAAAAGCAAGGGGCAAACAGTCGACGATCACATTCATCTACTGCAAGATGAGTCATTCGAAATGCTCTCCGGGCGCATGACCTACTCGATCGATGGTGAGCAGCACTATCTCAATGCCGGGGAGCAGATTGTCCTGCCAAAGAATACAGCACACAACCACTACAATACGGACGACGAACCGGCGGTATACATCCAGACGATCACCCCCGGAATCGATGTAGATCTGTTCATTGAGAACTTGTTCGGAATGATCAATGACGGGAAGGTCAAAGAGGGCAAATTGCCGTTCCTGCAGGCGATGGTCACAGCCAAATACCTGGAAAGTCCATCGCGTCTCGCCGCCATTCCCCTGGGACCGCAAAACGTCCTGATCAATCTCCTGGGGCCGATGGCCAGGCTCTTCGGCTACCGGGCCATCTACAAGAAATACACGGGCATTGAAAAGTGAACCAGCCACCTTCCTTAATCCAACCTCATGAAAAAAAGCAGACGTGAATTCCTCGGCATGGGTCTGACCCTGGGCATGGCACCACTCCTGCCAGCCCGTCCGGTGCTCAAGTTGATAGATCTTGCTCCGGACGAGCGGAAGCTGAAGATCCTGATCCTGGGAGGCACCAGTTTCCTGGGACCGCACCAGATCGCCTACGCACTGGACAGAGGGCACAGTGTAACGACCTTTACCAGGGGCAGGACGGCACCAAGTATCCACCCTGAGCTTTTTTCACAGGTCGAACAACTTATTGGGGACCGGGAAGATAACCTGGAGGCTCTGAAAGGCCGGGACTGGGATATTGTGATCGACAACTCCGGCCGAAAAACAC
>JAWWBX010000224.1:0-7252 GCA_033720735.1 Saprospiraceae bacterium
ACACAAGGTTTTATGCGGGGGAAGAAAAAGGCGACCCTGAATTTGCGCGGCAGCTTGCCGATCTTGCCGATCACTTTATCAACGATGCCTTCGGTACGGCACACCGCGCACATGCCTCGACCACGATCGTGGCGGACTACTTCGACCAGCAACACAAGGGTTTCGGACTGCTGATGCAAGCCGAATTGGAGAATGCGGAGCAGGTGCTCAATGAGGCAGAGCGCCCCTTGGTAGCGATACTGGGAGGCGCAAAGGTTTCTGACAAGATCGGTCTGCTTTCCCGACTGATGGACCTCGCGGATCACATTCTGGTTGGAGGCGCCATGGCCTTTACGTTTGTCAGAGCACAGGGCGGACAGACGGGCAAGTCGCTGGTGGAGGAGGACAAACTCGATGTGGCGCGGGACATTGTCACGGCTGCGGAAGCGCAGGGCGTCGGACTGCACTTGCCGTCAGATGCGGTGATTGCCGATGCATTTGCAGCGGATGCCGCCACCCGTACATGTGAGATCAACGCCATTCCCGACGGCTGGATGGGGCTTGACATCGGTCCACGGTCTGTGGCGTCATTCAGCGACCATATTGCCGGCGCGCGCACCATCCTGTGGAACGGCCCGATGGGTGTTTTTGAAATGGAGCCATTTGCCCGCGGCACCCTGGCCATTGCCAGAGCAGTGGCCTCACAGACGCAGGCAGGTGCATTTTCCCTGGTCGGCGGCGGCGACTCCGTGGCTGCCATCAATCAAAGCGGCCTGGCTGACCAGATCAGCTTTATCTCCACCGGTGGTGGCGCCATGCTTGAATTTCTTGAAGGCAAAGTACTGCCCGGCGTGGCCGCGATCCGCGATGACGCGTGATCAATTCAGGCGTTCCAGAAGCAGGATCAGGGTCAGGATGGCCGTAGCCTGCGCGAGTGAATCCCGCACGATCTCGGACCAGTCGACCGGCTCTTTCTCCTCTTTTTCGACCTGTGTCTTTTCCGGAACGCGCCCTACATTGATCGTGGCGCCCTTGGTGACTTTGGGATAGATCCTGAAGAGACCGAGGTTTTGTGTCTTTTCCACACGCCCGTTAGCATGTTCTACCGTTGTCAGGCGCCAACGACCCTGCTCGGCGATACCGGCAGCGTACTTGTTGATGTAGTAGCGCGCCCGCTTGCCTTCCTCATAGGTCACATTGATCTTGTTGCCCCGTTGAATGAATCCGTCCGGATATAGTTCGCTCAGGTTGACCGCGCCGGAAATGGAGACCAGTTCCTGTTGCTTCGGCACAGTGATCGTATCGCCATGCTGAAGTACCAGATTGGCTGTCGAGTTGGTTTGATCGAGCGCCGTTTCGAGGTCAATGATCACCACACCCACGTCATCCGCGCTGCGCGTCAGTCTTGCTCCACCCAGAAACGCTTCAGGCGTCAGCCCGCCGGCGCGACGAATAAAACTGGCTACGCGTTCGTTTTCCTCGACGATGGCATACGCACCCGGATAGCTCACCTCTCCGCGCAAATAGACGTAGCGTTGCAGCTCGAACTCAGGCACCTCGCGCACGACGATCTCGTCAAACGGCAGCAAGGAGATCACTGAATCACCCGGTTGTACATTGAGATCGCGGTCGACCGTCAACGTATAATCAATGGTGCGGGTCGGCTGATTCTCTTGGATGATCACACGCGAAACATCCACCCTGTTGCTGGCAGCACTGAAGGTGAGTCCACCAGCCATTTTGATCGCTTCGCGAAGGGTCAGATTGGCGTCATAGCGGAATCTGCCCGGTTGCCTCACCGCCCCTTTCACCTGGATGAAAAACTCGTCGGTCAGTGAATTGACATCGAAGATGACCATGCTGTCATTGGGCACCAGCACATAATTGTCGGGGCTATTGGCATCGTTGGTCGCGATCACCGTATTGAATGGCAGATACTGCGCGGTCTTCGGATCCTCCGGGAAATGTCTGACGATGAAGCCGAAATCCGAAGCACTGGGCTTCAGACCACCCGAGATCAGGATGGCGTCCTGCACGGTCATCACCCCGGCGGGATCAAAATTGTACTCTCCCGGTGCCCGCACCGCGCCTTGTACTGTAAAGCTGACCTCATCAGAGTACTGCACCTGAGACTGAATGCGCACGATATCCCGGTTGCGCAGCAGGATGTTCTCTGCAGACCCGGGGTTACTCAGAGCAGTCTGTGGATTGAGGCGCTGGTACGAATACATCCCATTGGGGTTGTAGCGCAGCATGTACGCGAAATCGAGGCGTGCCGACGGCTCCGGTTCTCCCAGGGCGATCAGATCGGACAAGCGCATGGAGTCCTTCCGCTCAAAGCGTCCGCTGTTGTGCACGGCACCCTGTAGTTCTACGTAGTTCTCGATCTGATCATCAATCCGCTTCACCAGCACTTTGTCGCCGTCAGAGAGCAGGAAATCACCTCCGCTGTCCATGATCTCACGCAAGTCGACATTGATGACGACGCGACGGTCGTTGCTATACCGTGTGATCTGAATATCACGCAAATAGGCGTCGCTGCCCAATCCGCCGGCGTACTCGATGAGCTTGATCAGGTGCTCGTCCGATTTCAACTCATATTTGTAAGGACGCTTGACGGATCCCGAGATCTCCATGACGCGCCGGGCTGTCCCAACGTGGATGTAATCATTCTCCTGGAGATAAAAGTCCTCGGCGAAGCCCGGGTCCTGCATAAACCGGTAGACATCGAAGACCTTTTCTTCGTCGCCGCGAATGAGCCGGATATTGCGGACGGTGCCGATCTCGGAGGGTCCGCCGGCAAGCACGAGCGCGTTGAAGAGCGGATTGACTGCCGAGATGGTAAACGCTCCCGGCCGCTCCACTTCTCCGTAGATGTTTACAGTGATGGTACGGCCGGTCTGCACCGACATATCGAATTGGTTGTCGCGGTAGGCAAAATGGCGTTTCAGTCGCTGGCGCAGCATTTCGCGTGCAGCCGCCACCGTGAGTCCGCGCACGGCGATCGGCGGCGTGCCTTCCAGCCGGATGTAACCCTGGCGGTCGACTCTCACCGTTTCGTTGACCACGGACGGACCATTAATAAAGATGGAAAGCTCATCCCCTGTTCCCAGAATATAGGTCGGTGGTGGTTTGATGTCTTCGGCGGCGGAGTAGATCTTGACGTCCTGCGCCTTAAACAGGTGCTGGCCGTAGATCATTGGTTCTTCTTCCGGTTCTTTTTGCTCAACCATCTTCTCAACGGGTGGTGGTTCGGGTTCGGGAGGTGACGGCTGCGGTACCGGCGGGACAGTATCTCTGGGCTCGGCTGGCTCCGCTTCCGCTTCCCGCTCGGCGACCATTTCGGCCACGGTCTCTTCGATCACGCGCCGATACTCGTTGATCGTAAACTCGTCGATATTGGCCGGATCAATATTGTCGACGTCGTATCCCTTCTCACGGAGGCGGACCTTCAGGTCCTCTTCACTGATATCAAGGGCCGCCAATCGTTCGCGTGCGTCCTGGCCGAGAATGGAAAGATTGGACACCTGGCCCGTGAGTGAGCAAGGAATGAAAAGGGCACTCAGTGCGAGCACCAGCAGTGCTGATTTCATCAAGCGGTTACACATTATTACTTTTTTCTATGCAATTGGCGTACCAATTCTGCTGGAGAGCTTGTCGCGGAAGTACTCATAGGTCAGGCGCATGCCTTCGGCACGGTCGACCTGGGGCTCCCAGTTCAGCAGTTTGCGCGCCAACGCAATGTCTGGTCTCCGTTTCAGGGGGTCATCGACAGGCAGGGGTTCGTATTCGATCGCCAGATCGGGATTTCCGCTGATCCGGCGGATTTCTTCGGCAAATTGGAGAATGGTGATCTCGTTGGGGTTGCCGAGATTGACAGGGAGGTGGTAATCGCACAGCAGCAACTGATAGATGCCCTCGATCAGGTCGTCGACATAACAGAATGACCGGGTCTGAGAACCATCACCATATACTGTCAGACTGCGGCCTTCGATCGCCTGCGCCATGAAGTTGGGGATGACACGTCCGTCCTCGACGCGCATGCGCGGACCGTAGGTATTGAAGATCCGGGCAATCCTGGTCTCGAGTCCATGGTAGTTGTGGTAGGCCATCGTCATAGCTTCCATAAAGCGCTTGGCCTCGTCATAGACGCCGCGCGGGCCGATGGGATTGACACTTCCCCAGTATTCCTCGTGCTGCGGGTGGACTTCGGGATCCCCATAGACTTCGGAAGTGGATGCAATGAGGATGCGCGCACCTTTATCCTTGGCCAGTCCCAGCAGGTTGTGTGTGCCCAAAGAACCCACTTTCAGGGTCTGGATCGGCATGCGCAGGTAGTCGACAGGGCTCGCCGGCGAGGCAAAGTGCAGAATATAGTCCAGTTTGCCAGGCACGTGTACAAACCGCGATACGTCGTGATGATAGTACTCAAACTCCTTGAGCGGAAACAGGTGCGCGATGTTGTCCAACGTCCCGGTCAGCAGGTTGTCCATCCCCACGACCTCATAGCCCTCTTTGATGAAGCGGTCGCACAAATGCGATCCCAGAAATCCGGCTGCTCCGGTGATCAGTACTCTTGGCATCAGCTTACCCCGTTGTGGGTCGGGCAAATATAACCATTGGCACCAGCAAAGGTGAATATGCATACCTTTGATCGCAATGCACCTCAGGCTACTGATCGTATTGTTGTTTTGCGGGCAGGTGTCGCTGCAGTCCCAGGATGCGCCCAGCCTGCGCATGCACCTCAGTTTTGAATATGGGGCACAGACGCCAGGTGGCGACCTGAAGGACCGCTTTGGCAACAACTTCAATCTTGGCGCGCAATACGAGATCCTCCATATGGAATCCCTGTGGCATGCCGGACTCAAGGGCTATTTCCTTTTTGGCAACGAGGTCAGGGAAGACGTCCTGGCGTTGCTGCGCACCCCGGAAGGCAACATCATCGGCAATGACCGCTCCCCTGCCATCGTGCTGCTGCGGGAGCGTGGCTTCTTTATCGGACCGTACGTTGGCAAGACGTTCAAACTCTCTGAACAGCATCCGCATTCCGGTATCAAGATCAGCGCCGGCGCCGGCTTGCTACAGCACAAGATCCGCGTCCAGGACGACACCCGGTCCGTCTCACAGCTGACCGGCGATTATCTGAAGGGCTACGATCGACTCACTAACGGACTGGCATTCTACGGATTTGTCGGCTATCAGCATCTTGATCCGCAGGGACGTATCAACTTCCTCGCCGGGTTCGACCTGACGGCCGGTACCACCCAAAGCCGCCGGGACTTCAACTTTGACCAGCAACGGGCAGACACGGCCAAGCGCAAGGACAGTCTCCTCGGCATTCGCATTGGCTGGATCCTCCCCATTACCACCGGACAACCTCCCGACCAGATCTTTTATTGACCTATGGTCGCATTGTACAATCTGGCAATTGCATGCTACGGCCTTGCCATCCGGGCAGCCAGTCTGTTCAATGCCAAGGCACGGGCCTGGTTGCACGGACGCCGCAAACTCTTCCGCCATCTCGAGCAGGCCGTCGATCACCAGCGGCCATGGATCTGGATCCACGTGGCCTCCCTGGGTGAATTCGAACAAGGCAGGCCAGTGATAGAACGCCTGCGCTCGGCCTACCCGGATCATGGCATTCTACTCTCATTTTTCTCGCCCTCTGGCTACACAGTGCGCAAGGACTACCCACACGCAGACCACGTCACCTACCTGCCACTCGACACCCATGCCAATGCGCGACGGTGGGTGCGGAAGGTGCGTCCCGCACTGGCCATTTTTGTCAAGTACGAGATCTGGTATCACTATCTGCGCGCACTGGATCGTGCACGCGTGCCGACATTGTTGATCTCGGCCCAATTGCGTGCCGGACAGTTCTATTTCGCCTGGTACGGCCGGTTTATGCGACGGCGGCTAGCGGGCCTCACCAGGATCTTCACCACCGGAACGGAGCAAACACAATTTCTCAATGAGGCCGGACTCCGCAATGCAGAAACGGCCGGGGATACGCGTATCGACAGGGTAATCACCATAGCACGTGACACCCGTGACTTCAGCACAGTCGGGCAGGCCCTGGGACCGGGCGCAGAGATCCTGGTGGCCGGCAGCACCTGGCCCGCTGACGAGCAAATCCTGATCCCATGGATCAGGGAAACTGCAACCAAAGCCATCATCGCACCACATGAGAACAGTGAAGAACGCATTCAGGCGCTCACCCGGCAGCTAGGGCCTGCGGTGCTGCGATTGTCGGCGTCTCGCGACGCGCAGCGTCCTGCCGATATCGTGATCGTCGATACCATGGGCGACCTGGCGCATTTGTACGCATTGGGGGCTATCGCTTACGTCGGTGGTGGTTTTGGACCGGGCATCCATAACATCCTGGAACCTCTGGCCCATGGGCTTCCGGTGATCTTTGGTCCGAACTACGATCGTTTTGCCGAAGCCCATGATCTGATCAGTCTTGGGGTTGCACGGAGCGTGCAGGACCCGGACACGTTGCGACAGGCGATCGCGCATTTCCGGGAAGCGGAAACACCTGCCTTCGTCGCCACCCGCGCGCAGACCTACCTTGCCCGGCACCAGGGAGCCACAGAGCGGATATATGCTTACATTCGCGACGAGCAGCTCCTGGACCATGGGTTGGCAAAGTGAGTATTTCGAACGACTCCCGCAGATGCATATCGCCGTCATTGGCGATGTCATGCTCGACCGGTACATGTGGGGTAATGTGGACCGCATCTCTCCCGAGGCTCCGGTGCCGATCCTGCATCTCAGACAATCAGAAGCCCGGCTGGGCGGTGCCGCCAATGTCGCCCTCAACTTGTCCGGGCTCGAAGTACGGACCTCACTGCTCGGTTATATCGGAAAGGACGAGCGCGGCGAACAGCTGCTTGCTTTGGCAGCCGAGGCAGGCATCGATGTTGCGGGCATCGTAGCGATCGACGGGTGGCCAACCACCACCAAGACCAGGGTGATCTCGGGGCACCAGCACTTGCTGCGCGTGGATGAAGAAGAACGCTGCATGCCCAGCCAGGCTGAAACCGCCCGGCTTCTGGAGCAGCTCAACCAACGATTGGCCGACGCCAGACCGGACGCCGTGATCCTGCAGGACTACAACAAAGGGGTGCTGGCTGCCACAACGATCGACAGTATCCTGCGCCGCTGCCATGCGCTGCAAATCCCGGTCATGGTCGATCCGAAGGACGACAACTTTCTGGCTTACCGGGGTGCCACGATCTTCAAGCCAAACTTGCGCGAGTTGCAGGCACGC